>CAYXRK010000133.1:0-13464 GCA_964467615.1 uncultured Nitrospirales bacterium | reverse complement strand
TTGGACGGTACCCCAGGAGGTCCGTTGCGTGGGTGAAGCCCTTTGGAAAAGCGAAGTCCATGCCATGTCGTACCCGGATGATGCACGGGATAAAAGCAAGGATTAACCGTGGTTACAGGATGGAAACCCCCGCATACATTGAAGGATTGCCGGGCAAAGGTTGACCATCGCCACCTTATCTATCTTTGCGGGCATGCGACCCCCCATTTTCCGTTTCCTGCTTGCGGCGGCCATTCTGCTGCCGGCATTGGCTCGGGCGCGCGAGGCCGCCCGCCGCGCGAGTTGCGCGAACAATCTGAAGCAAGTCGGCCTTGCGCTCAAGATGTATGCGAACGAGGCGCGCGGCGAAAAGTATCCCCCATTCTCGGCGTACTTCGACGAGCAGGTGGACTGCACCGCCGTAGACGGAAATGGTAACTATCTTCCTACCGGTACCGACGCGCTCACCGCCACTTTTTTCGTCGGCATCGACGAGATCTATCCCGATTATCTGCCGGACCTGAGCGTGGTCGTGTGTCCGTCCGATTCGGGGTTCTCGCAAGACGATATGCTTAACCCGGTCACGAATGAGAACGACTTGATGTTTCATTGTTCGCAGAGTGATCGCGGCGTCGCGCGTACTGCGGATAGCTATCTCTATTTGGGATACGTGTTCGACAAGGTAAGTGACGACCCACAATTCACCGTGCTGAGCGATGCCGTCGGCCTGGTCACTCCCGAAGTGCCCGCGGGCACGCCGCTCGCCGGACAACTCGTTGCTGCGTTCTTCGGCATTTTCGGGTTAAACGTTGGAAACGAGATCAACATCCCGCCGATGATCCGCAACGACATCGACTTCGACGATGCCTCGCTGTCGGTGGTCAACAACCCGACCTACTGTCCTTCCGGGTGCGGCAACGGCGCCGGCAACACGTTGTATACGTTGCGCGAAGGCATCGAGCGCTTTCTCATTACAGACATCAATAATCCCGGCATAAACGCCGTCGGCCAATCGGAAGTATTTATCGCGGCGGACATGATCGCGACGATTCCGGGCCTTTTCAGCCACATCCCCGGCGGGTCGAATGTCCTATTCCTTGACGGCCATGTGGAGTTCCAGAAGTATCCATCTCCGGAAGCGCCGGCGAACATCCCAGTGGCGTATACAGCCTCGCTGTTGACGCTTTTTTAAGTAGACGGTTCGATTCGTTTCCAGCCGCACCGGGCCAAGGGCCAGGTGCGGCTTCTTCGCAGGAACCAGATTGATTTTCGGGTTTTTAATTGGAAGAATGTGATTGCTTGTGCTTCAGATGGATCGATCTATTGTGCGTCGGATCGTAACTGGGCGCCCCTTAGCGACCCGTAATTGAGGAGATCATTTACATGTTCCGCGTCGCGTTGATCGCCATGTTGATGACGGCGTTTGGGAGCGTCCGGGCGCAGCTTCCGCCCGACGCTGTTGATCTGTCCAAGGTCAACATCTCCGAAAAATACAAACCCGAGAATCTTGATCCGGTGACGCTCGAGCCTGCAGATCCGTCCTTTCCAACCTGGGAACACGATGGCGTGAAGTATGGATCAAGCAAAGCCGACAGCACGGAAAAGTTCATGGCCTCGCCGGACAAGTTCGCGGAGCGGTTCGAGAAGGAGCGGTGGAAAGCGAATTTCGTCCAGTCGATGAGCACGATTTGGTGCCCGGTCACGGACGAAATTACGACGGGCAGCGGCCTCGTGTGGAACGAACTTGGGCTTCGATGGGAAAGCTGCTGCCAGTTCTGCAACGAATCCAAAACTCCGGAAGATTTCCCGCGCGCGCTAGACCGGTTGGAGAAACGCGGCGAGGACGCCTTCGCGCTGCAAAGCGGCCGTTACGTGGAAGGCAAGGGGCCGGTTGATGGCGCGATCGATCTCGGCGGCGGCGCGGAAAGCGGGAGTGGCGAACAGGAAATCGTCCCGGCGTGGTTGCAGGGCGCGGAACTTCAGCCGACATTGGGCGAAGGCGTGGGACTCATCTTCCAGAACCGCTGCATCGAGTGTCACCGTCCGATGGGCGCCGCGCCAATGCCGTTCACGACGCGCGGTGAAATCGGCAAGTGGACCGCGAAGATGAAAGAACACATCGAGATGGGAATGATGCCGCCGTGGCCGGCAAGTTCCGCGAATTTCAGCAATAGTAAGCGCCTCACCGCCAAGGAAAAAGAGGTGATGCTGAAGTGGATCGCGGACAAGTACGCGCCGGGCGCGACGGAATGGAAGGCCCAGCTTTCGGAGTGGCAGATTGGCGAGCCGGACCACGTCTTCACGCTCGAAGCGCACACGATTCCGGAAGACGTCGGTGAGAACGTGTTCGAGCGCGTTGTAGAGACGAGTTTCGATGAGGACAAGTACATTGTCGCCGCCGAGGTCCGCCCGACGGACACGTTCCTCGTGCTCTCCATTGACGCGGGCCCGCTGGGCCGCTACCTACCCGGCAACTCGAGCGTGACGTGGCCGGAGGGCTCGGCCTACTTGTTGAAGAAGGGCGAGAAGATCACGGTCCGCACTTTCTATGTCAAAGAAGCGGGTTGGGAAGAAACGGACGACAACTCGCAAATCGCGGTCAAGTTCGCGGCGCGTCCGGCGGGCGTGACGAAGACCGTGCTTACGACGCGCGCGGCGAATGATTCGTTCACGATTCCCGCAGGCAAGGAACAGGACGCCTCGGCCGGATATACCATGGCGGAGGACGGGTTCATCCATGCCGTGACGCCGGTCTTGCGTCAACGAGGTAAGAGCGTGATCGTTACCGCTAAGCTGCCCGCCGGCGACGAAAAGGAACTTCTAAACATCGCGCATTGGGACCCGATGTTGAACTTCAGTTATCAGCTCGCGGCGCCGTTGGAAGCGCCGAAGGGTACGGTCATCACGGTCAAAGCGAAATATGACAACACGACCATGAACGCGAAGAACCCGGACGCAAGCGCCGACGTTCCGGCGGGCCCCGGAGGAGAGCTGCTCGAAAATTGGATCGACTACTCGATCAAGTAGTTAGCAGTCCGTTCTCATTCCGCCGCCCTTGGCCTCGCTCTGGCCCGAAGGCGGCGTTCGTTTTTGGCGATAGTTCTTGAGCGCCATGCCGAACTGTGTTACAACAACCGCCGTGTGCGAATGCCGGGAGGGGCCCCATGCGTGTTTTTCTTGCGTTTATCGTCGCATCGACGATTGTCTTCGTTGGTTTGTTACAAACGCGCGCCGCCGTTTCCGAAGGCGAGACGCCCGCGCTCATGGCGGCCGCGGCGAAAAACTTTGTCGCGGCGCTGTCGACCGAGCAACGCGCCGCCTGCGTATTCGCCTTGGACGCCGAACAACGGCTCGAGTTCCGCACCGCGCCCTTTCCGCTTACCGGTCTGCGTCAGGCCGAAATGCGCGCTGACCAACAAGAGTTATTCCATGCCCTATTGAGCGCGAGCCTCAGCGCCAAGGGTTACGAGAAGGGGAAGGGCATTATCGAGTTGGACGACTTTCTGGTCGAGACCAACCTCGCGCGGGGCGGCCGCGCCAACAATATGCACGGCACCGACAAATACAGCCTCGCGATCTTTGGCGACCCTACGCCGGACGGGACTTGGGCCTGGCGAATTCACGGACACCATCTCGCGATCAGTTTTACCGTCTCGCAGGGGAAGCTGTACGTGGCCGCTCCGTCGTTCTTCGGCGCGGAGCCACACGTCATCTCGGAAGGGCCGCGCGCCGGCCTTCATATCCTCCGAAACGAGGACCTGATCGCGCGCAAGCTGATGGAGTCGCTCAATGCCGAGCTACGCGCGAAGGCGATCATCGCCGATGAAATGCCGCGCGACATGTTCAGCGGGGACAAGCGCCAGATCGAGTTTGACGGGCCGCCGGAAGGCATCGCGTTCTCCGCGCTCGATGCCAACCAGCGGAAAGCTCTGCGCGACCTCGTCGAGGAATATGTCTCGACCGTGCCCCCCGACGTGCAATGGTCGCGGCGCGACAAGGTCGAAAAGGGGGGATGGGAAAACGTCTACTTCGCGTGGATCGGCGCCACCACGCCAGGTGAACGCAACTATTACCGCGTGCAAGGCCCGGAGTTTCTCATCGAGTATTGCGCCGTAGCCCTTACGCCCAATCATGTACACACGATCTGGCGGGACAGGAGCGGCGACTTCGGCCGGGACCTCCTAGCGGAACACTACAACTCGATTCCGCACGAATAGGGGGTGCTCCGCCGTGCTTCGTCGATGGCGCGTTTCTCTGGCTGCTGCTCTGCTGATCTTTGGGGCGCTTGAGTCTGCCCGCGCCGCGCCGCGCAACATCGTCTTCATTCTTGTCGACGACATGCGCTACGACGCCTTGGGGGTATTGAATCTATTTTTCGAGACGCCCCATCTTGACGCGTTGGCCAAGAACGGCACGTTGTTCAAGAACAGTTTCGTAACCACGTCGCTCTGCTCGCCGAGCCGAGCATCGATTCTTACGGGACAATGGGCGCACACCCATCGCGTGCTCGATAACAGCACGCCGCTTGACCCCGCGACGCCGATATTTCCTTCTCTGCTGCAGGGCGCCGGTTACGAAACGGCCTTTATCGGCAAATGGCACATGGGCGGCGAAACGGACGCGCCGCGGCCGGGCTTCGATCGATGGGTTTCGTTTCGCGGCCAAGGGCTCTACACCAATCAAACATTCAACGTCGACGGGAAACAGACACAAACCACTGGCTACAATCCCGATCAGATCACCAGTTTCGCCGTGGAGTTCCTCGAGCGGCAACACGAGAAGCCGTTCTTCCTGTACGTGTCGCACAAAGCGGTGCACGCCGACTTCGTGCCGGCTGAGCGGCACCTTGGCAGTTACGAGGGCAAGACTTGGCCACGCCCCGGGACGATGGCCGACACAGAGGAGAACTACCGCGGAAAACCCGATTGGGTCCGGAAGCAACGAAACAGTTGGCACGGGGTCGACGGACTTTACAATAAGACGGTCGATTTCGACGTCTTCGTGCGCAAGTACGCCGAGACGCTGCGGGCGGTCGACGATAGCGTCGGCAAGATCGTAGCCGCCCTCAAGGGCCAAGGGCTGCTCGATTCGACCTTGCTCGTATTCACGTCGGACAACGGGTTCCAGTTCGGCGAGCATGGATTGATCGACAAGCGCACGATGTACGAAGCCTCGATACGGACGCCGCTGATCGTGCATTGTCCGGAGTTGTTGCCCGCGGGGAACAGCCGGGATGAAATGGTCCTCAATGTCGATTTTGGCCCGACGTTTCTCGAGGCCGCGGGCGTGGCGGTCCCGCCGACGATGCAAGGGAGATCGTTCTTCGGAATGTTGAATGGTACTCGCGCCGCTTGGCGAGACGCGTTTGTGTACACGTACTTTTGGGAGCGCGCTTTTCCACAGACGCCGACGGTCCTCGGTTTGCGCACCGACCGCTATAAGCTGATGCGTTATCATGGTATCTTCGACCGATACGAGTTGTACGACCTCGAGCAGGACCCCGGCGAAACGAACAATCTGGTCGGAGAGTTCTATACGACGACCCAGGCGGGTAATGTCGAACAGCGCATCCTCGGAACGGACGTACCGCCGGAGACCAAAGCCCTCTTTCGGGAACTCGATGCACGGTTGAATAAGGAACTAGACGCGCTGGGCTGCTCACGCGAACCCAATTGGTCGCCGTTGGCCGGCCGTTAAGACCCGACCGTGTATGCTTAACGGCGCGTCCAAATCAAACAAAGGGAGTCTAAAGCAATCATGAAAGTCTTCGTCTTTAGGGCCGGACGTTACGCCCTGGCCGCGGGAGCACTCGCGATTCTCTCGAACACCGCGTTCGCCCACGAGCTCTCCGGCGTATGGTCCATGGAGCTCGATTCTCCCGCCGGGCCCATGCAGGTTGAGCTCACCATCGGTGAAAACGGTGAAGGATCAGTGATGTTTCTTGGCGCTCCCGTGCTCCTCGGCACGGTCGCGCTCGATCAGGGCAAAGTAACGTTCAAAACGAACGTCGAATATGAAGGCGAGAAACTCGTCGCCGAATTTGATGGGATGTTTGACGGCGCCGTGATACGCGGGACCTTCCATACCGATCTGGGCGAAGCTTTCGCGATCGTCACGAGAAAAGTGCCCGCGAACGGAGTATGGGACCTCGAAGTCCAGACTCCCGCGGGCGCCTTAAACAACAAGCTGGTCTTGCGAGAGGATTCGTCCGGCGTGATGAAATCGAACGATACGGAAATCACGCTCAAGGATGTGAAGATGGACGACGAAAAGTTGTCGTTCTCGCTCGATACCGAGTATGACGGACAGGCGATCACCGCGACCTTCACCGGGACCATCTCCGGCGATGCTATCGAGGGGAACTTTCACACCGAATTGGGAGACGCTCCGGCACAGGGCAAGCGCGTGCCGTTGACACCGCTCAATGGCGATTGGAAACTGAACATCGATACGCCGAACGGGGCCATCGACGCGAGCATTTCCGTATCACCGGCCGGCGCAATCACGATGACCGCGGTCGGAGCAAACGGCATCAAGGTCAGCAACGTGCTGTTCGAGGGATCGAAACTCTCGTTCAAGATGCTTGCGGATTATCAGGGGCAGCAAGTGGACGCGGAACTCTCGGCGACCGTCGACTCGAATTCCATGGACGGCACGATATCCTCCGCCATGGGTGACGTTGCGTTTACCGGGCGCCGCGGCCAGTAACCACTGTCAAGTGCTCGCGAAACACACGTCGTACCAGCGATCAACTCGCTCGCTCAGCCCGAGTCGTTCCAAGTAGACGGCGTCGATGTCCGGCTTGAGATCGTGCTCCTTCGCTTCCTCGCCTTCGCAAAAGAAATTCGCGACATGGACGGCCGTGAGGGCGTCGAATCCGGCAACTTCATCCTCTGATGTGGGCGAATGAAACGATTCCGGACGCCCAGAAGGATAGTAGTGGTAGGTTATCGCTCCGACGATCGAATCCGGCAGACCCCACAAGTCCAGCAGGTATCCGCCAATGTCCGCATGCGTCGCCCCGAGCACTCGTTTCTCAGCTTCCCAGACGGTCACGGGGCTGGATCGCTTCATGTTCAACACTTCGACGAGTTTGTCCGGCAGTTGCGAGGCCAGGATCAGCAGGCCGATATCGTGCATGAGGCCCGCGGTGTACGAATCCTCCATCACGTTCCGAGGCGCGTCCTCGGCCTCCGCGATTCGTTTCGCAAACCCTCCCACCGCCAAGCCGTGGTTCCACAGCAAATCGAGGCTGAATCCCTTCGGCAGCTTGCCCTTTTCGGCCGAGGCGAACAATTCCGCGAACAAGACGAAGGCCTTGATGTTCTGCATGCCCAGCATCGTGCATGCGTGCGTTATACTCGAAATCTTGTGGCGCAACCCCATGTGTGCGCTGTTTACGATTTGAAGTACCTTCGCGCTCATGCCCGGATCGCGCTGAATCAGTTTCCCGATCTTGTCCATCGAAGAGTTCTCCGATTGGATTTCACGCATCACTTCCGTATAGACCACCGGCACCGACGGCAAACTGCCGATATTGAGGAGGGTTTCCTTTAGAAAGCGATTGTCGAAGCGGTCTTTGAGGGAAAGCACGCGCGTGATGACTTCCCGGAGCCGATGCGCGTCACAGGGTTTGGCCAGAACTTGGTGCGCCACGGCCGCTGCCCGCGACAGGTTCTGGTCGTCGAGATCGCCGGAAAGTACGAAGCGAACGGTCAAGGGATACTTCGTCATCACCTCGCGCAGAAACTTCGTGCCCGGCATGATCGGCATGCGCAGTTCCGTAACGACGACATCGAACGGGCCGCCCGCTTCCATCATGCGAAGGCCTTCCTGGCCGTCAGGCGTGAAACTCATGTCCCACGTCGCGCGCATCGGGTGCAGCATCACCCGTAAGCTGTCGAGCGCGTTCTTGTCTTCGTCGACGAAAAGTACCCGGTTCACGAATATTGTCCTTCAACCGGTCCTGTTGGCCGTTTGTGTTTCGTGTCGACGGCGCTCGCGTCTGCGGTCCGCGAAACGCGCATCACTTCGCTTTGAAACACGCGTCGTACCACGAACCCACCCGATCCCCAAGTCCGATCTCTTCCAAGTAGTTCATATCGATTGGCGTGATCAATTCGTCGGGCGAGGCGTCCTGTTCCTCGCAAAAATAATTCGCCACGTGCACGGCCGTCAAAGCCTCGAACTCCGCCTCTTCCTCGTCCAAGTATACGGCTTCGGGTCTCGTCGACGGATAGAAGTGATACGTAATGCCGGTCACGATGGGCGTTGGCAGGCCCCACAAATCAAGCAGGTACCCCCCGATGTCGGCGTGCGACGCGCCGATCTCCAGTTTCTCGGCGTCCACGACCGTCTTGTTCTCGGCCTTTGCGCGCGCGAAAATGTCCGCCAATTTTTCGGGCAATTGCGAAGCCAGTATCAACAGCCCGATGTCATGCAGCAAACCCGCCGTATAGGCGTTGTCCACGACCTTTCTCGTCGCGTTCTCATGCTGCGCGATGCGCTTCGCGTAACCGCCTACAACCAATCCGTGGTTCCACAACGCATTCAAACTGAATCCCTTTGGAAGTTTATGGCCTTCGATATCGGAAATAAGCCGCGCGAACAGCACGAACGCGCGGATGTTGTCAAGGCCCAGCAACGCGCACGCATGGACGATGTTGGATACCTCGTGCCGAAGGCCGAAATGCGCGCTATTGACGATCTGAAGGACCTTCGCGCTCATCCCCGCGTCCCTTTCCATGATGCGCCCGATCTTCTCAATCGAAAAATCTTCGCGCTGCATCTCTTGGACGATTTCCGTATACACCACCGGGACCGAAGGCAAGCTCCCGATGTTCATCAAGGTCGTTTTCAGAAACGTGCCGCTAAACCGATCCTGTAGGGACAGCGCGCGGCCCACTGCGCCGCGAAGTCGTTGTGATTCGCACGGCTTCATCAACATTTGATGGGCGATCGGCGCGCACTCAGAGATTGCTTCTCGATTCAGGTTCGCCGCCAACACCAACCGGACCGTTAGCGGAAACTCCATCATCACCTGGCGAAGGAAGTCCGCGCCCGATTCGCCCGGCAGCCGTAGTTCAGTAACGACCGCATCGAAGGCGCCCGTCTTCCCCATCAGTTCCATGGCTGCACGGGCGTTGCTCACGAATGCCAGGTCCCACGTCTCGCGCATACCGTGGAACATCACCCTGAGACTGTCAAGGGCGCTCTTATCATCGTCGACAAACAAGATACGCTTCACGAAGAACCGACTCCCTGCTAGTTCGCGTGCCGTTCGCGCACCCGCTCGAACTCGCCCCCCGCGGTCTCGAACGCGGCGAACACGTCCGGCGCGAAATGGACGCCGCGCGCCAGCCGCATGATACTCAGCGTTTCTTCCTTCGAAAACGGCTTCTTGTAAGGACGCTCCGACCGCAACGCGTCATATACGTCGCTGACGGCGACAATCTGACCGGAAATTGGTATTGCGTCACCCTTCAAGCGTGCGGGATAGCCGCCCCCGTCCCACTTCTCATGATGCGACAACGCAATCTCCGAGGCCATCCTGCGCAACCCGTCGTCTTCAATCACCTCGGCTGCGGGCAGGCCCGGCCGCCACTCGAGGAACGCGTGAAGCCCTTTCGGAGCTTCGCGCAGAATGCTCGCCCCTATCGCGCAATGGGATTGCATGACGCGCCGCTCCTCGTCCGATAGCGAACCCTCCTTGCGTAAAATCGCGTCCGGGATGCCGATCTTGCCGATATCGTGAAGCAGGCTCGTCAGAAAAATCGCTTCGATCGTGCCCGAATCCAACCCCAGCTTCTCGGCCAGGATTCGGCTACAACTCGCGACGCGCATAACGTGGTCGCCGGTTTCCTCGTCGCGAAACTCTCCCGCCTTGGCCAAGCGCCAAAGAATGTCCCGGTGCGAATGCTCGAGTTGCGCCGTGCGTTCGCGCACTTTGCGCTCGAGCGTTGCGTTGTACTCCTCCAGTTGGTCCTGGTACGCCTTGAGCCTGAGTACGCTCCGAATTCGCGCTTGTAAGTCTTCCGGCGTGACCGGTTTGTTCAACAGGTCCGTCGCCCCCAGATCGAGGGCCCGCCGCTTCAGGTCGGCCTCGGCATTTCCCGTAAGCATGATGACGGGCGTATTCGCCGTACGTGGCCGCGAACGCAACTCGTGCAACAGATCCAATCCGTTCTTGCCCGGCATCGTTACGTCCGAAACGATGACGTCAAGATCATGGGTATCGGTATGCGCGAGGGCCTCATCAGCGCTTCCCGCGAACCGCAGTTCCCATTCGCCGCGAAACGCGCGCAGCATGAGCCGGATGCCGTTCAGGAAATTGGGCTCGTCGTCGACGAACAGGATGCGCTTGAGGGGGGGGTCTTGTGGTTCCACGGGTCTCTCGTGTCTGGTTAGCGCGCTATTCCAAGGGGAGCGAGAGTATAAACGTAGTGCCCTCGCCAACGCGCGATTCCACTGCGATCGCTCCGCCGAGTTGCTCGATCACCACCGCTTGCGCGATGGCTAGGCCTTGCCCGGTACCTTTGCCCACCCCCTTGGTCGTGAAAAACGGGTCGAAAATTCGGCTGCGGATAGCCTCCGGAATCCCCGCGCCCGTGTCCTCGATGCGCACCTCCGCGTTGCCGTCCGCCCGCCGCGTTCGCACCGTGATTCGACCCTTCTCACCAGAGTTCGCGCTTACTCTTTCCTCGATGGCGTGGGCCGCGTTCACAATCATGTTCAACACCACTTGGTTGAACGGGCCCGCCACGCAAGGGACCATGGGCAGGTCTCGATCCAGATCCGTCTCCAAGTCCGCCACATACTTCCATTCGTTTCTCGCGACCGACACCGTATTCTCGATCGCGCGGTTGATATCCGTCGGCACCTTTTCCTCGCTCCCCGGATGCGCGAACTCCTTCATCGCCCGCACCACCTCCGCCACGCGATGGTTTCCCTCGATGGTCCGGTCTAGGGCGCCTGGCGTTTCCGCGATCAAGAATTCCAGGTCGAGCGAGTTCGCTAACGAGTCACTCGACTCGAGCGCTTCGACGGTCCCCTGCCCCGTCCGCACTGCTTCAGCCAATGTGCGGTAGGCAGCGAGCACTCGCAATACATCGGAAAACATGTCCTTCAAGAACTGGACATTGTCACCGATGTACTGCGTTGGCGTGTTAATCTCGTGGGCGATTCCCGACGCCAACTGCCCGATCGCCTCAAGTTTCGCGGCCTGCCGAAGTTGGGCCTCGAGTTGCAGTTCCTTGCTCAAATCGCGTGCCAGACTCATGTAGTGCGAAACTTGACCGCCCAGGTCGCGAATCGGCCAAATCGTTAGCCGCTTTTTATATAAGTCTCCGTTCCTACCGCGGTTCACGATCGGACCGGCCCACACGTCGCCCCGCGTTAGCGTGGACCACATCTCGCCGTAGAATTGGGCATCGTGCTGGCCGCTCTTCAGAATTCGAGGCGTCTGTCCGATCGCCTCTTCGGCTGTGAAGCCGGTAAGCCGCTGAAACGCAGGATTAACGTAACAAATCACCCCGGAGTCGTCGGTGATGAACACGGCGTCCGATGCCTGGTGAACTCCTTCGGCAAGCAGAGAATCCAATACCGAGTCGCTGGCCGCAGGTACGGATGTCGCGAGTACGAGGTCTTCGTCCACGATTCACCCTCGGGAGGAGTTGTTGACGCTTGTCCCGCGCAGGGTCGCATGATGACAGCAACGTTCATGGACATACAACGGACGTCGGCGAGCAGGTTGAAAGAGTCGCAGGCGGTGGCTCGGCGAACTCAGGAAGGACGTCGACTATTTCTTTTTTGCGCCGCCGCGGTCCCGGGTGTAGGTGTATCGGCTTGCCTTATTGAGGCCGCCGCCACCCTTGGCCCCGGATCCGGACTCGTCTTTACCCTTGTATTTGTTCTTTGAGGCGAATTTAGTCGGACGGATCCAAATCACGATGTAGAGAATGGCGGCGAAACCGACCACCTCCACCCAGAAAAGAAATGGAGGCCTGTACAGCGTCTGGTCCCAGAATTGCGTTAACGGCGTCGTAAGAGTGGCCTGTGTGACAGCACCGCTTGTATCCACGTTTTGGAATGACGAGGCTTCGCGGAACCATGCGAAAAAGCGGACAAGACCAGCGATGACTACATGAAACACGGCAGAATAGACTACGATCTCGCCGATCCCCATGAGCACCGGGCCCGTCCACTTGCGCGTGAAGTAGAGGACGGGTACCAGGCACACGGCGACAATGACATAGGCCACCGTGTTTTCCTGAATACTCTGAAGAATCTGGTCCATTTCCGCCCCCTTCAGGAACTGACCTTGTCAACAGTTTATCATAGGGTCTTTCGGGTCGCAATGCGATTTCGGAGCAAGGCGAGACGACGGCCTCATGCAGTGCATTCGCCGTATGAGGTTGAACCGTCCTCCAAGCTGTCTTCGGTATAGTTCTCGCGGGCCGCAGCATGTTGGAGGTGTGTTCAATTGACCCGTAACGTCGTCCTGGATATCCAAGACGTCGCATTTGTCCGAGGTGGTCGGCCGATCCTGGATGGAGTTTCGTGGACTGTGCAGCGCGGCCAGCACTGGGTACTCCTCGGCGCGAACGGGTCGGGGAAGACCACGCTTCTCAAAATCCTTACCGGATACGAATGGCCAACTCGGGGGGGAATACGCGTCTTGGGACGTGAATTTGGTCACTGCGATATTCGGGAACTGCGCAAGACGATTGGCTGGGTCAGCAGCGCGATCGAGTCGAGATTTCCGACCAACGACACTTCGCTCGAGGTCGTTCTGTCGGGACTCGAAGCGTGGCTCGGGCTATACAGAGAATTCACACCCCGCGAACATGAGCGCGCCAACGCGGTCCTCGCCGCCCTACAGGCCGAACACTTGTCGGATCAACGATTCGAAACCTTATCTCAGGGTGAACAACAACGCGTGATGATTGCGCGGGCGCTGGTGAACGAACCAGCGCTACTCGTGCTTGACGAGCCTTGCGCCGGACTGGATCCCGCCGCACGCGAGTCCTTTCTAACAAATGTCGGGATTCTGGCCGCGAACCAAACGGGCCCGGCAATCGTGTTGGTGACTCACCACGTCGAAGAGGTCCGGCCTTGGATCACCCATGCGATGCTCCTGCGCGAAGGCCGGACGGCGGCCGCGGGCGAAGTCGCCTCCACCCTCACCAGCGAGAATCTCGCGCGCGTGTTTGGCCGGCCCTGCGAACTATGCCGCCAAGCGGACGGCTACACATTGCGCGTTCTACCCGCCTGAGGGCCGCGGCCAAGTTCGATGAAGTAAACAAGTTCGCTCCCCAACGCCAACCGTTCCGAGTGCAGCGCGAGATCGCTCAACAGATTCTCCATGTAGCGCCGGTAGTGGTCTTCCATTCTGACGTCGCGCCCTGACAAGGTCGCAAGTGGAAACGTGACGACCGCCATGCCGCAGTCCAACCCACGCAGGATGCGGGCGCCGCTTCCTTTCTC
>CAYXRK010000132.1:0-13472 GCA_964467615.1 uncultured Nitrospirales bacterium | reverse complement strand
GTCACGCGCGCATGACGATTTAACCAGAAAAGCGACTTCTGCCACGGGCTGCTAGTTCCGCATACTCGGTCATTCAACGATGGAGGCTAGGACGATACCGTGGCGCGGATTCCGATCCGCGCACTAAGTTCGCGCCAAGGCGAGCAAGGTAGGAAACGCTTACGACCTGAGCGCCCTCGTGAAGTCGTCGAGTTGCTGGTGCGCCTCGTCCTTCGCGTAGCCGCAGCGCTCCTGGAGCTTGCCGGCAAGCTGCGTGCGCTTCCCGGCGATGGCGGTAAGGTCGTCGTCGGTCAGTTGGCCCCAGTGCTCCTTAATCCTGCCGGTGAATTGTTTCCAATTGCCTTCGATCTGATCCCAGGTCATACATTTTCCCCTCGAGAAAGGTTGAAGTTTTCGAACGTGATCGCCGCCTCACATCGGTGGCGAACCCGATCCGACGACCGCTAGAAGCCGCGAGGGAGGTATCCGGCGAGCACGAGCACCAGCACGATCACCATTACCAGGCCCAAGCCGCTGCTCGGACCGTAGCCCCAATTGCGGCTATGCGGCCAGCGGGGCACGGCGCCCATGAGCAGCACAATCAAGACGATCAGCAAAATCAATCCCATGATACGAACTCCTTTTCCGGGGTCGATACCCGGGGCACGGCCACGACCGTGCTCTTCTTCGACATTGCGACACCGTTTCCCGCCGACGCGCTATGGGGCCGGGGTTCCAACGGGTCTGGCAACGTCTATGTGGTGGCGACATGCCGACCACGTCGCGAGCGTAGCTATTGAACAAAGAGCGCAGGCAAAGAAATGGCAAAGCTTCAGTAAAGGTTCCGATCCATTCTCGGACGACGACGGTACAGGCGAGGGCCTGCCACTCGTAAGAATGTGTGCGAAAAACTCGTCCGGGCTGAGGAATGACGCGAGAGAGTTGGCGTGGGACGCGGGACCCGCGCACGCGGCTCGAATTGATTACGAAGCCTTTACGCCATGTTTGCCAGAAATTCATCTTGGAGGGCTACCCTCCTGATCGAAACGTGCGGAAGAAAGTTACTAAAAACACACGCGCAATTGGAGTAACCGTCGTGATGAATGGCGAATCAGTAGACATTCTTGTCGTGGAAGACGATGACAGCCAACGCGCGTCCATCGTGCTTGCGCTGCAAGACTCCATACCCGATGTCGTCGTCGTCGCGGTTAGGGACGGGGGCGAGGCGCTCGATTTTCTTTTTGGCCGCGGAGCGTGGACGGAGCGGCTCGGGGATAATCCCCCGAGACTAATCCTTCTGGATCTCGCGCTACCGGGATCGGACGGTTTCTCCGTACTCGGCCAAATACGGTCGATAGAGCCGCAAGACGCGCTTATGGTTACGCCGGTGGTCATCTTCACCGACTCCAAAGCGGCCGGCGACATCTCGCAGAGCTATCGCTGCGGAGCAAACAGTTACATCATCAAGCCCCTGAGCTACCCCGACTTTCAGGCCATTGTGACGATTGTCGGCCAATACTGGATGACGCATAACCAACCGGCAGCCTAAGCCAAAGAACCGAAAGGAATGAACAATGACAACGACTGATACGAGCACCAAGGAAGAAGGAGCCCGTAATCTGCGAAGGGGATTTTGCGTTGCATCGCTCCTGATCCTGGGACTGGCAACCGCTGCCCAGGGCGAGGTCACAGTCGAGGCCGGCGTGGAGGTGCTGACGCGCGGCCCAATCCACGAAGCCTTCGCAGAGGCGTCTATGACGGGCGCCAGCGCCGGGGTCGTAATCACGAAGTCCCCGTACGATCCTATTTCGGAGTTGCCTCCCGATCAGCGACCTGAAGGCGACAATATCGCGTGGATTCCCGGTTACTGGAGTTGGGACGATGATCGGAGCGATTTTATATGGCTGAGCGGCGTGTGGCGGGATATCCCACCCGGTCGCCAGTGGGTTCCGGGATATTGGGCGCCCGTCGGCGATGGCTCGCAATGGATTTCGGGATTTTGGGGGGACGCCGCCCAAACGGAAGTAACCTACCTGCCAACACCACCGGAACCGCTTGATGTCGGTCCCAATTCTCCCGCACCAGGACGTGACCATTCATGGACGCCGGGTTGCTGGGTGTGGCAGCAAACTCGCTACGACTGGCAACCCGGGTATTGGGTGTTGCAGCAGCCTGATTGGGTCTGGTCCCCCGCTCATTACACGTGGACGCCGAGAGGCTACATCTATGTGCCCGGATACTGGGACCACGATATCGTCCATCGCGGTGTGATATTCGCGCCGGTTTACTACCAGCAGCCTGTCTACAGGCAACCCAGTTACTACCACTCGCCCACCATCGTTATTGACCTCGTCGTGATCCTTGCCTCGCTCTTCGTACAGCCAAGGTCCCATCACTATTACTTCGGCGATTACTACGACTCTCGCTACGAAGACCGCGGCTACTATCCGTGGTACTCGAACCAAATCACGCGGTATGGCTACGACCCCATGTACGCGCAGTTTCGCTCCACGCAGTTGCGGATCGACGTGGACTGGGACGTCCATATCGACGAAAGGTACAGGTACTTCAGGGAAAATGTGAATGCGCGTCCGCCTCAGACGCTGGCCCTCCAAGTTAACTTCATCAACAACAACACGACCAACATCACGCAGAACATAATCATCGGAAAAAGTCTCGAAGACGCTGTGCGGAGCACGACCCAGCCCATGCGTTTCAAGTCTGTTGGAATGGACGAGCGCAAGCAGATCGAGACGCGGGGACGAGAGGTCCATAAGCTCCAATCCGAGCGCGCAAAGTTGGAGAGGGAGCCGAAAGCAGCGGGAAGGTCGAAAGAGGGTGGTGAAACCGCCGAGCCGGATCGGGCGACGTTGCCAGTGTCTCCCGTCGTTGCGCGCAAGACAGAAAACGTAAAGGGTGCGAAGACTCCGCCTGCCGCGCCTGTCGCGCCGAAGCCGCAAGCTGTTGAAGGTAGGGACCGGCAAGGGAAGCCGGAAAAGGTTGAAGCGAAAGCGGAAACTCCCGTGTCGGAGAAGAAGCCGGTGAAGGCGGACGCGAAGCCAGTTCCCGCGAAAGAGGAACCTCGGAAGGTTGAGGCCAAAAAAGAGACGCCCTCGTCTCAGAAGCCGAAGCCGGACGTTCAGGCACGGCCCGAAAAGACCGACGCGAAGCCGGCTCCCGCGAAAGAGGATCCTCGGAAGGTTGAGGCCAAAAAAGAGACCCCCTCGTCTCAGAGGCCGAAGCCGGACGTTCAGGCGCGGCCCGAGAAGGCGGACGCGAAGCCGGCTCCCGCGAAAGAGGATCCTCGGAAGGTTGAGGCCAAAAAGGAGACCCCCTCGTCTCAGAGGCCGAAGCCGGACGTTCAGGCACGGCCCGAGAAGACGGAAGCCAAGCCATCCACAACGAAAGAACGCTCGCAAGGGGCTGAGGCCGATCCGAAAGTGAGATCGCCGAAGTCTGAACCCAAAGTGCAGGACACTCGATCTGACACCAAGAAGAAGCCGAGCAAACGCGGACAGGCGCCCAATACGGAAGACAACAAGAAAAAGACAAGGGGCTAGAAGTGACGCGATAACGTCCATCTCTTGAGAACGCGAGCGACAACACCCAAAGAAATGAGCGGTGGGTCCTCGGGTCCCGAGGACGCCCGCTCCGTCAGCCCCATGTCCAGGAGCAGAGACGCTGCTACAAGACGGAGTAATCAAGTAAAGGAGAAAAACAATGCTCCAAGCATTAGTGGTAGTCCTAGTCGTACTGTGGCTACTTGGCATGGTCTCGTCGTACACGATGGGCGGGCTGATTCACGCACTCTTGGTCCTTGCGGTCATCGTGATACTGGTGCGCGTGATTCAAGGCCGAAGGGTCGTGTAGCGATCATCGACATGAAAGATTCACCGAAGGCGGCGAATGAGGCATCTTTTGGCGAATTCGCGGCCAAGTTAGTGGGCCACCCGACGACCGGCCCTGACGCCACCGTGAATTTGAGGACATTCTTGGACACCATTTCACTACGAACGGCGGGCTGTGCGATACCGCGATCGGTACCATCCGCCCGCCTTCGCGTTAGATGACAGAAAAAAAGGAAACACATCATGGACCATACGACGACCCTAACTAAGAACCCGAACGATGAAAAACAGAGTAACCTCGGCGCACCTCGCACGGCAGACGTGGCGCCTTCCATAAGCGAGAGGACCCAGCACGCGGCCGCTTCGGTCGCACAGACGGCCGCAGGTGCTGCGGCGTTCGTTGGCCGCAAGGCCGAAGATGCAGCGTCCTACGTTGGCCACAAGTCAGAAGACGCGGCGACCTACGTCGGTCGCAAGGCTGAAGATGCGGCGTCCTACGTCGGCCACAAGGCAGAAGACGCAACGTCATACGTTGGTCAAAAGACTGGGGACGCAAGCGCAGCGGCGGGCACTCGCCTCCGGTCGCTCGGCCATCAAGTCCGTGATCATGCGCCCGAGGGCGGCATGGCCGGCGATGCTTCCTCCGCTGTGGCGAACACGTTGGAGAGCAGCGGCCGCTACCTCCAGGAGGAAGGATTCAAGGACATGGCCGAGGACGTGACAAATTTGATCCGTCGCAACCCCATTGCAGCCCTGCTCATCGGCGTTGCCGCGGGCTATCTGGTGGCCAGGGCTACGACGCCGCGGAGCTAACGCCATGTCGAACGATTTGGAAACGCGGCCGGACCGTGGTGTGATGAAGTTGGTCAGTGGCATCGTCACCGATGTCCATGTACTCACCGAGCAACAACTGGCCCTCTTTCGGCACGAGATCAAGGGCGAAATCGGCCATGCTCAGGAGGCCGGTTCCTTAGTGGCTGTCGGCTTGGCCATCCTCGTGATGGGAAGTGTCTTGCTCTGCGGGATGTTGGTCCACCTGTTGGCGCAAACGGCACCGGAACTCCCCCTGTGGGGATGCTACGGGATCGTGGGCACGCCCATTGCCGTTCTCGGCGGAATCCTATGCGTGACGGGGCTTCAGCGATTCAGATACTTCAAATCGCCGACTCTTGACACGGCCCCTGATCTGAAGAGGAACATCGATGGATAACGAAGCGACCGTGATGCGACAACGAATGGATGAGACACTGGCGGGCTTGACGGGCAAGCTCGGAGACTTGGAACACCATTTCTCGGACACATTCAAAACGGTCAAGGACTCTGTGAGTTCGGTCCGCGACACCTTCGACCTCAAGCATCAAGTGCGTGAACGGCCCTGGACCTTCTTTGCCGGAGCGACGGGACTGGGGTTCGTTGTCGGCTTCCGCCCTAGCAATCGCGGGCCGGGACACTCCATGCAGAGCGAACGGAGCGCGAGCACGCCTCTAGCCCACGTGGCTGCAGTCGAGCATTCGTTCTCCAAGGCCGGCGGCGGCGCGAACGGAGCCAATGGCGCGCGAATCCCCGCCGCCGCACCCAGTTGGCTCGCTAACTTGGGCAACAAGTTTGAACCAGAGATCGCCGAGTTGAAAGGGATTGTAATTGGAGCACTACTCGAACTCGTCCGAGAGATCGTCACGAAACAGGTGTACAGGCCGATGGAGCGAACAGCCGGAGATAGCAACAACGGCTCCCAACGGCAGGCTGGGACATCGAACGGTTCTGGCTCGCCGATTAGTAATGCGGTGGACGTGTGATTTGTCTGCCGCCAGGTAACGCAGTTTTGGCCGGGACGTTCAGGCAGCGGCTTGACCGACCGGCCCAATCGAGGCAGCACTGAGCTGTACTCGATGTTGGACGAAAGAACCAACGACGTTTACAAAAGGAAAATCAATATGAAAGCGTACCGACGTTTCATCACGACATTGATAGTGGCCGCGCTATTGAGCGTCGTCGCGCTCGGCTGTAACACCTTCAAAGGCGCGGGCAAAGATATTCAGCGGGGCGGCAAGGCCGTCGAAAACGCGGCGGACGGAGCGAAGAAGAATTAGTGGGTGAAGCCCAGTGCCTGTCTGTTGAATTGAAGCGCTACTATCCTTGAGCTGCTCAGGCGGCGCTCGGCGGCACACGCGTCGTCTAACCTTTCTGATTGCGCGAGCGATCTCATGAGTCATCTGGGCCCAGTAGCGCAAGGCCGCTGGCGGCCCCTTCACCGTTGCCACTCTGGAGGTCTTGATTTATGACGAAATTGTTCGTTGCTCCCGCCAATCCGGCTACTCTGACCGTTCTGGCCTCCACCATCGTCGGAGTCGTCGTGATTGGTGGCTTGTATTGGGCCCAGACGGTGCTCATCCCGATCGCCTTAGCCGTGTTCCTGGCATTCCCACTTGCCCCGCTTGTCACGTTCCTCCAGCGGTGGCGCTTGGGGCGAACGCTCTCAGTTGTTGTGGTCGTCGTGTCCACGGCCTTGATCCTGGGCGTCGTCATATGGGTCGTAAAGCTCGAGCTCACAAATTTGGCTCACGAAATGCCGACCTACACCGAGAACATCCAAGACAAGGTCAAGTACCTGCGGCAGATGGGCCAAGGCGACGGCGTGGAAAGCCTTGGCGAATTGATCCACGACGTTTCCGGAGAGTGGGAGAAGTCGCTGGCGAACCCAGAAGGGGCGCCGACAGACCCGTTGGCCGGAACGCTTCCCACGGCTCCTGAGAGATCGTCCATCGATGTGGTTCCGCCGGAAATCCTCGCGCCTTCGCCCGTGGCCCAGCCGGCGAGCCCAACGTGGTTGTCGCGATTGCCCGCCTTCTTCAGTCCCGTTACGACGTCGCTCGGTGGCTTGGCGCTTGCGCTGGTGCTGGTGGTGTTCATGCTCCTCGAGCGCGAGGCCCTTCGCAACCGTCTGATCCGCTTGCTGGGGAATGGGCGTATGACCGCGACCACCAAGGCCTTAGACGACGCGGGCACCCGCATCAGCCGCTATCTGCTCATGCAGCTCGCCGTGAACGGTACGTACGGCCTGGCCTGGGGCTTGGCCTTGTTCTTCATCGGTGTGGACTACGCGGTACTCTGGGGATTCCTCGCCGCCGTCCTGCGCTACGTGCCGTACCTCGGGGCGCCCCTCGCGGCGCTGCTTCCGATTTCCCTCAGCCTGGCCCAGTTCCCCGGTTGGTGGTTGCCGATGGTGGTGATCGGAATCTTTCTGGTCCTGGAACTTGTTTCCAACAACGCCGTGGAACCTTGGCTGTACGGTCAGAGCATTGGCGTCTCGGCAGTGGCCATGCTAATCGCTGCCGCGTTTTGGACGTTCCTATGGGGACCCATCGGTCTGGTCCTGTCGGGCCCTCTGACGATCTGTCTCGTTGTCCTCGGAAAGCACGTCCCCCAGTTGGAGTTCTTCGCCGTGCTCCTGGGCGATGCACCGGCGCTGGACACGGATGTGAGCTACTACCAGCGGTTGCTCGCGCGTGACCAGGACGAGGCGGCGCAGTTGGTCCTGACTCACGCCAAAACTTTTCCCCCTGAACAGGTCTACGACAAGCTGTTGGTGCCAGCATTGGTCTACACCAAGCGGGATCGTGAGCGGGACTTCGTGACGGAAGCCGACGAGCAGTTCGTCCTCAAGGCGACACACGAGGTGCTGGAAGATTTGGGCGAGCGCCGGTCAGCCGAGATACTGGCGGCGAAAATAGGACCTGTGGCCGGAGAAGCCCAATCGTCACGCTCCAGGGTTCGCATCCTGGCGTGTCCGGCTCGCGACCACGCGGATAAGCTGGCGCTCGAGATGTTGCGTCAACTGCTCAACCCGGCCGAATGGGATGTGGAAGTGACGGCGGTGGAAACGTTGACGGCCGAACTGGTGGCGCTCGTGTCAGGCAAAACGTCGGCACTCGTCTGCATCGGCGCTTTGCCTCCAGGCGGCCTGGCCCACACGCGGTATCTGTGTAAGCGGCTCCGGGCCCAATGTCCAGGGCTTAAGATCATCGTTGGCCGGTGGGGGCTCGAAGACAACGTGGAAGCGAACCGGGAACAGCTTCAAGAGGTAGGGGCGGACCTGGTGACGACTACCTTGTTGGAAACGCGCAAACTGTTGAACGACTGGCTGCCGGTTCTCGCGTACGAAGAGTCAAAGACCGCCACACGGTCACCGCAACTGTTGTCGGCTTCTGCGTGACACGCGCCCAATTCCGTCCGGCGTTCGCGTCGGTTCGACTTCTGCCGCCAACCGCCGAGGCGTTCCGATACCGTTGTGATTCCACACTCAACGAAAGAATTCGTCGAAACTTCACGAATCCTTCGTCCTGAATTTACGAAAGCCCGTTCTAATGATCCGAAGCGAACGGTGGCTGCCAGGCAAGGTCGCCCAAGCCGAAAAGTCTCCGACAATGCACGGCCTATGAATGTAGGAGGTTTCCCATGACCATTGCGCACTTTTGCCTCGCCCCTCGATGCGCGCGCGATCGAATGGAAGTCTTCATACCGATTTTTCACCATGCGCAACGCGTTGAGAAGCGCGAGGTGTTAGAAAGTTAACTGTTGATTCGAGACGTTAAACAAACTCCAAAAGGAACAAACACAATGGGTCTACTTCGCACAGGTCTCGCCGGTGCCGGCGCTTGGAAATGGGGCGGCGGACTTTTTGGCACCATCGTAGTCTTTCTCATTCTCTACTGGCTGCTTGGCGCGGCTGGAATTTAAAAACTCGCTCTCGTCTTGTTGGTGATACGTGCTTACTCTGCACGTTGAACGGAGGCGCATGTGGCCGTGGACAGGTCCACGATCATCTGCATCGGCGGCGCGGGAATGGCGGCCGCTATCGGCCTCCCGAAAGCGGCATTCGCCGCTGAAACCAAGACAGAGAGCGCGAGTACTCCGCAGGGCAACAACCAAGGAGAGCGTGTTATGACCACTATCACAACCAAAGACGGCACCCAGATTTACTACAAGGACTGGGGCAAGGGCCAACCCATAGTGTTCAGCCACGGCTGGCCGCTGAGCGCCGACGCCTGGGAAGACCAGATGGTCTTTCTGGGCGCCCACGGGTATCGATGCATCGCCCATGATCGCCGCGGCCATGGGCGATCGGGCCAACCCTGGGATGGCAACGATATGGACACCTATGCTGACGACCTCGCAACGCTCGTCGAAACGCTTGACCTGAAGAGTGCGATTCACGTCGGCCACTCAACGGGCGGCGGCGAAGTGGCCCGATACATTGGCCGCCATGGTACAAAACGGGTGGCAAAGGCCGTGCTAATCGGCGCGGTGCCGCCATTGCGGCTGAAAACGGCCGCCAATCCAAGCGGCGCTCCGATCGAGGTTTTCGACGGTACCCGCGCCAAGGTTCTCGCCGATCGCTCGCAATTCTTCAAGGACCTCTCGACGCCGTTTTACGGCGCCAACAGGCCGGACGCGAAGGTGTCGCAAGGGCTGCGGGACTCGTTCTGGCTTCAAGGGATGCAAGCCGGTCTCAAGGGCGTCTACGACTGTATCAAGGCCTTCTCCGAGACGGACTTCACCGAAGATCTCGCAAAGTTCGACGTCCCCACGCTCATCATGCATGGCGATGACGACCAGATCGTGCCGATAGCCGCCACATCGCTGCTGTCCGCCAAGCTAATCAAGAACGCGCAACTGAAAATCTATCCGGGTTTGTCGCACGGTATGTGCTCGACACATAAGGACCAGATCAACGCGGACCTGCTCGCGTTCTTCAAGGCGTAGCCGATGATACAGAGGCGCTGTTGCGATTCCGCACTCAATGGAACAGTTTGTCGAAACTTTACGAATCCTTTGTCCTGGATTTACGCGGGCCCGGTCTAATGATTCGATCTTAACGCCGATTGCGATGCGAAGTCACCCAACCCAAAAGATCTCTCGACAATGAACGACCGATAAACAGAGGAGGTTTCACATGACGATAGCACGCGTCACCGAGCTCAAAGCATCTTCCAGCGAAAGCTTCGATGCGGCTATCCGATTGGGACTAGCCCGAGCAAATGAAACTCTTGAGAATGTCAAATCCGCCTGGATTCAGGATCAGGAGATCATAGTCGACGAAAAAGGCGAGATCGCCGAGTACCGGGTCCTTATGAAGATTACGTTTGTTCTCAAAGTTTGAGTGTGTAAATAGACCACACCCGGACCTCTCAGCCAAGCGGCGGTTAGTACGGCAACAGCTAAGCAGCTATCAGTCGCGGCCAAGATTCACAGATTCCTCAAGAGGAGGAGATAGCGATGAATGGACTTACGATTGTGGCGGTCGTGCTAATAGTGGCCGGCATCCTGGGTCTGGTGTATGGCCAGTTCAGCTACACCAAGGAAACGCAAAGCGCCAAGCTGGGTCCGATCGAACTGACAATTAAGGAAAAGAAGTCGGTCAATGTTCCCGCATGGGCTGGCGCTGGATCCATAGTCCTGGGCACAGGGATATTGGTTTTTCCGCTCGTAAAGCGCTAGTGCTGAAAGTCGCGATGCGGTCGTCCCGTCGAGGAAGGGATCAATGATCGCGTCGGGATTGCCTGATAAGAGTGGGATTGAAAACTCGGTTACACACGAACACAAGAGGAGAGTTGATCATGAAAAAAACAAATTGGTTTAACATGCGTGGCGCAGTCTGCGCGATTATGGTTCTGTGTCTGTCGGCCACGCTGAGTTACGGTGGGGTTGCCGCCAATCCCGCGGTAGCAACCTTCACGTCGCCGCAACAATCGGCCACCATTAAACTGACGAACAATGGCGTGCCCATCCCTGCAAGGGACATCCGCGGTTGGCAGTTTCTTGCCAGCGGTCACGACTACATACACATGCTGAGCGTGGAAAAGACGGACGGGGCAATCACGATTGCGCCAAGTAAGACGCTCGAAGTAGGCAGCTACGATCTGAACATCGAGACCGCGCAAGGTTCTGTGATCGTGCAGGTCTTTACCCCGCTCAGCGATGTGCCCGATATCATCGAGAAGACGGCGACACTTACGGGACAGTCCGAGGCAAAGGTCAAAGAGAAACTGGGGCTCTCGAACGCCACCGGACGCGAGGAAATCCAGATCGACCTGCCATCAGTGTATTACGAAGGGCAAACGCTCGAACTGGCCATGGCCGCGAAGGCCGATCCTGCGCGCAATTATGCGTGGTTCATAAACGGTGATTCCGTACCGTCAGGATCGCAAGCGAACGCGATTGCGTACACGTTCAGCAAACCGGGCGAGTACATCCTCACCTACATTGAAACCTCGAAAGAAAATGGCGAGACGGTTACCGTCGCGCACGCCAGGGCGCACACCCGAGTCGTGCCTGTCCCTGGGGTCCCTACCCAAGTCGCCGTCAACACCGAAATGGAATTCGCGCCGCCTCCCGGTTACCAGAAACATGTTTGGCGCATCGACGGCACGGAGGTCTCCACCGGTCGCGTCCTGAAACACACGTTTCAGGCTCCAGGCGTCCATATCGTCGAGTGCCTGGCGACCTCGCCCGACGTGGGATTTCCGCAAGGATTTCTTCGGATTCGGTACAACGCAACTGTGAATCCGAAATAGGAGCGAAGCAAGGGACAGCGCGAACGGTGTGACCGGGCCTTGGTCGCGAAGTCGGAGACAAAAAACGGATCGACTATCTGAACGCCTGTGCTGTTCGAAAACACATTCCTCTTTGCGACCAACGGCATACGACGATGGTATCGCTTCGTGAATTCGGCGGACCCAATCCTCATCGGCTTGATTGGTTTTAGACGCCGTCACGTGGGGGCGCTATCGGAGTAGCCATTGCTGCAACTGACCACCCTAAACGCTGGATTGTTGCGACGGTTCTTCAACTCTAGCACGGTCATTCAACCAGAGAAACGGATTTGCAAGATCAACATAGCCTCTACGAACGGAACGTCATGAGGCCCGAGGTACAGATGCGAGCTCAGCTCCGAGTTGTATCAATCGTTCTGTATCTAATTTCGATTGCGCTGACCGGTTGCCAAACGGTTGTTTTTATGCCGACGCCCAATCTCTACCTGAACTCCGAAACGAACCCTTTCGACAACGTCCCCGAGGAATTGAGAACAAGCGACGCCCAGGTAATTTTCGCAACCGACAGGCTTCCGTTGCAGGATGATGACAAAGGTGGGCCCCTCGAATATGGACACGATCGATCCGGATACCTGGCCTGCGGCGTCAGTACGGTCGCCTTCGGGGAAGGGGTGGACTGGCCGGAACTCGTCAGTCAAAGCCTTGCCAGTGGATCTAGGCATCCATTGCTTACCCGCGTGACCGAAACCCAAGAGCTCTTCCGCTTTCCCGACACAAGCTTGTACGTGAAACCGAACGCGGCGGGAAGTGAAAAAGAAGGAGAACCGGAGCGATCTGAAAAGGCAGCGAACGACCAACTTTACAAACTCATCCACGAGCGTCTCGAGTATTCGGAGGGACACGACGCCTTTGTATTTATCCACGGGTTCGACTGGCCTTTCGACGACGCGATTACCATGATGGCGCAGCTCTGGCATTTCCTCGGGCGTGACGGTGTACCGATAGTGTACTCATGGCCCGCCGGCGGTAGCATGGGCGTACTCAGCTATGTAAACGATCTGGAATCGGCGGAGTTCAGCGTCTGGCATCTGAAGCGATTTCTCGTTTCGTTGGCCTCCTGTCCCGACATCGAGCGTATTCACCTTATCGCCCACAGTCGTGGTGGCGATATCACCCTGGCGGCGCTCCGCGAATTGCACCAATTCCACCAGGGCGCAGGTGTCGAGACACGAGACGTCCTCAAGTTGGGCAACATCATCCTTGCCGCGCCGGATCTCGACATCGAAGTCGCCACCCAGCGCATTTTGCCCGAAGGCCTGCTGGCGGTACCCAGCCGCATGACGATCTACATTTCGGACAAAGACCGCGCGATGGGATTTGCCTCGTGGTTTTTCGGCAGCCTCTCTCGCCTTGGCAAAGTCAGCCTTGGCATGCTGACGCAAACTCAACGCCGGCCCATGGAGATAGTCCCGACCTTCGATCTCATCGATGCGCGCACCAAACGACAAACCTTTTCCGGCCACAGCTACTTCTATCAAAGTCCCGCCGTCAGCTCCGACCTCATCCTCATCCTCAGAGACGACCTCGATCCAGGGGAGGAAAACGGACGCCCACTAAGGAAAGGGCCTCCACACTACTGGGTGGTCGACGACGACTACCCGCAGTTCGGCCCAGGGCGCCATTAATGCCGGCCCTGTAAAGACCGACATCATTGGTAGCGGGGGTAGGATTTGAACCCACGGCCATTGGGTTTTGATCCCAATGAACAGACGGCCCAAACGACATTACATTCGGACTGAAATCACTCCTCCCAAACATCCGCCATAGCTCTTGGAGGCAAAGAAGAGGGCAGTGTTCCAAGGCCATTGCGGGGGAAAAGGTTCGAAGGAACGCCAGAGCTGAAACGAGGGGCCTGATTCTGCCGCAAAGTGGATGGAGAGAGAAGATGAAACCGAGGCAAGGAGTAAGTATCGATTTAAGTAACAGTCACAAAAGAAAAAGGGACTCACGAATCATCGTGAGTCCCTGATGCTGCAATGGTAGCGGGGGCAGGATTTGAACCTGCGACCTTTGGGTTATGAGCCCAACGAGC
>CAYXRK010000131.1:0-13499 GCA_964467615.1 uncultured Nitrospirales bacterium | reverse complement strand
CGTCGCTGCTCGCCACGAATGGAGCATTTCGCGTCGCGTTGATCGGCTTGGCGCAGTTGATGGGCGTTGCGGACGCTTCCCTCGATGACAAAACGGAAATCGCCCCGTTGCACGCTGAAGGACCGCAAGAGATGGAACCGGTCGACGCGGGGTCCCTGATCGGCTACGCCGGCGAGAACCGGCCCGACGTTGCGCAGGCCCGCGCGACGCTCGATCAGTCAGGAGCAATTACGAAAGTGCAGCGCGGCCAGTTTTTTCCGCGCGTCGATGCGTTCGCGTCCCGCGACGCGACGAGCGACGACAGCGAATTCGGCGGCGACGATTTTTCGTCCACGATCGGAGTATCGGTCAACTATTCAATCGCGGCCGGCGGCCGGCGCATCGCGGCGTATAAGGAAGCGAAGGCAGCTAAGAGAGAGGCGGAGTTCTCCTCGGACGGGGCCATCATCGCGGCGACCGCGGACGTGCGCCAGGCGGCCGTTTACTTGGAAACTTCGCAGCGTGAGTTGTTGGTCCAGCGGGAGACGACCGAACTCGTCGAGCGCAACCGCGAGCTGGTCGAGAAAGAGTACCGCGCTGGCCAAGGTTCGCTCGTTCGCCTCAACGAAGCGCAGCGCGACTTGATTGCGCAACAAAGCCGGCTCGCACTCGCCCGCGTAGCCCTTCGCCAATCCTGGCACGACCTGCGCACCGCCACGGCCGAAACGCTCGAGGGCGTGGCGGCCGAACAATCCGAATAGGACCGGTCTGCGCGGAGGACCGTTTCGCGAGACGCCGTCACCGTGGCCCCGCTCATTTCCATCGTATTGCCGTTCTACAACGCCGAGGACACCTTGGCGTGCGCGATCGATTCGATTCTCAACCAGACGCACGAGAACTTCCAACTGATTCTGGTGGACGACGGATCCACGGACGGAGGTCCGTCGATTGCACGCGGATCCGCCACGCGGGATTCGCGCGTCCAGGTCGTTTCGGGCCCGCATCAAGGAATTGTCCCTGCTTTGCGCCGCGGTTGTAGCGCTGCGGCAGGCGAGTTCATCGCGCGCATGGACGCGGACGATGTCTCCCTTCCCGATCGGCTTGCCGCGCAGGCCGAGTTAGTGATCCAGGACCAAGGCATCGCCCTGTGCGGGACGCTCGTCAGGATCGTCGGAGATGGCGTCGCCAGCGGCCGCCGCCGCTACGAAGAATGGATCAATGGCCTCGTCCACTCGGAGGACATCGAGCGAGAACTCTTCGTCGAATGCCCCATTCCCCATCCCACGTTCATGATGCGGCGCTCGGCATACGAGGCGCTCGGCGGATACGAAGACCACGGATGGGCGGAAGATTACGACCTGGTGATGCGCGCCTCGCTCGCGGGAATGAAGATGGCGAAGGCGCCGCGCGTGCTGCTCGACTGGTCTCATCGCGGTGCTCGGCTTTCGATGAACGACGATCGGTATTCCGTCGAGCGGTTTCGGGCGCTCAAGCGGCACTACTTATTCGAGTCGTATCTCTCGGGGCGCGAGGTCTTTTATCAGTGGGGCGCGGGCGAAGTCGGCAAGCCGTGGCTTCGCGAATGGGGCCCGCGGCGTCCCACGGCGGTGGTCGACATCAATCCTCGCAAAATTGGCCGCGAGATTCACGGCATCCCGGTCATCTCGCCGGACGAACTTCCCGGCCCCGGCGAGATGTTCACCGTCGTCGCCGTCGGCACACCCGGCGCGCGCGACGAGATTCGCGCCTGGTTCGCATCGCGCGGCTGTGCGGAGCTTCGTGACTTCATCTTCGTGGCGTAACGCCGCGAGGCCGGTCAGTATTTGTACCGCGCGAAGTTCTGCCCGCAATACAAACATCTCCAATGCCGGGACGTAGAAACGCGCTGGCACGCGGGACAGCGGAGCGGCACGGGGGTCACGCGGTCGTCCTTCACTCCGTCCCTCGCATCTACCTCTTCCATTTTCTTATGGAGGGCGTCGTGCGTGAGACCCTGCTGCTCGCGGACGAATTCCCACAGCGCGTGATTCATCAATTCCAGGGCGTCGACCCGCTCTCGAAGTTCCTTGATGTTTCCCAGCACCATGTGGTCGGTGAATTGTCCCGCGCCGTACAGTCTCGAAAATTGGACCTGTGGTCCGACGTTGTGCATCGGCGGCTCCTTTAGATTGCTGCGAATACGATACAGCGCCGCGGCGCGCGGTTGTAGCCCGTGTTTTGTTCTGAGGCATAATCACCCGATGGCCACGCTGCACCATATTTACCGCCCGCCTTTTCTTCCCGTGCTGGCGCTCGTGTTTGCGGCGGCGGTCCTCGCTGCGTCCGCGATTACCTGGGGCATGGCTTTTTTCGGACTGCCCGTGCCCGGCGTTTTTAGCTTCACTTTTCTGAAACTACTTTGCGTTTTTTACCTGTGGGCCGTCGTCATGGCGTTCGTGATCGTTCAATCGTTGACCGCTACGGTATTGCCGGAAGGCATTCGCGGCAAGACGTTTTTGGGAATTTCGAAAACGATTCCCTGGGGCGAGATGGCCAGCGTCGACCGCATCGGCCTAGGCCCCGCGCGGTTCCTGCGGCTCTTTCCCGAGAGCGGTGGATCGCCACTGTGGATTCCGCTGTTCATGAAGGGACTCGCCGCGTTCCGCGAAGAGGCCCGTATGTACATCGGCGCGAAGCACCCGCTTTTCCCCTTTGCCTCGGAAGGTTGATGGCTGCCGCGTCTGATCGAGCGCTGACGCAGTTGTTGCGCGAAGTCCGCGCCTGCCGCCTCTGCGAGCAGCACCTCCCGCTCGGCCCGAGACCGATCCTGCGCGCGAGCGTCTCGGCACGCATTCTCATCGTCGGCCAGGCGCCGGGGACGCGCGTTCACGAGACCGGCGTCCCGTGGAACGACCCCAGCGGTGCTCGCCTTCGCGAATGGATGGGCGTCGACCGAGACACTTTCTACGACGAGACGCGCATCGCCATCATCCCCATCGGCATGTGCTATCCCGGCCGCAATTCCCGCAGTGGCGACAAACCGCCCCGCCCCGAATGCGCGCCGCATTGGCACCCACGGTTGCGGCCCATGCTGCCGAATGTGCGATTGACGATCCTCGCCGGGCAGTACGCGCACCGCTATTACCTGGAGAAGAAGGCCAAAGGTTCACTGACCGAGACCGTTGCCGCTTGGCGTGAATTCATTCCGGAATTTGTACCGCTTCCGCATCCATCGTGGCGCAATACCGGATGGTTAAACCGGAATCCTTGGTTCGAGCGCGAGATACTCGCGTATCTTCGCCGCAGGATCCGCTCGTTGCTGAAATAGGGAGAGACTCTTCTCGATTAGCTCGTCGCCGCGAGGGGTTCTCGATGAGACATCATCGCCCCGATTGCGAAGCCCGCGAGCGCACACGCGACCGATCCAAGAAACGGCGTGGCGAATTCCGTCGCGTAGTTCAGAAACACATAGCCGCCCAAGCCACCGGTGAATGCGAGGAGCGCCGCGGCTTCGCGTCCGCGAGTGGTTGCGAACCCCAGGACGACCGCGACGAACAACCCCGCCGAACCGAACGCCGACGCCTGTTCGATCAGTCCGTACACGCCCTCGGATCGCTGGGCGATAAAATATGCGATGACGCCGAACGCGACAACGCATCCGCGCGCCGTCGCGACCTTTGCCCGTTCTGTCGCGTGTGGGCGGAGATGGCCGACTACATTGTGCGCGACCAGTGATGCAGAGGCGAGCAACGTGCTGTCCACGGTCGACAAGATCGCCGAGACGACTGCGCCGGCAAACATGATGTAGAACACCGTGGGTAAGTATTGTTGGCCCAACGTCGGAAGGAGTTGCTCCGGGTCTTCCAAACCCGGCGCCAACGCTGGCCCCAGTAGGCCAAGTGTCAACGGGATGAGCCCGATCAAAAGATAAATTCCCGCGGCGACCAGGCACGCGTTTCGCGCGATCTTCTCCGAGCGCACCGCGAGCGTTCGCGTCACCAATTCCTGCGCGAACAGACTCCCCATGATCGGTACGGCCCATGCCTCGGCACGGGCTAGCATGCCTTCACCCGCACCGCGCAACGCGAGCCGCTCCGGCGATAGTGCCGCGCGCAGGGCGTCCGAATCCGGAGGGTGAATGAACACCACGGCGCCAATGACGACAATGCCCAGAACTAACGCGCCGCCTTGAACGACATCGGTGATCGCGTCCGCAAGCAACCCGCCCATGCTCGTGTACAAGATGACGACGCCCGCCGCGAACGCGATGGCCACTCCCGTGCCTATGTCGGATGATGCCGCGATTACTTGTCCGAACGCGCGAATTTGTGCTGCGGCCCACAATAGCGACGTGGGCACCATGAGCAACACGGCGAACTGCTCGGCCCTGGGTCCATACCTCTGACGATAAAAGTCCCCGACTGTTACAAGCCCGAGCCGCCAGAAACGCGCCGCAAAAAAAAGGCCCATCACCAAAATGCACAAGGCATAGCCAAACGGATCGGCGCGGCTGCCGGAGAGGCCGTCTGCGTAGATCGCGCCCGCGGAACCGATGCAACTCTCCGCGCCGAACCACGTGGCGAAGATGGACATCGTCGCCACGCCGAATCCGAGTCGCCGTCCCGCGAGGAGATAGTCCGTCTCGGTCTTCGTCCGCATCGACACCGCCAGGCCAACGCCCAACTGCACGACGATGTAGCCGAGTATCCCCGCGAGCACCCAATTCATCGCATCGGCCTATTCAACTCCGCTCGCCGGCATTGCCAATCGCACTGCCCCGTCCTACTCGCTAAACGGATACGGCCCCTTCATCACGGTCACGTTGTCCATAACGAGCGAACGGAAGTGTTCGGGTTCGGCTTCGGTCATGGCTTTCAAAAACGTCACTAGCGGCGCAATGTCCTCCTCGCTCAGGAACATCCACTTGTACGCCTCAGGCGCGTTGCGCAGCTTGCCCTCCCGCGCCAGATTGCTCGCCTTCATTTTCTGCCGAATCACGTCCTCGAGTGTCGCGTACTGGCCGTTATGCCCATACGGCGCGGTGTTATCCACGTCCGTGAGACCCGGCGTCTTGAACGCGCCAATCGCGCTTTCGAGGTTTCCGTCCGCAACGTTCCAATGCCCTAAGTCCGCCTTGGCCGGATCGTCTTTGGCCGCCGATGTCCGGGTCTTCTCACCAGCATTCGCATTCGAATCGGGTATCGCCATGTTCATGAACGCGCCGTCGCCGTGTACGCCGTCGTACTCGTCCTGCGTCACGCCCGTATTGTGGAACTGAGAATCCGTAAACAGCGGCACGTGATGGCACGCCACGCAGTTGCCCGCGTGCGCCTCGGCATCGTACTGGTAGAAAATCTTGAAGCCCTTGTAGAACTCTTCGGTCTGATACTCCGGCAGCTTGAGTACCAAGCGCCCTTCTTGGTTCGCCAACGTGCCGAACACGCGGCCCGCGAAGGCGTCCGCCGTATCGCCGCCCTTGATGTCGATCTTCTTTTCAATCCGGTTCATGTAGGCGAACGCGTCGTACGGGGTCGTCCGCGTCGATGTCGTGTTTTTCAGGAATTCGCCAAGCGCCCTAAGGACGGCGACACCCGCTTCCTCCGGCGATGCCGCTTCGACGTCCCTGCCATAAACCGCGTTGATTTGGTCCTTATACGACCCCTCGGCAAACTCGCCGCCGCCTTGGTCATTTATCAAGTGCGTGTGAAACGCGCTCAGCGCATCGGCGGTCTTGCTTGATTCCCATCCCATGTGAGGGCCGAACAATTCCGACTTGATCGCATCATCAAGCGAAGCGAACCGTCCGTCCCACCCCAGGCGCGTCGCCGCCGCCGCATCCAGTAGCGAAGGTGTATTCCGATCAAAAACGATGGCATGCCCGCGGTCGCCGTTGGGCGCTAGGCTCAGTGCCTTGTTGTCGGCATACGCGTGGTCCGGCTTGTGGCAGGCCGCGCAACTCCCGCCCCAATCGCTCCCGAGATTGCTGAGATGCTGGTCATGGAATAGCCGTTGTCCAAGTTTCTGTTCCGGCGTTAGCGCCGGCCGGGGCTGCGCCGCCTCAAGGATGTTCGCCTGGCCAAACGCGAAGCCGCACAGGGCCAGCGTTGCAACGAATATTCGACCAACTACCATGACGATGCTCCTCCGCGAATCCGACAAACCAAGACTCTACCAAATACAACCCCGAATCCGGCAACGCGGCAATCCGAATGCATGTGCTACGCTATTTCGGTCGCTGAAACCAGGGATCGCATCGACATGCGTTGGCTCTCGATCACATTGTTTGGATTGGCCGGAGCAGTAGCTTCGGACTCCGTTCCCGCGGTTCAGACAGATCTCTCGGTCACCTTCACGCAGCATGTCGCGCCGCTCTTCCGCGATCACTGCGTCTCCTGCCACCGCTCCGGCGGAGTCGGCCCGTTCAGCCTTACGTCGTGGCAGGAGGCGAACAGCAAGGCCGCGACGATCCGGGAAGTCGTGACGCACGGGCGCATGCCTCCGTGGCACGCAGACCCGCATTTCGGCCGTTTCTCAAACGACCGACGGTTGTTGGATGAAGAGATCGCCGTCATCGCCGCGTGGGTCGACGCCGGGGCGCAACGCGGAGACGGGAACGATCGAATCAGTCCGAAGTCGCAACCCGGCTGGCGCATCGGCCGGCCGGACCTCGTCCTCTCGATGCCTGAAACGGCGCAAGTGCCCGCGGCGGAAGTGTTGCCGTATCAATACTACGAGACGCCGACCGGGTTGTCATCGGATCGATGGGTGTCCGCCATCGAAGCGCGGCCCGGCAACGGCGCGGTCGTGCATCACATTCTCGTCTACGTGCGCGACCCGGACCTCTCGTTCGAAGAACAACGCGCGCTCGGATTGGGCGGAGGCATGATCGCCGGCTATGCCCCGGGTAATGTCCCGCTTACCTTCAAACCCGACACCGCCATGCTCCTGCCCGCGAACGCCACGCTCCTCTGGCAGCTTCACTACACCCCGACGGGCAAAGCGGAAACCGATCGCTCGCAACTCGGAATCAAGTTTGCGTCGCGGCCGCCTCAGTACGAGCATCGGACCGCGACCGCCCTCAACACCCGTTTCGCTATTCCGCCCGGCACATCCAACCATCGTGTTCAGTCGCAGTACACATTCCCCGCCGACGCGTGGATGACGTCGCTGACGCCGCACATGCACCTGCGTGGCAAATCGTTCATCTACGAAGCCCGCTATCCAAACGGCCAACGCGAGACGTTACTCAGCGTGCCGCGGTACGACTTCAACTGGCAGACCACCTACATTCTGGACGCACCAAAACCCATGCCCGCCGGAACGCAGATCAAGTGTACGGCCCACTACGATAATTCCACGTCCAATCCCTTCAACCCAGACCCCGGCAGCCGCGTGACCTGGGGCGATCAAACCTGGGACGAAATGATGATCGGGTGGTTTACGTTCGTCTGGGAACCGGTCGGGGGCCGTGATTAGCAGTCTGCGGCAAAAGTCGTCGAGGTTGCCCGCCGACACATTGATGTTGTCGCCGCGAAGCGCGCTAACGACCTGTCCGATGGTCAACCCATAGGCCGCAAGCCGATCCGGCTTGAGAAGGACCTGCATCTGCTTCTCGACGCCGCCCCACATCTCGACTTCGGCGATCGCCGGGATTCGAGGAAGAACTCCGCAAATGTCATTCCCGCGAAGGCGGGAATCCAGGCGGTTGTTCTCGTCCCCGCATCCACGCGAAGTCCGTCGAAAATTCCACTTCGTTCTTAGCAAGGAGCGCGCCTTTCTGTCCGCCGCGGCGGACGCGCGTATGCGGCAATCTCGACTTTTGCCACGGGCTGTTAGGCGGCGTTAACCAGCGCCCGTTCCGCGGCCTTTGGCAGTTTGACGGGAACAAAATATTCCTTGGGATAAAGATAGTCCTCACCAGACTCATCTATAACTCGTAGCTGATCAAGTTTCGCTGCACCCGCATCGGGCAATACCTCGTAGACTTTCCGTTTTTCTAGCGAAGCCGGATAGTCTTCATTACAAATGCAGATAACGAACGAGTGTTCCTTAGAACGTGCCATTGCCCTTCTCCAAGAATCGTTTGATCTTGAATTCCTTCTTGCCAATTCCAGACGCCTCGTACCAATGTAACTCAGCCAAAAGGATTGTACCATCCGGCAGCCTCACTCGCGCGTTTCCTTTCCGCTTTCGCCAATTGCCTTTACCGTAGACCTTTTGAAGCCGCTTTAAGTCACGTATCCCGCCTCCCACAGCAAACGTTTCCGAATCTTCGATGTTACCAATGATCTCGAAACGCATGCCGCTTTGTCTCCTTCACCTCGCCCCGGTCGAGTGTCCCGAACGAGAAATTCATCAGAAATGTTTGCCGACATAGTGCTGCTCCGAAAATGACCATACTACGCGCCCCATCCTCCCTGCACCCGCTGTTTCTCTTCACACCCTTCACACGTTCGCACTCAACTTCGTGCTGCTCCGAAAATACGCTGGCGAGTGTTCACCCACCGATTAGCTCAAGACCCCCTCACCCGCCTGTCCTGAGCCTGTCGAAGGGTTCGCCCTGAGGGTGTCGAAGGGTGGGACGGGTGAGGGGCCGTCGACACAGTATGTAGCTTTGATTTGGTTGCGCCTATGCCACGCTGTGTATTGTCTGAACTTGCCCACGGCAAACGTTTCCGCATCTTCGATTTCCCCAGTATCTCGAAATGCACGCCGCTTTGTCTCCTTCACCTCGCCCCGGCCCCTGCTCCAAAAATCGACTCGCCGCACGACCAATCTTCCCTGCACCCGTTATTTCCCTTCACACCCTTCGCACGTTCGCACTCAACTTCGCGCCGATCCCAAAACTCAACGGATCGTTCAGCCAATCGTTCTCGTACTCGTTCTCGTGCTCGTACTCGTACTCGTACTCGTTCTCGTGCTCGTCATTCGTCATCGTCATCGTCATCGAGCACTTCACGATGTTTGCGCGGCCGGAACTATTCAACGAATTTCAAACTCCGGTCCCTAAAATCAACAAGCTTCCCTTAGGCCGGGTCCTCGCGAACGGTTTCGCCCGCCCGCTTCGTGGCCAGTTCCCGGATAGCATCGCGAAACTCCTCGATCAACGCGCGCTCGTCGTCCCAAAACATCGGCGGCAGATCGTCAATTAGAAACCAGCCAAAGTCGAAATGGTTCTCCTTGTCCAGGATTTCGCCTTCGACCTGTTCGGTGTAGTAAAGATTGTAATGCGATTCTTGCCAGTAGCGTTTCTTGAACTCGAGCCGTTCCCGCGAACCGAGCGACACCAACTTTTCCAGCGCCGTCAGCCCCGCCTCTTCGTGGATTTCGCGCAACGCCCCCTCGTCGACAGATTCACCGATTTCGAGACCTCCTTTCGGAAGTACGTAATACTGGGCCCCCAATTCCCGCTCTTTCACGAGCGCGACAAGCACCCGCCCCGCCTCAACCCGCGCCACGACGCCCCCAGCGCCGCGGCGATCCCCGACGTTCGTGGGCCGGGTGTACCAATCATGCGAACGCGGATCGCTCATTTCCGCTTTCGCTTCTTTTTTGAGATGCCTCTGCCCCGGGCGTAGTCTCCCAACTGTTCCCGGAGCAGCTTACGGCCGCGATACAACCGCGACATCACCGTCCCCATCGGCGTCCCCATCTCCTCCGCGATTTCCTTGTACGACTTGTCCTCGATGTCCGCCATCACGACCGCCTGCTTGAACTCGGGAGGAAGGCTATGCACGGCGGCCTTGACCTTGTCATCGAGCAGTTCCATCACGCCTTCGAGCGTGCGGCTCTTCAGCGCGAGGGGAACTTCTTTGTCGGGGCCTGCGTCCGGCGCGGGCTCCAACCCCGACAACTCGACAATGTCCGGCCGCCGCGCGCGCCGTCGATAGTCGTTAATAAACGTGTTGCGCAAAATCGTCAGCAGCCATGCCTTTATGTAGGTGCCTTCCTTGAAATGCTGATGGAACCGCATCGCCTTCAGGAGGGTCGTTTGCGTCAAGTCCTGCGCGTCGTTCGGGTTGCGCGTCAGCTTCAACGCAACCGCATAGAGCATATCCAAATGCGTCAACACCAGCGCGTCGAACTCGGGATCGCGGGCCTTAGGGGCCTTCTCGGAATTCGGCATGGGGATCGATCGGATGCGCGACGCGCTATGGGTGAACGAAACAAAACACATCGACGGCTGCGGGATTCGTATCACAGCCAGGGAATCTCACTTATATTCCCGATATATTCCCACATTATTCCCGAAATTTCCAAACCAGTCAACCCCGTTTCGAAACTCGAGGCCGGGCGTTCGGGAGGCGATTCAGCGGTTTTTCCCGGCACGCCGGGTGAATTTCGCGCGTTGGAAGGCAAATTTCCCGTCGTATGAGGACGTTTAGAGGGCTTTTTCCCGGGCTTTTACGTCGTTCCAGGCGCGGATTGCGTCTTCGGGGGTCTCGGCTTTGGTGCCTCCGAACACGTGTTCATGCCGCCGAATCATCTTCGCATGCGCCTCCCGAAGCGCGTCTTCCAGCGTGAAACGGCCCTCCACCTCTGCGGCTGCTGCAGTTGCGAGGATTGTGAAGATCGTGTCGCCAAACTCCTCGGAAGCGTGCTTATTGTCCCCGGAAGCCAGCGCATCGCTTAATTCCGCCCCCTCGTTCCGTATAAAGCCCGCGAAATCGCCCGAGGATTGCTCGCGATCCCACGGACATCCCCCCGGACCCCGCAGAAAACGCGCCAACCGAATCAAGGCATCGAACCATTCGGTCTCGGAGGCCGGATCACCGGAATAGTGGGGATAGTTCATTTTTGGAACTCAAGGTTTTTGTGATCTTGCCGATGCAATTCGACGGGGACACGGAGGTCTCCGAACATGATAACCCAGTGCTGCAAGTGCCGTCTGTACCAAGACCAAGGAAGGTGGGTGCTCCAAGCGCCGCAATCGGACAGGCCAGTCAGTCATACGTACTGCCCGCATTGTAAAGAAGAGGCCCTTCTCGAAATCAATCGCGAACGGCTCTCGCTATGGGCGGAACTCCGGACAGCGTAGTATGCGCGGCGCAAAAAATCCTTTGCATCCGATCGCACGACTTCGTTTTCGACGACCTCCCACAATACGGGTATTCAGTCCAGAACGACCGATGATTGGCGTATTGTTCCTCTCCTTCACCTGACTCCGGCCCGGCGGGAGCCTCGCCCTCCCCTTCGCCTGATTGCGAGCCGACGATAGTCGAGGATGAAGTATCGCGGGCGGTATGATAAGCAGAGCGGCAACTGTTGCAACGGACCGGCGAACTGACCGTGTGACGATAGCGCGATGAATTTGCGACGACTTTCGACGATTGAGGAATACCGGGCCTGCGTGCAGTTGCAGCGCGACACCTGGGGCGGGGACTTTGACGGCGTTGTGCCGTTGTCGATACTGAAGGTATCGCAACGGATCGGGGGTGTATGCGCGGGAGCGTTTGACGAGGACGGCGCATTGGTGGGTTTCGTATTCGGTATGACGGGCGTTGAGAACCGGCGGCTCGTCCACTGGTCGGATATGCTTGCCGTCCGTCCGGGCCTCCGGGACAAGGGCCTGGGTGTCCGCCTCAAAGCCTACCAGCGCGAACTATTGAGGCCCTTAGGCGTTGAGACCGTGTACTGGACCTACGATCCGCTCGAGGCAAAGAACGCGCATCTGAATCTGAACAAGCTGGGCGCGCACGTCCACGAGTACGTCGAAAACATGTACGGCGATACGGGGAGTGTGTTACACCAGGGGCTCGGCACAGACCGGTTCATCGTGGCGTGGGACATCGAGTCGCCTCGCGTCGAGGAGGCGCTAAGCGGGAACGAAGGGGAGGTCTTGGACCGACTCGAAATCGATGCGTATTCGCGGACGCCAATTGTGAATACGCGGCTGACCGACGGGTCGCCCGAGCCGAAAACGGATTTCGCGTTAGTGAATGGTTCCGTGGTCCGGGTCGAAGTACCGGCAAGCATTCAGTCGGAGAAACAAGCCGCGCCGGATCGGGGCGAGCGCTGGCGGGCGTCGACGCGCCGGGCGTTCTTGCACTATCTTTCGCGCGGATACGAAGTGCGGACATTGTATCGCGACAAGGCCGGACGATGTTTCTATTTGTTGGATCGGGATTAGGAGTTGGATCGTGCGAGGGCCGGAAATTTTGAAAACCGGTGTTCGTATGGTACGCTCGTAGAGAGAATTACTGGGGTAACGGCTGGTATGCTCAAGCGGGCCGCATGCGTACTTTTGCTCGTTGGCGGGGGGCTAAGCTGCCAATCGGGTCAGGACACGCGCTTCGTCAAGGACGGAGTGGATTACGGCGCAACCCGGGGCGTGTTTCGCGGACGCTGGTGGAGCTACTACGAGCGCGGGTCCAACCTCGTCGCCGGGGGCTTCTATGAGGAAGGCGAAGCCGATCTCAGGCAGGCGCTGGCCGGACGTTCCCGAGACTCGTGGCGTGCGCGGACGTATGGTCTGCATTTCGTGGAATATTTCCCGAACCGCGAGTTGGGCGTCGCGCTGCTTCACATTGGCAAACTAGATGACGCTCAAGCAACGCTCGAACGCTCACTGGCGCAAATGGATACCGCCAAGGCCCACCACTATCTCGATTTGGTAAAGCGCGAGAAGATTGCCAAGGGCGCGATGCAGGACCAGAACGCGCCGACCCTCGAAACGACGCTCGGCAATAACATGCTGGTGGCGTCGGTCGGCGTTGATCTGGGCATTACGGCGCGCGACGACAGCGGCGTCGAGTCCATGCGGGTCAACGGCGCGGAGCTATATCAGCGGGGAAGCTCGGAAGACATCACGTACTCGCAACAACTGCGCTACGCCGAGGGCACGCACGAGGTCACGATTGAGGCGACGGACCTTTCGGACAAGGTGACGAGCCAAAAGCTCCAGGTAACGGTGGACCTCACCGCGCCGATCATGGGTATCCGCGAGCCGGAGGACGCGCTGGTCACGCAGGAAGCGCAAATTCGTCTCGCGGGGACCGCCGCCGACCAACACGGCGTCGCGTCGATTTCGCTTGATGGCGCAGTCATCGCGCAATCGCAGGGCGACAACCAACTTCCGTTTGCGACGGATCTCGCGCTGAAGGACGGCGAGAACTCGTTTATCGTTGTCGCGAAGGACATCGCGGGCAACGAAAATTACACGGCGATCAAGGTGTTCAAGGGAGATCGTCAATCGTCCGCGGCGATGCTTTGGTACGTTGCGGAACGGTCGCCGGAATCGCTTAAGATGGCGTCGCTGTCGCCCGCGGACCTCGTCGCAATACTCGAGAGCGTCCGCGCGCAGGACGCCGCCGCGGGCGTGCAAATCGAACTGAAATCTCCGCGCGAGGAAGCGCCTTGGCGCAACAATTTGGCCGTTCGGGTGAAGGGCGAGGTGACCTCGACGGCAAACGTGAAGTCGATCACGGTGAATGGCGAGGCGGTCGAGCCGATGTTGACCGAGCCGAAGATTACCTTCGACAAACGCATTGCGTTGGCCGAGGGCCAGGCGGAAGTGCAGATCGAGGTGACGGCCGACGACG
>CAYXRK010000130.1:0-13652 GCA_964467615.1 uncultured Nitrospirales bacterium | reverse complement strand
AAGCATACAGCATCATCGATACACTTGCAAATATTATTCTGCGTCAATTCCTAACAGGTACAGGAACGTCAATCTTGAACGCACACTGATAGGTTGCGTTTCACCTCAACTTCTTGAAACAGTGTCGGAGGATTTCCATTCGGGAGAACAACACAATGCGCAAGCTGGTTCTCACTCTGTTGGTAGCGCTGCTCCTGGCTCCAAGCGCTGTTTCGCAAGAACTCAGTAATCCGGAAACCTCTCGCACGCCCGCCAGCGCGCCCGTCGAGCCCTTCAGGGTGTTCGACAACCTCCACTACGTCGGTATCGATTGGGTCTCTGCGTGGATCATCCCGACCAGCGACGGCCTTGTCCTTATCGACTCCCTCTACGGCGAATTTGTCGAACCGATGATCGAGAACATTCGCAAGCTGGGCTTTGATCCGGAGGACATCAAGTATTGCTTTACGACGCACGGCCATTTCGATCACGTCGGCGGCGTCAAGGCCATCAAAAAACTCTCCGGCGCGCGCATCGGCATGGCAGACGACGACTGGTCGATGTTCCTCGAAGGCCGTGGCGGCTCGGGCTACGAAACTGTCCCGAAAGACCTCGTCGTCAATGACGGCGATTCAATTACCCTCGGCGACACGACGCTAAAGTTCTACGTCACCCCCGGCCACACCCCCGGCGTGCTCTCCACCGAGTTCACCGTGTTCGATAACGGCACGCCGCACAAGGCCTTCATGTTCGGCGGCGTTGGCCTTAACTTTTCCGGCGTCGACCGCTGCGAAATGTACATCCACAGCGTCGAGCGCATCATGGCGATGAAAGGGATCGAGGTAAACGTCCCGAACCATCCGCCGATGGGTAACGTGTTCGAGCGGGCGGAACGCCTTGCCGCCAGAAAACCCGACGGATCCCACCCCTTCGTCGCTCCGGACGACTTTCAAAACTGGCTCGGCGACCTAATGAAGAACGTTCAAAAGAAGCTCGACGCCGAGCGCAAACGCGCCGAAAACTAACATTGCCACCTTCCGCCGCGGCAAGCGCGTCCGGGAAATCTGTGGTAGAATTTAATCGGGCTGGGAGGCTCGATAGAGTCGCCCCCCTTCAGCCAGCGAATCGCGGGGCATGACGCCCCGTGGACGGATACGCCGCCGGGCCTACCCCGATGCGGCGGAATAGCAAGGCTTGCTCCGTTAATTCGGGGACGGGTGAAGCCACGGAGGTGCTCACCATGAGACTCGCGACCTGCCGACACTGCGAGCAGCCCTTGCTCCACGCAAACGGAATCTGCCCCCGATGCGAGGAACCGAACGCCTCGTCCCACTGGCTCGCGTGGATCTGCACCGTAGTGACTGCGGTTGGCGCAGCCGTCGCGGTTGCTGCGGTCAAACTCGTGGGGTGACCCGAAATTTCGGTCACCCGGCTATCCAGGTACGGTGACAAGCACAGCTACCTTGTACCCCGTGCCGAATCAATCTACTTCGTGCCGCGATGCACGTCGATAAGTGTTTGCACGGCGTCAATTATCCGTGATGCCTTTTGAATCGCGTCCAACGCGTCATCTGTCGATACATGATATTTACCGCCGTAGTCTCCGGTCTGTCTCAGGTTCAGCACGTCGTCAAACTCGCGTCCCAACGCTGGGTCTAACTCACCAGCCCGAACCAAATCGCGATGCACGGCGGCCCGTAACTGCGCATGCTTAGAAAACGTGACCTCGCGAAAGGCAAACAACGCGGTTACGGCGTGAAAGACTGCGTAGTACGTTCGAGAAGCACTCGAGTCCGGGTCGGTAACGACGATCTGTTTCGCGGACTCCAACGACGCCAGCGCCCGGCGCCACGAGTCCTCCGCGAATTCGCTCATACGCGAATTCCATCGCGCCTAGCGGACCGATACAACGGATACTCCCCAGCCTCGTAGTCGCTCGGCAAGGCAGGTGTGGCACTAACGCAACGGCCCCATTTGAGCGACAAGGGGTACACTACGCTCGATATACACGAAAGCTCCTTTCCGTACGCGAGAGGTCCTTCAAGCAAAACCAGAAGATCGATATCGCTATCTTCGTTGAAGTCGCCTCGAGCAACGGATCCGTAGAGAACCACGCCCCGGAGACGCTCGCCATATAATTCCGAAAGTGCTTTTTGGGCCTCATCAAGCAATAGCTGTGTGTCCATCGGTGGCCTCGTTAGGGTGAAATCAAGAAGTATTCAGGTCGTTTCTAAAATGCCCGTGGCTGCGCCGTCAACTCTTCGTGGCGGTCCAATCGACTCGTCGTCGCTTCGGTCGCTGTCCCGGGCTCGCTCATGGTTGCTTTCATAGCCCAGTCTCTGCCGTTTTTTCAAGATTGGACGGACAGGTCCCGTCGATCCTCCCAAGCGTTGCGCACTAAATATCCTCCTCCACCGCCAGGTCCGCAACGTCCCACTGTCCATTCGCATCTAACATCACCCGGCATTGGTAACGTACAAACTGCGTATCGCCCTCCGGCGTGCGCGTGGTCGCCCGCGCACTCACGGCGTACACACCCTCGCCCGTGTAATTACTCTCGTACCGTATCGAGAACTCGGTCACGTTCCCCGGCGGCAACTCGTGCGTCACAAATCGCTGGCTCGAGATAAACGCTTCAGCCTCATACCCGCCCAGCACGTCCACTTCCATCTTCGTCCGTCGTTCGGCGGCTGACATCACCCCAAACGTGGTTCCCGCGCCAATGATCGCGCCGAGCATGACTCCCCCCGCGATAAGGAAGGGCGCCAGGAATACGCCCGCGCCGCCCCGCAAACTCTCCCGCCGCGCAGGCTCCTCGAAGATTACCGGTGGAGGGGCTTTCTTGTCCGGATCGATCGTAATTGACGCGAGATCGGGCGCAGCCCCGTCATCGATCGCGAAGCTGATCACCGGCGCGGCCGCCTCGCCCCCAGGAATCTGGATTTCCTTCCCACATTCCGGACACCTTCCCAGCGTGCCGGCAAGCCGATCGTCCAAATCGAGTTGGCGGTTACAGCGAGGACATCGAAATTGGATCATCCGGGTCGCCCCTCACACTGTCAGTCTAGCAAAGTCGATGCCTCGTCCCGAATGTCACTTCAGCCGAATCCCCAGAGCCCCGAGCGCTCCGTCCGCCTGCGCCTCCCAACCCCGGTTCGCCGCCGGACTCGCCGGACTCGGATGCGGCATGTGGCCGATCACCAGATCCGAGTCCGGTAGCGCCGCCCACAGCCGAGACTCCGCAAACCGCCCCACGCCAACGGCGTACTTCGGGTTCGTCGCCGCCACAATGCGTCGAAGCGTCTGGTCGCACACCCGGAACAGCGCGTCGCGTTCCGCGGCCGGGAGTTTGTCCGGCGTGCGGTTCCGGCCCGACGCTTCCATGAAACAAAGCGGGCAATAATTCCACACGAAGAAGCGGCGAAAAAATCGCTCCGGCTCGCCGGACCGCGCCCGCGCCCAACCCCACAACCGCGCCCCGCTCACCTCTCCCCGCCGCGTCCGAAATCCTTCGATGGGCCGCTTCGGGTGTTCCGGGTTCGGCTTCGATACCTCGCCCTCGATCCGCAGCCACCCCCGCACCATCTCCACGTCTCCAAACGGCACGCCCGTCTGCGCCATCCCGAAGGGCCCCGGATTCATCCCCACCAGCAACACTTGCTTTGGCCCGGTGCCATAACGCATCAGATACTCCTCATGCGTCCTGCGGGCGTACTCCAACGGATTGTAAACATGCGTCACCGGCGGCCCGAACTCAAGCCCCGAAACATCCTGGCTAAGCTCCCGCGAAATGCGAATGAGTTCCATAACTCTTTACAATATAACAAGTTACATCAGTTGAGTTCATAAATATCTAAATGATATTATATTGATACCTACTCGGAGAAACTCCATGACCACCGACGAAAGAATTGTCGAAGTCCAGAACGGATGGCCAGTCCTCGGCATCGAGATTGTCGCTCCATTTCTGTTGGCGGCGTTGGCCTTCATGGTTCCTTTACCCCCAGTGGTGATTTTCGTTGGGTTCTTGGGGATCGTTTGGCTAATTTGCTTCGTCGGTTTCTACACCCTCCAACCCAACCAAGCCGCCGTCCTTGTCCTTTTCGGCAAGTACATGGGAACGGACAAGACCAGCGGTTTCCGTTGGGCGAACCCGTTCTACCACAAAATCCGCGTCTCCCTCCGCGCGCGCAACCTTAACATGAGCCCGATCAAAGTCAACGACCTACGCGGCAACCCCATCGAGATCGCTGCCGTCGTGGTGTGGAAAGTCGAGAACACCGCCCAGGCCGTCTTTGACGTCGACAACTTCGATCACTATGTCTCCGTCCAAAGCGAATCCGCCCTGCGCCACCTCGCGATGAGATATCCCTACGACGAATACGGCGAAGAAGTCCACTCGCTACGCGGCAGCCCGGACGAAGTCTCCGGCGCGCTCAAGGGCGAAATCGAAGAGCGCGTCGAAAAGGCCGGGGTGAAAATTCAAGAAGCCAAACTCAGCCACCTAGCCTACGCGCAGGAAATCGCCGGCGCGATGCTCCAGCGCCAACAGGCCGAGGCGATCGTCGCGGCGCGCCAACGCATCGTCGAAGGCGCGGTCGGCATGGTTGAAATGGCCCTCCGCGAACTCGAAAAAACCAAGACCGTCGAACTCGACGCGGAACGCAAAGCCGCGATGGTGAGTAACCTGCTCGTCGTCCTCTGTGCGCACCAAGACGCCCAACCCGTCATCAACACCGGCACGCTACACCACTAGACCATGATCCCCCTGCCCGCCCCGCGTCACCGTCATCGTGCTCGTGCTCGTCACTCGTAATCGACCCTCGCCCTCGACGTCCCGGATATATAGCAAACCCCGCCCCCACCCCAATGGCACAACGCAAACCATTCCTCCTGCGCATGCCCGAAGAGTTGCTCGAAGAACTCAACCGTTGGGCCGCGGATGAACTCCGCAGCGTCAACGCGCAGATCGAATTCCTCCTGCGCGACGCCGTCCGCCGCCACCGCAAGAAGCTTCCAGACGAGGGACCGAGCGACGATTCGAACAATTGGTAACCCGCGTTCCGACTATCTGTCGCCGGGCAGCCGCGGGCCTCAGCGCGCCATCAGTCAAACCGGAAATGGACAAACAAGCGGCCGAAATTCTTCGAATCCTTCTCGATCCGGTGATACTGCGACTTGATATGCGATTGCTGCAGGAACTTCAGCACGCGTTTCTTCAGTTGACCGGTGCCTTTGCCCGGAATGATCTCGACCATGCGGATGCGTTGCTGCACCGCCTCGGCGATGACACGATCCAACTCGCGCTCGATGTCACGGCCTTTGTTAAAAATGTCGTGAAGATCGAGCGTGAGTTTTGCCATGACGCCGCCGCCTCGCCGCGAACTCTCTACAGCCCCGCAAGTTCCTTCGGATTGCGCATGTGTGCCGCCGCTTCCGCGTACGAAATGTGCCCGTCCATGTACAGTTCCTTCACGGCCTTGTCCATCGTCCGCATGCCGTCCTTCACGGAAGTCTCCATCGTGCTGTAGAGTTGGTGCGTTTTCCCTTCGCGGATGAGGTTCGACACCGCCGTAGTGTTCTTGAGCAACTCGACCGCGATCACCCGCCCCTTCCCGTCCGCGCGCGGCAACAGCCGCTGCGACAGCACCGCCACCAACGTCATCGACAACTGAAACCGGATTTGCTGCTGGTGGCCGGCCGGAAACACGTCAATGATGCGGTCCACCGTCTGCACGGCGTCGTTCGTGTGCAGCGTCGCAAGCACCAAATGGCCCGTTTCCGCCGCCCGCACCGCCGCCGAAATCGTTTCGAGGTCCCGCATCTCGCCGATGAGAATCACGTCCGGCGCTTGCCGCAACACGTACTTCAGCGCGTCCAGAAACGTGTGCGTGTCGCCGCCGACTTCCCGCTGGTCCACCATGCTGCGCTTATGCTCATGCACGTATTCGATCGGGTCCTCGACCGTGATCACGTGCGCCGCCCGCAACTGGTTCACGGTGTCGATAATCACCGCCTGTGTCGTCGTCTTGCCGTGACCCGTCGGGCCCGTCACCAGCACGAGCCCCTGCTTGAGCATCGCGATCTCTTCGATGAACGGCGGCAGCGCGAGTTCTTTCCAATCCGGAATTTCCGTCGCGATCGGCCGAAGCGCCGCCGTCACCGAACCCTTCTGAAGATACACGTTCACGCGGAACCGCTGCTTCCGATTCGCGGCAAACGAGAAATCCAGTTCCTTTTCTTCTTCAAATCGTTTCTTCTGGTCCGCATTGAGAAGACCGTAGATCAACTTCTGCGACGCCTCAGGCGTCAACGCGTCCCCCTTCGTCCGCAGAATTTGCCCGTTCACCCGCAGCATCGGCGGCGCACCCGAGCCGATGAGCAAGTCGGAAGCATTCTCCTTCTCCACCAACGCAAACAATTGCTTCATTTCCATCAGACTATTTCCCCTCCACCTCCGTCACACCACGTCATCGTGCCCGTCACTCGTCATCGTCATCGGATGACGCGATCAACTGATCCGGACGCTCTTGCCCGTAAATCCTGACTTCCTCCTCCAACGTTACCCCAAACTTCTCCTTCACTGTTCGCTTCGCCAAATCCACCAAATGCAGAATATCGTCGCAAGTCGCCCCGTTGTCATTCAAAATAAAGTTGGCGTGCATGGTGCTGATGACCGCGCCGCCCCTGCGCGTCCCCTTCAGGCCCGCCGCCTCAATCAACCGCCCCGCATGGTCCCCGTTCGGGTTTTTGAAGACGCTTCCACAGGAATTTCCCTGCGGCTGCTTCTCGATTCGGCGTTGCTTGTAGTGCTTATAGATCGCCGTTTGGTCCTCCTCGGACGGCTGCATTTTGAACCGCCCGCGCACGATAAGCGCCCCCGGCGGGCAGAACGTCTGGCCCCGGTAACCGTACAACGACGCGTTCATCGGAACGGTCCGCATCCCCGTTTCCGTCGCGATGTCCACCGTCTCCAACAGCTCGCAAATGCTGCCGTTGACGGTGCCGGCATTCATGTAGATTGCGCCGCCGACGGATCCGGGAATGCCCGTCAGGCCGCCCGCGCCGCGGTAATTGTGCCTGAGAACCACCTCGCGGACGAAGAGGTCGAGGTCAACGCCGCCTTCGACGGCGTAGCGATCATCACCGAGGGAATCCATGCGGGTGAGTTCCGTGCTGAAGACGACGATGCCCGGAAAGCCTTCGTCGGCAATCAACACGTTGGAGCCTCCGCCCAACACCAGCTTCGGCCCCGGTTGGTCCCGAAGCCACGCGTAAGCCCGGCGCACTTCTTCCTCATTGCGAGGAATAATGCCCAGTTTCGCGGGTCCCCCGACCTTGTAGAGCGTCAGCGGCGCCAGCGGGCAATTCTCCACCGCAAAGTCAAAAGGCACACCGCTCATGGGCCAAAGAATACCCGAACCCCCGCGCCGGTTCCTACCGGTGGAAAAAGTCCATTCACCCTTCGACACGCTCAGGGCGAACGGGGTTGGCGAAGGCCCCGGGCGAACGGGGTTGGGGAAGGCCCAGGGCGAACGGGGGAAATCAGAACTGTTCCATCACGGAACTGATCGGGGAAGCGATCGAATATCGGCGAAAAACAGCCTTCAAACTCCGCGAAATCGACTTCAAACTCCGGAAAATCCGCTCGGGACGCCGCAAAAACCCCCCGGAAATCCCGACATGATCACGCGGAACGTGATCACAAGTTGTGGGCGCCGCTCTTCGGATCGCGGACGATCAAATTCGACTTTCATCACCTCGAAGGAACCTCTGCCTTCGAGGGGCAGGCAGCAAGGATCGCAAAAGACGAGAACATCGAAACGTTCGTGGCGTGGGCAGAACACAGAACAGTATGAAAACGCCTTGACGCACAAGCGCTCCGTGCCGATGACGGGTGTTGCACTTGCAGTTTGTATCCGCAACGCCACAATTCAATCAGCCAGTCAAGTTGATCATCTTTTAGTTGTAGCACGTACATAATACTAACGTAATACCTAACGGGATCGGGATAGCCACCTGAGACCCGCTTTGCGCCTCGGAATCCCAGTCCGGCGCGGCTATACTCGCCGCCGCATGCCGCAGACAGCCCAATACCGCACGGCGCCCGTCGCGTCGAAAGAACTTCCGAAGGGCATCCCGTACATCGTCTCGAACGAAATGGCGGAGCGCTTCAGCTTTTATGGCATGCGCACCATTCTCGTCGTGTTCATGACGCAATACCTCATGAATCGCTCGGGCGAGTTGAGCGTCATGCGCGAGGAAGAGGCGAAGGGGTATTACCATCTTTTCACCTCGGCGGCCTACTTCTTTCCGGTGTTGGGCGCGTTGCTTTCGGACGGTCTACTCGGCAAGTACCGCACGATCATTGCGCTCTCATTCGTTTATTGCGCCGGCCACGCTGCTCTCGCGCTGGACGACACCCGCCTTGGCCTCGCGTTGGGTCTGGCGCTCGTCGCGATCGGCGCGGGCGGCATTAAGCCCTGCGTGTCGGCGCACGTGGGAGATCAGTTCGGCGTGCTCAACCAACACTTGATTCCGCGCACGTTCGCCTGGTTCTACTTCGCGATAAATCTCGGCTCGTCCGTCTCGACGTACCTCACGCCGGAACTTCTTGAAAGATACGGCCCCGCGCCGGCCTTCGCGCTCCCCGGCGTGATGATGTTCCTTGCGACTATCGTCTTTTGGTCGGGCCGCCATCGCTTTGTCCACATCCCGCCCGGCGGCTTCGGCTTCGTACGCGAGGCGCTCAGTGGCGAGGGACGTCAGGCGCTGGCGCGTCTGTGCGGCATCTATGTTTTCGTCGCGGTGTTTTGGTCGCTGTATGATCAGACCGGATCGGCCTGGGTGCTTCAGGCGGAGCATCTCGACCGGCATTGGCTCGGGATCGAGTGGCTTCCCGCGCAGATCCAAGTGATGAACCCGCTGCTTATTCTCGTGTTCATCGTCCTTTTCAACTACGGCATTTATCCCGCTCTGGGGCGCTTCGTAACACTGACTCCGCTCCGAAAAATCTCGGCCGGGTTGTTCTTGATGGCGCTGTCGTTTTGCATTCCCGCGTGGCTGGAATCGCGGATTGCGGCCGGCGAGACTCCGTCGATGGGCTGGCAAGTGTTGGCGTATGTTCTGCTGACCGCGTCCGAGATTCTCGTGTCGATCACCGGCCTCGAGTTTTCGTACACGCAAGCGCCGCGCAAAATGAAGTCCATCGTCATGGCGCTTTTCTTCCTGAGCATTTCGGCGGGAAATCTCTTCACCGCGGCCGTAAACTTTTTCATCCAGAACGACGACGGGACCAGCAAACTCGCGGGCGCGAGCTATTACTGGTTCTTCGTTGTCCTCATGCTTGCGGCCTCGGTGCTTTTCGTTGGCGTCGCGAAAATCTACCGCGGCCGCACGTACATTCAAGGAGAGGGCGCCGCATGACCGCGCAACCAGCGAGACTCGATCGGATTCGAGCGTTGCTCGCCGAGCATGACTCGAACGCGCTGGCGCTCACGCCCGGTCCGTCTCTGACGTACCTCACCGGCCACGCGTTTCCTCAAGGCGATCGGTTGACCGTGCTCTTCGTTCCGCGCGAGGGCCGTCCGGTAGCCGTCGTCCCGAACTTCGAAGAAGCGAATTGGCGCGAATTTGTACACCTTGATGTCGCACTTTTCGGTTGGGACGACACCACCGGGCCCGCGCCTGCATTCGAAAAGGCTGTCGCCGCGCTGGGAGAACTCGACACGATCGCGGTCGAGCCCCTGGTGTTACGCGCGGCGGAATTGTGGCGTATCGAGCAAAGCTTTCCACATGCGCGAATTGCGCCGGGCGGCGGGCTTATCCAGGCGCTACGGTTGGCGAAGAGCGAAGACGAACTCGCTGCGATTCGCGAAGCTGCCCGTATCGCTGAATCGGCGTTGGAGAAACTTCTCTCGCTGGTCCGCGTCGGCGTCACGGAACGCGAACTCGCGGCGAAACTTTCCGCCTTCTTGTTCGAGGGCGGCGGCGAATCCATATCCTTCGGCCCAATCGTACTGTCCGGTCCGAACAGCGCGCTGCCGCACGGCGTACCTGCGCCACGGCCGGTCGGAGTGGGGGAGATTCTCCTCATTGATTTTGGCACCAGCGTCCGTGGATACCACTGCGACATCACGCGCACGTTCGTCGTCGGCGCTGAGCCGGACGCCCGCACTCGCGAGGTCTACGAAGCCGTCCGGCTTGGCAACGAACGCGGCAAGGCCGCCGCGAAACCCGGCGCAACGGCGCACGAAGTCCACCACGCGGCGCAGGACCATTTGCACAAACCGGCGTTCCACGAATTTCTCAAACACCGCACCGGCCACGGACTGGGCCTGGACATCCACGAGCCGCCCTCGATCATGGACGGCAACCACGAACGCCTCGCTCCCGGCACCGTCTTTACGGTCGAACCCGGCCTCTACCTCGAAGGTTGGGGCGGCGTCCGCATCGAGGATGATGTCGTCATCACCCAATCCAGCCACGAATCGTTAACGTTGTTCTCTCGCGATCTGCGGGTCGTCGGACGGCCGCTGTAGAGGGCCCGGTTTCGGTGCGTCGACGACACCGCTTTCGAGCGGCGCGCTTCGGATCGCGACGTAGCCCGTGCCAACGACTGGCGCTACCCGGAGAATCCGTACCTGCAACAAACGTCGGGCACGGTGCGTCTAGGGTGGCGGCGAAATTTGTCTGCGGAGCTCCAACCATGCCGGCTAACCTAGTTCGTTCGACGAGTTGTTTCCTGGCGCTCCTGGGATGGTGCGCAGTAGCAGAAACACCTAGGGACGGAAACGGCGACATGGTAACGATCCGCGTAACGGATCAGAGAGGGGCGCCGCTCGCCGGGGGTGAATACCGCCTATACGCCCAGACAGAGGGCAAACGGCCCGAGCTCGTCAAGGAAGGGGAACTGTCGTCGGACGGCGTTCTGCATCTGGACGGCGCGGCGGTCGGGCCGAACGGCGCTCGATATGAACTTTCGGTTTCCGATCAGGAAGGGAGGCCCGAGCGATTTACGCTGCACGTCCAATCGGCAACACAGGAGTTCGATCTCGTCCTAGCGCCGAAGCAAGCGGATTCCGCGCCGGACGTTGAATTGACCGGCCTATTCACCGGCGAGAAAAAACGACTTTCCGACTTTCGAGGCAAGACCGTTCTCTTGGACTTCTGGGCCTCGTGGTGCAGGCCGTGTCAGAAGGCCATGGCGCGAAACATGAAGTTGAGCGCCGCGCACGCGGAAGATTGGGGAGAAAAGGTCGCGATAGTCGCGCTTAACATCGATGAATCGATCGACGACGCGCGAAAACACATCGAGAAAAAAGATTGGCGCGCGTTGGACCATTATTTCAGCGCCCAAGGCGGCCTCGGCTGGCAAAGCGAAGCTGCGGAAGTCTACGGAATCGACGCGATCCCGCGCGCGTTTATCATTGACGCAACAGGCACGATTCGTTGGCGGGGAAACCCGAACGATGTCGACGTAGAGGAGGAAATCGAAAAACTTGTGAAGGCCGGGGCCCGCGGACCGCGCGACGAAGCGATCTCGAAATGATGATCAAAAACGCCGGTCTCATATGCCACGCGCCTTTGTTGCTTTGGTTCACCCTTGACCTCGTCGGCGTCCCCGGTCTCGTCACGCGCGACCCGCTATTCGGTCTAGTCGGACTGTTGGAACTCATCCTTCTCCTCGTCCTCGTCGGCTATTGGTTACGCTGGCGATACTCCCCGCTGTTCGCGCTTGCGACCCTCGTGATCTGGGGCTACATGCAGTACGAATCGCACTGGCGTTATTCCATTTTTGGCGCGTCCGAACAAAAGCTCACGCGCTACTACAAGATGTTCGACGGCATGCACCGGTCGTTCCCGGAGTCGCATACCCGTCTTGTACCGGACGACTATCACATCGTCTTGGGGCTTCTCATCGCGATCAACACCGCGGCGGCTATCGTCCTCGCCGTCCAATTGCTTCTTCGCAGTCGTGTCCCGAACGGCCCCCAGGCCCTGTACCCCTTACGGATCGACGACCAAACGACTGGAAGGACCGCGTCATAGGCACGCTTTAATCCATGCCACTGCATCGCCCACGTACAACGACTTCAAGTCGTGCCCGGCGTCGTACCAGATTAACTTCGTGCCGGGCCCCTCGATGTACTGACGATACGACACCTCGACCCGCGCCGGATCGTTCATATCGTCCTTGCGGCCAAGGCACAGCAGCATCGACTTTCCACGCACACCCCAGGTGTAGTCGATCGGCGAAGTCGGGCCGTAGCCCTCGGAAAACAGCGGCGGAACACAGGCGACGGCCGTCTTGATTCTAGGCTCGACGGACAGCAAGTAGAAGGCGTCCATACCGCCCATGCTGTATCCGACGAGCCCGATTCGGTCCATGTCCACGTCGCCGCGTTCCGCGATATAGTCGAGCGCGCGCCGATAGTCTTTGACAGTTTGGACGGCGATCTCGGCGTAGGTGAAGTAATTTCTACGTGGCGGCGCGGCCGGATCATCAAACGGGTTCACGTCCTGAAAGTCGATCTCGTGGGCGCGCTCGCCGTGGGTGGCCGCGTCCAAGGCCAATACGGCATAACCGGCGTCGATAAGCGCATGGCGGACAACGTTTGTCGTTTCCTTGCGCTCGTCGAACCAACCCTCTTTCGACTGCGACCAGCCGTGCACCAAGAGCACCAGCGCGCACGGCTTCGTCGCGTGTTCCGGAAACTCGATATAGCCCGGCACCATGAATCCCTGCGCGCCGCGAAACGCGATCTTTTGGCGCACCGTTCCGTCCCGTTTCCACTCGCGCACCACCCGCGCTTCCAGCGGCACGCTTGCGTTGTAGTCGAAGAACGCGAGCCGCGCCTTGAATACCTCTTCACTCACTCGCGGATACGGCTGCGTCTCCTCGGCCCGCGCCGCGGAGAAACCAATCGTGATGAAGGCGATCAGTCCGCAGCATGCGACGGTGATTCGCATCCGTACTGGGGCGCGTTCAAATTGACAATCAACCGGCATGAAAGGCACTCTCCGAAATGTCCATTCGGCATTCTACTTAACCGGACCAGTGCGCCGCGCGTTGCGGGCCGCGGTCGAATTATCGTAGTTGGATGAACAGCACCGACCCTAGATCAATCATTCCGGCCGGCGGGAATGCATCCCCCGATCAGCCGCACGTTGACCCGAGCGCCGATGTAGCGTTGTTGCGGAGCGAGGTCCACGCGAACCGATCTCGACTGGCGCGGGGAATTCTCGTGGCTGTCGGCACCGTCAGCGTGGGCCTGGGCATTCTCGGGATCGTGCTCCCCGTGGTGCCCACGACGCCGTTCCTGTTGCTGGCCGCGGCCTGTTTCGCGCACAGCTCCGAACGCTTCTACGTCATGCTGTTGACCAATCGGTTTTTTGGACACTACATCCGCGACTGGCGCGACAAACGCGGGCTTACGATCTCCATGAAGCTTTGGATCATCTTCATCCTCGCCGCCACGATGTCGCTCAGCGCGCTTTACGTGCCGCTCAAACTCGTGAAAGTATTATTAGGCGTGATCGGGCTATGCGTATCCATTTACATTTGGCGGCTTCCAACGAAGATGGCCGAATAAATGAAGACCGCGCGCTCCGAGGAGCGCGCTGTCAAACGAACTGCCCGGTGAACAAGGTCTAGTCGGCTATTGACTGGT
>CAYXRK010000129.1:0-13695 GCA_964467615.1 uncultured Nitrospirales bacterium | reverse complement strand
CGTAGAAACCGGCGACGAGTTCGAGGTCCGCGCCCGCGTCGTCGTGAATGCGACGGGCATATTCACGGATGAGATTCGGCGCATGGACGATTTCGCGGCAAGGCCGATGGTAACGCCGAGTCGCGGAATCCACATCGTCCTTCCGCACCGGTTCCTCGCTGGGTCAACGGCGTTGATGATCCCGAAAACCAAAGACGGTCGCGTACTTTTCGGACTGCCATGGCATGGCGCAATCGTCTTCGGAACGACGGACACGCCCGCCGACGCGCCGTTACTCGAGCCGCGGCCCTCGCGCGAGGAACTCGAATTTCTCCTCGAACATGCGGCGATCTATCTCGAGAAAGCGCCGCAATCGAGCGACGTGCTGTCTACCTTTGCCGGACTGCGTCCGCTCGTGAGTAATCCGAATGCTAAATCGACCGCCTCGATTTCCCGCGACCACACGATCATCACGTCGCCCAGCGGCCTCGTAACCATCACCGGCGGGAAGTGGACCACGTACCGAAAGATGGCCGAGGATCTCGTCAATCATTGCGTCCGCGTGGGCGGTTTCGAGAACAAGCCGTGCGTGACGCGCACGTTGTCGATTCATGGTGCGCACGACAACGCGGAACAATTCGGGGCGCTTAGCGTATATGGCGCGGATGCGCCGGGAATTCAAAAGCTTGCGGATGAAACGCCGGCGCTTTCCGAACGAATTCATCCGGACTTGCCCTACATCAAGGCGGAAGTCGTCTGGGCCGCTCGGCACGAAATGGCCCGCACCGTTGAGGACGCCCTTGCCCGGAGGACGCGCGCGCTTCTGCTAAACACGCGAGCGAGCGTCGCCACCGCGCCAGTCGTGGCCGAACTGATGGCCGCTGAACTCGGCTGGGACGACGCCACGAAGGAACGGAACGTGAATGAATACAAGGCCCTCGCTGAGGGCTATCTCATCGAAACGCACCTGGGAGGCAGGCAGAACTGATGGCCAATTTGCACAAGTTGTCTCGCTCGATTCGCGGGAAGGTCGCCCTCGTTACCGGCGCCGCGAGCGGAATGGGCCGCGCGACGGCAATCCTGTTCGCGGAAGAAGGCGCGAAGGTCGCGTTAGCGGACGTCAACAAGGACGGCCTTGCGGCGGTGGAGGCGGAGATCACGAAAGCGGGTGACTCGGCGAAAGCGTGGGTGCTCGATGTATCCAATCCCGCGCGGATCACGAAGGCCGTCGCTGAGATTGTGAAACACTTCGGCGGGCTCGACATTCTCGTGAACAACGCTGGCGTCAGTTGCCAGACGCCGATCGACTCCGACAACTTCGAGGCGGATTGGGAGCGGGTAATCGCGATTGATTTGACGGCGCACGCGCGTTTGATCCGCGCCGCGCTGCCACATATCCAAAAGAGCGAGTGCCCGCGCATCGTCAATGTCGCTTCAACCGAGGGGCTCGGCGCGACGGCGCGGATTAGTCCGTACACGGCGGCTAAACACGGGGTGATCGGCCTAACGCGATCGCTCGCCGTCGAGCTCGGCGCGCAGCAAATCACCGTGAATTGCGTCTGTCCCGGCCCGATCCGCACCGGCATGACGGCCGACATTCCGGAGGACCACAAGACGAAGTTCGCGCGGCGGCGTGTCCCGCTAAAGCGCTACGGCGACCCGGAAGAAGTCGCGCACGCGACGCTCAGCCTCGTGCTGCCAGCGGCGTCCTATATTAACGGCGCGGTGCTGGTGGTCGATGGGGGGATGACGGCGCAGAACACGTAGCCCGCTTATGGCGAAAACATCTCTGCGAGCCGCTCTAGCACTTCGCGACGAACGGATTCGCCTACAGTTCCGAGTCGCTTAATCAGCTGTGACTTATCGACACCCCGAATGTGGTCCAAGGCGATCTGATTAGCTTTCCGGCGAAAAGTACATGAGACCCGACTAGGGTAAGCGCGGCGCTTGGAAGTCATTGGCGCGATGATGACGGTATCGATATTCCGATGCATTTCGTTCGGAGAAACGACCAGGCACGGACGCGTTTTCCGAATTTCGCTCCCAACAGCGGGGTCGAGAGTGACGAGGAATACATCAAAACGCTTGATTACCATTCCCACTCGGTGTGGTCCCATTCGGACGTTGGCACGGGGTCGACTAGTTTGTCGTCTCCACGCTTCGCCATCATTCGGAATTGCTCGTCCCAGCCTTGCCGTGGTTTCCGCTTAGGACGAATTGTGATTTCGTCGCCGCGCATGGTCATTTCGACCGTCTCGGGCGACTGGACATGGTCGAGCCATATCTTGGGGATACGGACCCCACGAGAGTTCCCGATTGGGACGATTTTGGCACTCACTACGTGCTCCACGGGCGACACCTCCACATTGAGTAATTACATTGTAATCATCGCGCTGCATCGCGTCAAGAATCCCAATTGAAGTGGGATTGGGGCACTGAGGCGCGCCGGTTTCATCGAAACAGGCGTTACCACTCCCACTCAGTTAGGTCGAATTCGCTCGGTGGCCATTCATCAAGGAGAACGTCGTCGCCGCGCTCCGCCATCAGACGAGCCTGTTCTTCCCACCCTTCACGCGGTGCGCGTTGTGGCTGTGGCGATTTAGGGTCCACGTTCACGCGCTCTTCAGCGCCTCTTGCCAATTCTTGAGGCCTTCGAGCATATCGGGCACGGGGTTCTCGGGGTGGTTCTCGTATTCGAACATGACGGGGCCGGCGAACCCGACGTTCTTCAGCGCCTTTGCGACGGCGACGAGATCGATGTCGCCCTTGCCGAGAATCTGTTCCTCGCCGCCGTGGATCCAATCCTTGAGGTGAAGCGACAGCACACGGCTGCCGAGTTGCTCGATCACTTCGTGCGGCTTCTCGCCGGAGCGGATAACGTGGCCGGTGTCGACGCACGCGCCGATATAAGGGATTCGGTCTTGCACGGCGCGCAACGTATCGGCGGCTTTGTCGTACCGCGCGCCGGGGCCGTGGTTGTGAATGGCGATCTTCACGTCGAAGTCGGGGCTAAGGATCTCGAGGCTGGCGAACGATTCGGGCGTGGGATTCGCGGTGAGGATTTTGACGCCGAGCGCCTTTGCGAAGCGGAATTTCGCGCGGTTGGCGTCGGCGTCGCCAGTGAACTCCTCAACGCCGAAACAGAGCACGTTGATCCCCTCCTGTTCGATGACGCTCTTGACGTTGGCAAAGCCGGGGTCGTCCGCGTTGGGCGGGAAGTGCGCGGAGCAAAACTCCATGTTCGTGAGGCCGAGTTCCTTGAGCCGCTTGATGCACTCCGGAAACGGGAATTGGCGGAAGCTGTAACTCTGCGCGCCGGTCATGACGTTGAAGCCTTGCGCGAACGAAGTCCGGTTAAACATCGCCGCCGCCGACAATGCGGCGGACGCGCCCAAAAAGTCTCGCCTAGTAAAAGTGTGTTTCATGGGGACGTGCTCCAAAGGGGTTTCAGTCCGATCAGGGGCGGGAAGTTTACTGCCTAAAGCGGATCAATTCCATTTGTTCTCGTACGGCAGGTCTTGTGGCTGGGATTCGTTGTCGTCCGGAAGTCTCGATTCCTCTGCAATATGCGGCGATTCCTCGGCCACGAGCAAATCGCCATACTGGCCCGTTCCATCCCCGAAGACCGGCGATGGTTCGATCACGGTCGGGGTCTTCGTTCGGAGCAAGGGCTGCCAGCGGAGATACGTCGCGCTGCGCCAGAACCATTCGACAGGGCCGAAGCGGAAGTATCGAAGCCAAATGGGCGACGCGACGAGTTGGAAGACCCAAATCGCCAAGACGATCCCCATCAGCGTGGCTCGATCCAAGTGTTCGTATTGGCCGAACGCGTGGCCGAAGAAGATGGTCGAGCAGATGACGGTGTGCATGAGGTAGTTCGTGAGCGCCATACGGCCAACAGCGGCGACCGCGCGGGTGAACCAGAATTTCGCGGCAAAGACAGCCAGCGCGACGCCGAGCGCCATCCACCCGACGGTCACCAATTGACTCGACCAGTACAACGCAAAGCGGACCGTATCGGTCGAGTAGTCCGGCGTCGGGGACAGTTGCTCCGCGAACCAGGGAACGCCGACCAAAAACGACACGAACGCAATCAGGACGTACGAGTGCGGTTTCCACCCGCCGGTGAGAAAGCGGTCGCGGTAGAGCGCCGCGCCGATGAGCATGTACGACCCGCCCATCGGCACGAAGTAAATGAGTCCATCCATCTGCCGGAAACGGTTTTCCTGCAATCGCCAATCGAACTGGCCGAGCCAATCGCGCAGGTGCAGATCGATTTCGACCGCGCCGACTTCGGGGTTTGTGTTCGGTATCGACCATGCGTCAAAGGCGTAGTGCGCGAGGCCGGCCATGCCGAGAATCGCCAACATGATCGGCGGCATTCGGACGAGAAAGAACAGCGCGAGGCCGTACGCTCCGTACAGGAACAGAATGTCGCCGTGCCACATGAGGTAGCCGTGAACGCAGCCGATGAACATCAGCATGAGCATCCGGCGGTAGTAGGCCGACACGCCGATATGGCGCTCGATCAATACCGCGCATCCCGCGCCGAACAACATGCTGAAGATCGCAATGAACTTGGTGTCGGCAAGTGTCATCGTCGCCCACCAGGCGGCGTAATTCAGCGGGCCATCGCCGCCGGAAACATGGGTTTCGTAGCCAAAGGCCTCGAACGGTCCTTTGATTCCATACAGGCGGCCCATGATCGCCAGACGGCCGAGATCGATCTGAATTCCGAACATTCGCCGCGACGCGTCGATTAGCCCAAATGACTGGATGTTCACCCAAAGCACACCGAGCACGGCGATGCCGCGGACTACGTCAAGCGATAGGTGGCGTTCGCTTTCGCCCACAGGCTTGGGCTGCTGCGCGAGTTCGATTCCGTCGTCAAATGGATCCGCGGGGCCGGCCATCGGTGCAAACGCGAGGCCTCCAAATTCGGGCGGGCCCTCGGCCCAAGTCGGGAGTGGAGGCGGTACCGCGGGGGACGACTCGGTACGTTCTTCGACTTCCTCTAGCGCTTCCGGATCGCGGGTGTGTTCCTCATCGGGCAGCGGCGCGGGAGAATCGGAATCGAGGCGTAACGGATCCGCGCCGGGGGGTATGTAATCCAAATGAGTGCTCGGAAGTGGTAGACGCGCGCGGGCAAGGCGACGAAGTTTTCAACAGGACGCCAGATTCTACGCCTCGTAGCCGGAATCGGCGAAACGCTCGGCGAATCAAAACTCCGCGTGGGCGTCAATCTTTGCGAACGCCGCGCGGGCGGCTTCGGCGGTCGCGGGGTCGGGGTCAGTCACGAGGGCCTTCAATGGTACTCGCGCTCGAAACACTTGGCGGTTGCCCAGCGTGTTGATGATCCCGATTCGCACCGTCCGCTGCGTTGCCGCCAGCGCGTCCAACAGGGCCGAATCGACTTCTCGTCCGGGCATCCGTTCGAGCGCGTACCGCGCCATGTCGGAGGTCTCGGCGTCCGTCAGCATCGGCGCGAGATAGGGCAATTCATTCCGAGTTCCGACCAGCCAGAGTTGCTCGCAGACGAACTGCTTGCACGCCACAGTCGCGTCCGAATCCAGGAGCAGCGCCATATGCGCGGCGAGGTTCGCCCCGCCATCCGGCCCCTCGAGGTGGTCCCGTACGAGCTGCTCGACTACTTCGAGCGCCTCGCGGCTCTGCCCATGTTCGTAATACTTGATACTCTCGACCGCGATGCTCTCGCCGTTCGGCAATGCCGGCCGTGACTTCTCGATGGTCGTAGCGCAACCGGCAAGTACAAGTACACTTGTTAAAGCAATCGAAATGTAGCGATTCGTTTTCATGTTCGCCCCGATTCTCTCTTCACAAAATCCGCGACCACTCTAAATATGCCAAGACCCGCGCATGGATCGCGCGAGCATACGATCCGCCACCGGGTCGCCTATGAAATGTTCTTTCTTCGGACACCACTCGACGCCGCGCTCCAGCCGCATCGCAATGTTGCCGATATGCGCCACGCTGATCGCCCGGTGCGCCGGAGCAATCGGCGCCACGGTCAGTTCGCGTGAACGAATACAGTCCACCCAGTTCTGCGCGTGATTATTGCTGGCGACGAGACGAATATCGTCATCGCCAAACTCTTCGTCCTTCAGGCTACCCGGCTCGGTCTGCAAGACGTTGCCGCGATCTACGTAGACCCAGCCCTCGCTCCCCTCGAAACGCGCGCCCATCGGGAAACTGTTGGATACCAACATCGTGAATCCGTCTGGCGCGACCGGCGATGCGCACTTACCATAGGTCGCCTTGACGATGTAGTCCGTCGAGGCGTCCCAAAGGCCAACGGTCGGGAACGTGCCCTCGCCCTCGACATACTTAGGCCCGGTACACTCGGTGCCCATGCCCCAATTGGCGATGTCCACGTGATGCGCGGCCCAGTCGGTGAGCTGCCCGCCGGAGTATTCCAGAATCCACCGGAAATTCCAATGGCAGCGCAGCTCCGTGTACGGCTTCCACGGCGCTGGGCCGAGCCAGAACTCGTAGTCGAAGCCGTCTGGCACGGGTTGGACCGGTTGCGGGTCGCAGGGTTTGCCCGTTGGCAGCCCGACCTTGACGGTGTGTACGCGGCCGATGCGCCCATTGCGCACCAATTCACACGCCTTGCGGAAATGCCCCTGCGAACGCTGCCAGCTTCCCGTCTGCCATACCGTGCCGTTCCGGTGCATCGCGTCGACCATCGCGCTGCCTTCGACGATCGTCAGGGCAAGCGGCTTCTCGGCATAGATGTCCAGCCCCGCGTTCGACGCCGCGATCGCGGGAATCGAGTGCCAGTGGTCCGGCACCGCGATGGAGACCGCGTCGAGATCATCGCGTTCGAGCATCTCACGAAAGTCGTTGTAGGTCGCGCAGTCCTGGTTGTTGTACGTTCCGTTCACGATGTCCCGCGCCGCATCGCGGTGCGAGCGGTCGACGTCACAGACGGCGACAATATGGAGGTCGGGCGACTGCAAGAACCCCTTCATGTTACTGGCGCCTTGGCTACCGACACCGATGCACCCGACATTGATCCGGTTGTTCGCCGGGACGTTTTGGCCCAGGGCCTTCCCCGGAATGATGTATGGAAATCCAGCCGCAGCCCCCGCAAGCGCCGCCGTGCGCTTCAAGAACCCTCTTCGATTTATCGCTTGATCCGTCATGAAATTCCCTCTCCTCGCGCACTCTAACGCCGATAATACGCCCAGGATGACGCCGCTACAACCTGGTTCGACCCGTTGCATCGGCGGGCGAATTGGTTTATGGTTCCAAGTTGCTTGCTGCCGACCGGAATTGGATCACGATGTTTAGTAAACTAATATCGCTTTTCTTCGCAGTGATGCTCGTTGGGACCGCGTACAAGAACGGCACGCAGACGACAGCGATTATCTTGGGAGTCTACTCGCTGCTTCCATTGATCTGCATCTGGTTTAGTCAGGCGATGGGAGGAATGACCGGGCTCATCAGCGCGGTCCCCATTCGGGACATTTCGCAGGGATCGATTGTCCGAATTTTTGGCTGGATCCTGCTTCTCTTGCCCTTTCTGTTCGCCTATCTGACCGGGGCTGTTGGCCCTCCGATAGTGACGCCGTCCGCGCCGTAGCGCCCAGTTAGGGCAGTCTCGATCCTGCGCCGATCCCGCCGAAGCCGTCGCCCGCCCAAAGGAAAAAGCGAATCGGCGGGCCGGGCCGATTGCCGCCCTTCCTCGGAATCCGTACTATGCGAGTGTGGAGTTCGCACGTTACGCCCCGAGTCGATATCGCACCGCGAACACGTAGCGCCCGGACTCGCCAGTACCGCGCGAGCTGCCAATCCTGACGCGCTGCTCGAAGGTACCGCAGCCGCGTTGTCATCGCGAGTGCATAAGTCGAGAAGGAGGAATGACCCTTGCCGTTCGACATCGTAACCATCGGCGTCGTCTGCGCCGATGTCATGGTCTATCCGATTGAACGTTGGCCGCGGCCCGGAGAGTTGGCGTTGGTCCCGAATATCGACGCGCGGATGGGAGGCCTCGCCAGCGTGACCGCGAGTGTCGCCAGCCAACTCGGCGCGAGGACGGCATTTATCGGACGCCTCGGCAACGATCTTTTCGGGAATTTTCTGAACGATGAGCTCAGGCGGCACAACGTTGAAACACCGATGGTTCGATGGGACGAGACCGAAGGCACGTCCGCCACCATCGTTACGATCGACAAGAGTGGCGAGCGATCGTTCATGCACCGCGTCGGCGCGACCAAGAACGTTACACCGGCCGACGTAGACCTGGGTCTTCTGCGAGGGACGAAGATTTTCCACTGGGGTGGTCCCGCGATTACACCGGGCCTCCAGGGCGGACCGATTGGCGAGCTCTTCGAGCGAGTGCGAGCCCAGGGTATCGCTACATCGATTGACACCTGCTTCGATGGCGCCGGAGTTTGGTATCCGCACATCGAACACGCGTTGCCTCACACAACAATCATGATGTCCAGCGTTGAAGAGGCGCGGCACTATACCGGCCGTCAGACCGACGACGAGATCGCGGATTTCTACCTTGGTCATGGCGCGGAGACGGTGTTGGTAAAACTTGGTGAAGAGGGCGTTCTTGCAGCCGATCGGGCCGAGCGACACCGAATTCCCGCGCACAGGGTCAATGTACTGGACACCACGGGCGCGGGGGACGCGGCCTGCGGTGGGTTCCTGTACGCCTATGTGAAGGGATGGTCTCTGCGGGATTCAGCGGCCTTGGCGAACGCGGTAGGGGGACTCACGGTACAGGCGCATGGCGGTGCTGAAGCAGGCGTGACGCTCGCACGAGCTCGTCAATTAGCTGGTCTGCCGTAGTTAGAACTTCAGGCGTTGCCGGGGTCAATCTCGCCACATCTTGAGCTTTTGCACTCCTAAGCAGTGTGATTGTAACCATCTCCTCCTCCTCGACGTGACCAGCGCCGCCCAAGGAAAATTTTGGGATGAAGGCGATAACTTATTGCGTATCAATAGGTTATCGCGATCTAGCTGTCTTCTTTCCTGCTCGTTGAGAACTTGGCACGTCACATGCCTTTACCAAGGAGGAAGATGAACTCAATCGAAGGAGCCCGAAATGGCCGTCGCTGTTCGTTACTACACATCCGGGGTCAGCAACCGCTGCCTGGCATTGACCGAAATCTCGGACCACGAGCTGATCGAACGCACGAGAGCGGGGCAGACCGAGGCCTTCTCGGAACTTGTGCGGCGACACCAACAAATTGTCTTCAACTTGGCCTATCGATACATGCACGATGTAACGCTCGCCGAGGACATGGCCCAGGAGGCGTTCGTGAAGGGCTACAGGCTCCTCAACGGTTTTCGCGGCGATTGCAGCTTCTCGACCTGGATGTACAGGGTCACGGCCAGCGTATGCCTGACCGAGATCGGCCGCAGAAAAAAACGCAACGAAACGGAACTTGAGGCCCGCCACGAGAGTCAAAGTGTTGATGACTCTATTGAGCAGCATGACCGGGCGGCGCTAATTCGCAAATGCGTACACCGTCTGCCGGCGAAATACCGGGAGATCATCACACAGTATTATCTTCAAGAGAAGCCCTACGAAGAAATTGCCAAGGCACTCGAGGTCCCGATGGGCACATTGAAAACCTGGATGTTCCGCGCCCGTAAGGAGTTGCGCGAATTGGTCGAATCGGAGGCCGCCGCCGTTGAAGCCGTCTGAATCGGAACATAACAACGAGGAAATAGCGGCCCTTACACGTCGGCCCGCGCCATTGGGTCTGCACCGGGGAATCATGGCGCGAGTCGCTGCGGTCGCCGCTCGCCGAAAGGAAGACCTGTTTACCAGCGCGAGCATCGGCGCCGCGTTAATGTTGCTCTGTCTCGGTTGGTATCTAGCGCTACGCTCCTATGTCATTGCGGGCGCACCTGGGCTGCGAACGGCGCTCGCGTTCGCTTCGCGTCACGCAGACACCCTCCTCGTCGGTATGCCGCTGCTTTGGATACTCAGCCTGGCCGCCGTCGCCGCCACGCTACGTGCGAAACGACGCTCACCTCGCGCCTGCTGACTTTCGCTTGAGCGGCACTCGGCGCTTCGTCGTCCGGCTTGCGATTCCTCCTTTTGTGGTATGCAGTTCGATTGGCTATAATCCCGCCGCTTTCGCGACGACTCGTCGCACTTCCCGTGATGCTAACAAGGATGACTATTTCATGGCCGTAAAGTACCACTGCCCTGCCTGTACGCCGGATTCTGGCCGCAGATGGGTCGACTGGGGCGCAGAGAAGATCAAGTTTAAGTGCCCCGACTGCGGAAAGGATCTGATTCAAGTTGGAAAGAATTTTGATTCCGCTCCGTCCCCCAAACCGACGCTGAAGCGCAAGAAGAAGGTCGCGCCGCCACCGCCGCCTCCCGTACCCTCGTACGATGACGATCCCCCCGCACCGGACCTCGACGAAATCGCGCCAGCGGAATCTGGTGAAGAGCCGGACCTAGCACTCGCGGATCGCGAAGTCCCAGAAGCGGATTTCGATACCGTTGCTGTTGTTCCCGGCACCGGCGATGATGCTGTTGGGCCGGTTGCTGCTTCAGACGCCGACGATGACGAGGATGATTAGCGACTGAGATTCTGACGTCGCGCGATTTCAGGGAGCGCCGCTGTCCGGTCTCGGTTCAGCCGCCCCGCTTTGTGTCGGCGCGGCCTTCACCGCGATGACGACCTTGTCCACTTTATACTGCACGTCGATCATCGGCATCTTCGGTACGAACGCGTGCCCGAGCAGCGAGCTGAAAGTCGTCTGCGGCGGAACGGAGTAGCTCCACTTCCGGTCTGCCGGGGGCATTGCGCGAACGGAGTCCTCGACGACAAGCGGTACCCCCAGCCTCTCCGCCAGGCCGAGCAACACGGGTACAAAGTCGACATTGGTCGCCGAGAGGGCGTCTTCAGGAATTTGTTTCGCCAGACTTTGCGCGAACTCCGCCGACAAGTTTTCCATCGGGATCACATGGTGCGGATCCGGGACCGACGCCATCGCCTTCCGCCTTCGTTCCTCGGCAGGATCGATCTCGTCGTACTCCACGTGGTCCACCTGCCGCAAGGGAATCACAATCGGATCCACCCCCTCGATGAACGCGAACTCATAGCCGCGCGGCGACTTTTTCACGATCTGCCCGCCCCCTAGAATCGTGCCATCCTTCATGTGGAGCTTGTCGCCGTCCAATACGACCGGCGCCTTCTCCTCGGGAGCGGCCGCCGCCTCGTCATCAGCCGCCTTCTCATCCGATTGCTTCGATTGCGGCCTTCTATCGCCCGCTTTGTTCTCGATCGGCTCTTGCGCCAACACATGGCCGCTCAACGCCAGGGACGCCAGGATCGCGAGTATCATTTGTCGCCGCATACATCCCTCATAGCGCCCGCTTGAATCGCGGGTACATTCGCATTACCGTACGTAGAGATGGTGAAGTGTAGGGGTGGATTTCCGGCCAAGTCAAGAAGCACCCAGGGGGAGCGCGATTATCGTGGCGAATGTATTGCTCGCGGGACAGGATTTCCAGTTCCTCGATATGCTTCAGGCCGAGATTGAGGGCCAGGGCCACACCGTTTTGTGGGCCTCGACCGGACTCGAGGCCTACGAGATCGCCCTCGCACAAAGTCCAGACATGGTTTTCCTCGAAGCGGCCATCCCGGTCTTCAGCGGTTTCGAAGCCTGCGAGATGATTCGGCAGGACCCCGAAATACCCAAAGAACTCCCGATCCTCATCGTTTCCGGCGGAGACATCGATACTCGCCGCGTCGAGCTAGTAGGCGCCGATGGCATCTTCCACAAGATCCACACGGACGACGAAGTACGCGAGGTCCTCGCGGCATACCTCGCCGAAAAAGCGGGCCGCGCGTAGCGCCCTCCCAGCGCCAATAGTTCGCATGTAAACAGATTGGACACGCCGCCCCGCGTTTCGGTACGATGTCTCGTCTAACACCGCTTTTTCAGGAGAGACCCTCATGGATTTCAGTTACAGCACCGCCGAACTCGGATTTCGCGAAGAAGTCCGCGCTTGGATCAAGAAAAATGTGCCCGGCGATTTCGGCTCCGAGTCCTGGCCAGCACCCAACGACGAAGACGCTTACCGCAAGACGTGCTTCGACTGGATGAAAAAACTCCAGGGCGGCGGTTGGGTCGGGATCGACTGGCCGAAGGAATACGGCGGCCGCTCGGCGTCGCCCATCGAGGGCTTCATCTGGCTCGAGGAAATCTCGAAGTACGTCACGCCGCCCTCGTTCAACGGCATCGGCGTGGGTATGGCCGGCCCGACCATCATGGCGCACGGCACGCCCGACCAGAAACAGCGCTACCTCAAGAACATCCTCTCCGGCGAAGAGATTTGGTGCCAGGGTTTCTCAGAGCCGAACGCGGGAAGCGACCTCGCCAACCTGAAGACCTCGTCCGTCATGGATGGCGATCACTACATCGTCAACGGCCAAAAGATTTGGACCTCCGTCGCGCATTTGGCTGACTACTGCATCCTCGTCACGCGCTCGGACTCGACCGGCTCGAAGCACCAAGGCATGACGTACATGATCGTCGACATGCATGCGCCCGGCGTCGAGATTCGGCCGCTGCGACAAATCACCGGCGACGCCGAATTCAACGAAGTGTTCTTCAACGAGGTCAAGGTGCCGAAGGAAAACGTGCTCGGCAGCGAAGGCCACGGTTGGATGGTCGCGATTACGACGCTCATGCACGAGCGCGTGAACATCGCCGGGTCGCTCTATGGCCGCATCAAGAAGACGTTGCACGATGTCGTCGCGCTCACCAAACGCATTCAGCGCAACGGCGGGCCGCTCTGCGAAGACCCCATCGTCCGCCAGAAACTCGCGAAGTTCCACTGCAAAGTCGAGACGCAACGCCTTAACAACCTGCGCATGCGCGCCACGATGGACGCAACGCGCGACCCCGGCCCCATCGGCTCGATCTTCAAGCTGCTCTGGGCCGAAGCGAACAAGGACCTCACCGAACTCGCAGTGGACATCCTCGGCCCCTTCGCCGAGGTATTGCCCAACAGCGACGCGCACAACGACGACATCGGAATCTGGACGCGCCATTTCCTCCGCGCCCGCGCCAACTCCATCGAAGGCGGCACGACCGAAATCCTCAAGAACATCACCGCCGAACGCGTACTCGGCCTACCGCGCTAGGTCGCGCCACCACGAACCGGAGACAACCATGAACGTCCAACTGACCGAAGAACAGAAAATGCTGCAAGACAGCGTCCGCAAGTTTTGCGACAGCGAAGTCACCACCGAAAAAGTCCGCGCGCTTGCCGACAACCCCAAAGGCGTTACGCCCGAACTCTGGGCCAAAGTCGCCGAGCAAGGCTGGCTCGGCCTGATGGTCCCAGAGCAACACGGCGGCCTCGGGCTCGGCGTCCAGGAACTCGCTGTCGTAGCCGAGGAACTTGGGCGCGCGTTGTTCCCCGGACCGTTCCTCTCGACAGTGTTGGCCGCGCACGCGATCGCGCTCGGAGGCACGGACGCCGCAAAATCGAGGTGGCTCGAGAAGATCGCGTCCGGCGAAATCAAGGCGACCATCGCGTTCGTCGAGGCCACCGGCGAAATTTCGGCGCAAGCGACCAAGTGCGCGGCCACGAAGTCTGCGAACGGATACACGCTCAACGGCGTGAAGAGTCTCGTGCCGGATGCCGTTGCCGCCGATCTCTTTGTCGTCGCCGCGAAAGACGCCGCAGGCATCTCCCTCTTC
>CAYXRK010000128.1:0-13705 GCA_964467615.1 uncultured Nitrospirales bacterium | reverse complement strand
CAGTATAAAACATCTGATCGGAAAAGTGTAGTCTATATTATGGCCTTGTTAGTATGTGCATATCTGCAAAGATGATCATGTCTGTTGATGGCCGGGCGACGTATTAGCAAGGCGCCGTTGTTTCCAGATAAAGAGTCGGCCTCTTTCGAGTCGCGCCTGAATTTGCCCTCTGCATTCCTGCTACATCCTTGCCGAAATTCTTTCACCAGGCCCACATCCATTCTATACTAATCGCTCGGCAACCGCGATTCCCCTGGAAAAGGTTGTGCAATTAAGACGTGGTCGTAATCTGTGTCTAGCAAACCCGATGAACTGCCTGCGAATCTAGCGGCGGCACGCGACGAAATCCGCCGGCTCCGTGATGAAAATACCCGGCTCAAGGCGATACTGAGTTCGTTCTCCGTCAAGAGCGCCGCCGCAATTGTTCCTTCACGATCCAGAGAATCTCTCGCGTCGGAAGCCACGACTTCGGTGCGCTTCGATAGTACTTGCAATACGCATGCAATAGCAGACGAACGCGTGCGCCTGTTTCGCTCTCTATTCCGCGGAAGGGAAGATGTGTATGCAGTGCGGTGGGAAAGCAAGAAAGAAAAATCAGGCTACTCGCCCGCCTGCGCCCACGAATGGGACCCGATGATATGCAAGAAGCCGGGCGGCAAGTGCACAAACTGCAGCTACCATTCACTCACCGATGGCGTGGTGCGAGCCCACCTTCTCGGCAGAAGACAGTAGGAACGAATCGTCACGGTTGACGGAAAGATTCGCCCATTACTTGCAAATGAGGCCGACTTCATTGAAAATCCTGACTTGATTTGATCGCAAAAAGCGGAGTCGATTACCTTGAAACCATACGCTGGAATAGACTTCGAGAGGAATCGAGGACTAGCTAAGAAAGATGTCGAGAATTGCATCGTGACGGATGTGCTTAGTCGCATCGGACTCTCGCATTTTCGTCTTATCGATGAGAAGACTCAGGAGAGCCCCGACGCAATTGTTGAATTTTGTAACTGGGATCGATCGTGTCAACTAGCCTGTGAAGTACGGTCGCTTTCAAATGACGCGTCTTTCGCAAATGGTTCTGCCATGCGCCGATTTCGATCACAATGGATGGAGGTGGCGGAAAAAGTTCGGGCGCGGCTCGCGGAAGATGATACCTACGCGGTGCCCTATTGTGTCGTGGAGTTTCGTAGGCCGACGTATGAGTGCCTGGACGGCATTTGCTTGGACTCTCTCGCGGATGAGCTTGCTACTGTAGGGCGGATGTTTCGGAGCGTATCAAATATCGAGTTTCCACAGGAGTCACTTTCAGTCCTCAGCGACGCGGTATGTCGAATACGTGTCCTCGATAGAAACGGTCAAGGACGTCTGTGGTGGCCTTCGCACATGCAGTCCGGATCCATCGAACCATTGAACGACGCGGTCGTTGACGCGGTAAGGGAAAAAACAGCTAAGGCAGGCAAATATGATTGGAGAAACGCAACGGAACGTTGGCTTCTGCTTGTGGCTGAAGCGCATGGTGTAACCGATGTTTTTAGCGAACCACGCGAAGTTAGGCTTCCCAATGAAATGGGAAATCTTCCTTTTACACGTGTCGTGATTTGGGATAGGTTCTCAGAGAGTATTTGGAGCATTTTCCCCCGCTTCGAAGTCTTCTGCAATGGGCACACACAGCAGCGTTTCATAGACCGGATTCCACCATCTCTGTGGCCATATGGCACGGGCGATGAGAGGTATCCGACGCGTCCGATGACGCGTTGATCCATTTGGGGTGTGCTCATAGCCTAGAGGAAACTGTCAGTGCATGCGGAGAAGGCTTCGATTACTCGCGTCTCGACACCCTTTTTCTCGCGATGCCCATCTCGTGGCGAGGCACATTGGAGCAATACGTTGGCCGCCTGCACCGTTTGCACGAAGGCAAGCGCGAGGTTCGTGTTTACGACTACGTCGACGGTAACGTCACCATGCTCGCTCGAATGTACGCGAAGCGACTCCGTGGTTATCGGGCGATGGGGTATACCATTCAGACTGTTGAAGAACAACTGGCGCTTCCGCCCGACCGGGAGCCAGAATGACTTGGCCCTCGGGGACCACATTCCGTAACGTCGCTGGAAAGTTTTTCGTTCTGACGGAGCAGCACGTCACTACACGATACAGCCAAATTATCCTTCGGGAGCAGTGGCTGCGTCGTAGGTGGCGAACCACGATTCGGCGACGGCGCTGAAGACGTGATTGCCGGGCAGGAGGACACCGCGAACAAGGGAGGGCGTCCGCCACGGAGGAATATGGACAGGAAACCGACTAGGAAACAGGGCCAATACTTAGCGTTCATTCACTATTACACTAAGCTCCAAGGGCGGCCACCGGCGGAAGCGGACATCCAAGGGTACTTCCGCGTGACACCGCCGACCGTCCATCAGATGATCCTCTCCTTGGAGAAACTTGGCTTCATCAGCCGCGTCCCCGGACAAGCGCGCAGCATCCGAGTCTTGATATCACGCCAGGACTTTCCGGATCTGGAGTAGAGGCCCCTCTAGCGGGGGTGGGATTTGAACCCACGACCTTTGGGTTATGAGAGAAATCGGACCCGAATCGCTAACTACCTGGAATCGCAATAACTTACGACGACGCAACGAGATCGCCTCGTTCGCCTCACCCGTCCCATGTTGCCCATGTTTACCATGTTTTTCAATCCGTAAGGTACAAATTGAGTAGCACCTCAGCGAGCGCCGGGCGCCTTGGGGTCCGGAAATGTAGTCGTCGGGTCGTACTCTGTAAAATCCGGCTCTTTGACGGCGTTTCCCCAGCGGAAGGATTCGAGGTGGACGGAATACTTTTTTCGGTGATTACGCTGGCGACCCAGTCGATGCGTCCTCGATACAACGCGGGGCTGCAGCTTCTCGAGGCGCAGATCAGAGTGCTCCGGTGGCGCATAGACACCAGCCGGATTGTGCCGACGCCGGCGGAACGGACGGAGTCGCTCCGCCTGGGTGCCGCTATCGACCACGACATCGATGAGGTGATGCACGTCGTTTTACCCGAAACGTACACGAAATGGCGACGACAGTTGCGTCGCGCCAGGGTGTTCCGGCCTTCGGGTCGTCCTCGAACTCCCTTTGCAACCCGCGCCCTCGTCCCGCGCCTTGCCAGAGAAAATCTCCGTTGGGGTTACCGCCGCGTCGTGGGTGATCTCAAGAAGCTTGGCATCCGGATCGGAACGACGACCATTCGGGACATCCTCAAAGAAAAAGGACACTTCCCCGATCCGCAGAAAGCGAGGAGGAATCCTCCTATTCCTTGGACGACCTTCGTTCGCGCCAACGTTGACAGCATCGTTGCGTGCGACTTCTTCACCAAACGAGTATTCACGCTTCGAGGAGTCCTTAACGCCTATGCCCTTGTTTTCATTCATCTCGGAAGCCGGAAGGCCATTTGCAGCCCAAGTACGTATCATCCCGATTCGACGTGGATCATGCAACAGGCTCGGAATGCAGCGATGTGGCTGGAGGGAGAAGGTATGCAGCCCCGGTTTCTGATTCGGGATCGCGACCGAAAGTATCCCGACGCGTTCGACCGATTCTGGAGACCCACCGCGCGATGTATTCGTATTCCGCCTCGAGCGCCCAAAGCACACGCCTTCGCCGAGAGCTTCATCGCGAGCACGAAACGCGAAGTATTGAACCGCTTCGTTTGCTTCAGCCGAGACCAGATCGACTACATCGTTCGCACGTGGCTGAATCACTATCACGAACGACGGCCGCACCGCGGAGTAGGGCGCGACAACACAGTTCTCGACGCCAACTTCGTGCCAACAGCGGTCGGCGTGGTTCGCTGCAAGCGCGAACTCGGCGGCATTCTCAAGAGCTACTACCGCGAAACCGCCTGAATCCATACACGTCTCCAATCGAGAAATTCGAGTCGGCACAGACGCGAGCGGACAATCCTGCGCCTATCCGTGGACTTGAACATGTTTGTCCGGAACCGCACCAATCTTCCACTGCTCCTTCGAATTGAACTACGACTCGGTTTCTGATTAACTCGGCTCAACTAACGCTAAAAACCACAATCGGATGGACGCGGATACATTTCCGCACCCCTCACCACTCGCTTCGCACTACCTGCACAGCGAACGCGGTGGAAACACAGCGCGGACAGCGCCAAGATGCAAGGAGGCCTTGAACAAGCTAACGTGAGCACCATGCGTCTTTACAACCGCGGCAAGCGCCGTCCTCCGGACGCGGCGACGCTCAGAATCAGTTCTTGACTCGGAAAGTTGCGCTGTTGCCTCCATCCCGAGAAGGCGTGCGTATCGCGCTATGCTGGTTGTTTTCTATCCTGCCGTCCCTTTACCGAGCGTAAAGTAGAACGTCGCACCCTTGTCGACTTCACCCACCGCCCAAATACGGCCGCCGTGTCGCTCGACGATGCGCTTGACGAGAGCCAGACCAATTCCTGTCCCTTCAAAGTCGGCTTGCTTGTGAAGCCTGCGAAATGGGACAAAAAGGGACTCCGAGTCATTCATGTCAAAGCCTACACCATTGTCTTGAACAAAAAACGCGGTTTCACCTTTCGTCTCAGTACAACCGATCGTAATTCGCGCCATTTCACGCCGTCGAGTGAACTTGAGGGCATTCGCCAACAGGTTCGTCACGACTTCCTTCAAAAGTGTCCGGTCGCCCTCGCACGGAGCGAGATCCTGGATCACGATCTCGGCGTTGCGGTCCTCCCGCGCATGCTCGAGTTCCTTAACTGCTTTTTGAAAAAACCTCCGCAGGTCCACGCTGCGTTTTCGCATTGGCGCCCTGGTTACTTGCGAGAACACAAGTAGGTCCTCGATCAGTTCCGTCATTTCGCTCGTAGCCTGCAGGATCATGTTCACTTGCTGCGCGACGCCGTTAGAGAGGTGCGCTCCCGACTCGTGAAGCAACGCGTACGCAATTTTATTGATGAACCGTAGGGGCGTTCGCAAATCATGCGACACGGAATGACTGAACGATTCAAGTTCTCTATTCGCTGTATCGACAGTCGCCACATGCTGCCGGAGCGCGTCGTTCAACTCCTGGATGCGCAACTCGGCATCCTTCTTTTCCGTAATCTCAAGCAACACGCCGAAAGAACGAACGGCCCTCCCGGTGTCATCCCGATCAAACCCCCCGAGCCCCCAGTGCCAGTGGACGCTTCCGTCCGGCCAACACGTTCTAAATTCGGTGCTGTACTCGAGTCCCTCGTTCATGGCTACATTAAATGCAGCCTGTGCGATCTCGCGATCGTCCGCATGCAACCGACTGGCCCACGCGGCGAAACTCGGTTTCACCTCGCCGACTTCGTACCCGAACATTCGATAGTGTTCATCGTTCCAGTTCATCTCGTCCGCGGGAATTTGCCAGTCCCAAGTCGCCATCTTTCCGGCGTGCAGAGCCAGTCTTAGCCGTTCCTCGTTCTTACGCAGTACTTCCGAGTGCTCGCTCAACTGTTCGTGGGCCATCGCCATTTCTTTGCGTTGTCCCTGCAGCGCCTCATTGGTGGCGCGCAGTTCGTTCGATGTCACCCACAATTCATCCGTCCGCTGTTGGACCATCTCCTCCAGGTGCCGGCGGTGTCTTTCCAATTCCGCTGCGACTTTCTTTCGCTCCGTAATATCGCGCGCAATAACGGACATTCCTATCGCGTTCTCGTTCGCGTCCATCAACGGGGAAATGGTCAGCGAAACATCTATGGGTGCGCCCAGCTTCGTGGTTTGGACCGTTTCATGGGCCGCGATTCGTTGTCCAAGGCGAGCGTTCTCGCCGATCAACTCGAATTCTTGGCTTCGATCCCGGGGCACAATAATTGAAGTAGGTTGGCCGACCGCTTCCTGGGCCGAAAAACCGTAGATGCGCTCCGCCGCCGCGTTCCACGTCAGAATCTTGTTGTCGAAGGAATTGCTGATAACGGCGTCGTTTGACGAATCGACAATGGATGCCAGCCACAGCCGCGCCTTCGTCGCGGCGAACATTTCGGTCAGGTCCGTCACGACTACGCAAAGTGCCGGTCGTCCTCCCGCCTCGAATACCGCCGCTGAAAGATTGGCCGGCATAGTCGTTCCATCGTTGAGAGCTAAATTGACCGTGACAACGCCGCCTCCTTCGGCCGCTTCACTCAAAAAGGCGCTCAGCTTCGGCGCATCGCCCTTCGTTACAAAACCGGCGAGCGGCTTGCCCAACACCTGCTCGATCGGCATCTTTACGAACGTCACGAAGCGGTTGTTGCAAGAAAGGATGCCTCCGTCCGCGCCAAGGGTCACGACCCCCTCGTTCAGAACTTCAAGCATAGCGCGATACGGGTAGTCCGCCCCTTCCAGGACAAAGACCCTTTCGCCTTCGGGCCCAGCGACGACAAGCGCGTCAACCTCGCCGCTTTGGATAGCCTGGATGGTGGCTTCGGCTTCTTCGAGGCGCGCGCGAAGCTCTTCCATTTCGCGCAGCATCGCACTCTTTTCGCTCGCTGCGGGACCTGATTGCGCGGATGCTCGAGACATCGATTTAGCGGTTCTGGCTATTGTCGCACCCTCTGTCGTGTCACTCTATTTCCTCGGAACTAGATCAAGTCCGAGCAGCACGCGATTCTTTTGAGAAAGATCCCCGACTAGACGGCGCAATGGCAATGGAAGTAATTTTACCAGTGTCGGGGTTGCCAAGATTTGTTCGCCCTTCGCCAAGGATGGCTGTTTGTAAATATCGACGATCTCGACGTCGTATCGTCCTTCCAGATACTCCTCGCAAATAGCCTTAATGTTCTCAATCGCGCGGACCGAGTTGGGTGTCATGCCGGTCACGTACAAACGGAGCACATACAGGTCGTCATGCGTTTTTTGCCAATCGAGGATGGCGCCTTCCTTCGCTCGTTTCGGCGCCTTTTTTGCCTCATTCTCTTTCATGGTCGGTTCCATTCAATCGATCATCACTCTGCGCGGACGCAACTGAAGCCCGACGAGCGCCTTCTCCGTATCCGACAGGCGGCCGATAATTTTTCGCTCGGGTTCGGGCAATCTGCGCACCAACGTCGGCAAGGCAACAATCTGATCGCCCTTGGCAAGTTGCGGATTCTTTAGAAGGTCGACCACTTCAATATGGTATTGGCCGGCCAAGTGCTCGTCACAAATACTCTTGAGGTTCGCGAAGGCGGCCCGCGATTCGGGCGTGCTGCCCGCCACATAGAGGCGCAACTCCCAAACCCCTGCCTTTCGAGGGGTGTCTTCGGGGGCTTTCAGAGTCTTACGCCCTGTGCGCGTGTCGCACTTCGTGCCACTGCCATTCCCGTTCTTCATCTCCTTTTTCCCTTCACCGACGTGGGCGAATTGCTCTCTTCAGTTCGCAGTCGAACTAATCGCGACCGCTCGTCTTGTGTCCATTGTTCCCTTTGCCCGTCCAGCTCGTTTTCCAACTCGATCGCCTGCGCTTCGGCGTCAAATTCCGCCTGAAGCGCCTTAAGCCGGGATTGCAGGGCGGTGCGTCTGTGGCCCAGACCTTGGGCCTTGCTCTTTCGTACGTACTCGCGGGCAACCATCGTCGACGCTTCCTGCGCATGCTGTGCCTCGCGGGCGGACCCCGTAACGATTCCGTCCGCTCCTATGGCAACATCAACCAGCTTGGCCCCATGGTCCGTCAGGATGAATTCTCGGATCTGATTGGAATGCGGCATACCGCGCGATTTCAGAATATACAGGCCACGGTTGCGTTCACCGGCCTGCTCTAGGTTTCGCAGCAGCAGCCACGTGTCGATGAGTGACGAGACACCCATTTCCGCCGCGCCCGTCGCGGTGTCTTCGGCGATTAGACTAGTGAAGAGACCCGTGATCTCGCGCGATTTCAGAAAATCCACGATGCGCAAGAGCATCGTCTTGGCCTCGCCGCGAGTGCCAACGGCCTCAAAGTCGGTGATAGGGTCTAGTATTACATGTCGAGGTTTTAATTTCTCGATTGCCTTGTGCATGGTCACGAGGTGCATCTCGAGTCCTAGCAGCGTCGGGCGGGACGCCCGAATTTGCAGCAGCCCTTTCTGTACCCACTGCTTCAGGTCAAGGCCTATAGATCTCATATTGCGGAGGATCTGGCTTTCCGATTCCTCGAACGCCAAAAATAAGCATCGTTCGCCGCGACGGCAGGCGGAATCAACGTAATGGGCCGCAATACTCGTCTTGCCCGTGCCGGGCGTTCCCGTAATCAGGATCGAGCTGCCGCGGAAATAGCCCTTACCTCCCAGCATGGTGTCCAGCTCCGGAATGCCGCTCGAAAACCGCTCGGACGTCGCCCGGTGCTCCAGACTCAGCCCCGTGACCGGCAGCACGGAAAACCCCTGCTCGTCTATCAGGAAGGGGTATTCGTTCGTCCCATGAAGCGATCCGCGGTATTTCACCACTCGCATCCGGCGCGTGGCCATCTGGTCGATCACTCGGTGATCGAGCAGGATCACACAGTCCGACACATATTCCTCTAGACCCTGCCGGGTAAGCGTGTCCTTCCCACGCTCCGCGGTGATGACAGCCGTTAGGCCTTTCTCCTTTAGCCACCGGAACAGCCTCCGGAGTTCGGCCCGCAGGATAAAGTCGTTGGACAAGCCCGCAAAGAGCGCTTCTATGGTGTCCAATACGATGCGCTTCGCGCCGATGGAATCGACGGCGTGCGCGATGCGGATGAAAAGACCCTCCAAGTCATACTCGCCTGACTCCAGAATCTCGCCGCGTTCCAGGTGGACATAGTCGAGCGCCAGTTTCTTCTGCTTACAAAGTTTCTCAAGGTCGAAGCCGAGCGACTCAACGTTCTTGGCCAGTTCTTCCTCACTCTCCTCGAAGGCGATGAAGACACCCGGCTCGTCATATTGCATAGCGCCGCGCACGAGAAACTCGGCGGCGAACAGCGTTTTCCCGCTGCCGGCGCCCCCGCACACCAGCGTCGGACGGCCTCGAGGAAGCCCTCCCTTCGTGATTTCATCCAGACCCGCGATTCCCGTGGGGGATTTTGTCAATCCAACAACAGGGCGCTTTTCGATTTTGTTCTTGCTTCGGATCATACGGATGCCATGACCTCCAATCGTTAATTTTCCACGCTGGCACTGACAACTAATCGCCAGAAATTCTTTGCAAACAGAGCCATCGATCCAATCAACGACCTGTCTATTCCTTCGTCCGACTCTATTCTCGATCGCTAGGCACACACTTGGTTTTGGTTAATCCAGTACCGGCCGACCGATTCGACGACGGCCTGAAAATCAGGGACACTAAGGGGTTTTGTGATGTAGCTGTTTGCTCCGTGGCGATAGCTTTCTGTGATGTCGCCCCTGGCTCGGGAATCCGTGAACATGACCACGGGCGTGAGCGCTAGCGTGTCGTTCGGCGCGAGCGACCGTATCTGGCCGAGTAAATGGATTCCGCTCGCTCCCGGCAGGGAAATATCCAACATGATCAGTCTGGGAGGATCTTCTCCGACACGATCCGTCCAAGCGCCGCGGCTTAAAAGAAAGTCGAGTGCCTCTATTCCGTTTTCAACGGCAATGACGACGACATTGGGTATAGATTTTTCAAGCGCAAGTACGATCGATGCGCGTTGGCTGTCGTTGTCGTCCACGACGAGAATGTCCACCGGCAGGCATTGCGTCATAGCAGTTTCGCCATCCGTTCGTGGGAGTAATGGCCGAGGTCATCGGTAAGCCCCCGCGTCATGAGGTTACGCGTCCGAGGTAAAGTTCCGGTAAAGCGTCGGTATAGGTACGATAAACGAAGTGTCCGCCTAGGCGAGAGAGAGCGTCGGAGTCTCCGATCATGAAATGCCTTCTGTACTTGGACAATGGCTTACGGGAGTCCCAGGTTAAAAGGGCCGGCCGGCCTTCGTTGCTTATCGGAGGCCAGCTCCCGCTTTACGGTACATTTGGGTGTAGCGATGTTGAGCACTACCTCGCAAGGCTCGCTAGATCGTCCTCGGCAGGGTATTCGAGGCGCTGTTGGCGCTGCCTGCCGCGTCCTGCGCCGCGCCGCTGCAATACACCACCGACTCGACCGGTGGCACCGGCCCGAGCGCGCGCCCGCCGCAGACGGTGACGGCGCGACCCTGGCCGTGCTCGGCCTCGGGGCGCGAACCAGGCTTTGGCGAGTCCCACTACGGATTTAGGTCCCTCGGTCAACTGCTTGAGGAGGCGGAGGCACAGGGTGTCCTCAAACTTGAGCGCGACAATAAGTCGGGCGGTTTCATCATCACGATTCCCCAGGCTGCCTACATGCGATCGGACGTATAGCCGGTCGGCCGATCTGCGCGGTTCGTGTCGTCCTGGGGATAGGTGGTGACAGCTCCGCGCACCGCATGGCGCTTATGTTTGTTCGGGCTCAGCGCTCATGTTGTCAATGCGAGGTGCGTTGTGTATGCCCAGCGCCTTGCGGACTTCTTCGACGGTGCCTTCGAAGAGTAAGGTGCGGTTCTCCCTGTCAAACACTGCGGCCTGTCCGGTGTAGCCGTTCAGTACAGCATCAATGTGCACTGCATCGTCGACCTCTGCATGAATTGACAGGCCCCTGATTTCTATTCCGTATCGCGCAGCCAGTGGTTCGTTTCGTTCCACTACGTTTCTCGTCTGCGATTCAGGCTGAACATTTTCATGTTCGCGTGAATCCCTTGTGGATTTCGGCTTAGCGTCGCCGGTGCTAGGTGCGGAGTTCAATGCGCGTCTACGTCTTGCGGTGCTCATATTCGTCTCCCGCTGATAAATCGCTGATCCCACGTTCACTTTGAGCCTTTCAAAACCCGACATCGGGCGTTCGCGCCATGGGAAGCCGACATTCGTGCCGACTTCTTTCCACTTTGAGGGATGGCGAACCGGAAAACTCTGGGGTGTATGTCGCTAGTGGCTGTCCGCGACACCCAATCCATTGCGCGTACTTTCGCATAACAGCGCGAATCGTTGGCAAAGGATTGGTAAAACTTGGGTAAACGCTGCCACCCGAAATGCGGACGGGCGGGATATGCGGGCCTCACCGGTGACGCCAGGTGCTCATACACCCACTTCACGGTGGCCGCACGCGTCGTTAACGCCAGATAAAAAGAGGGCGCCCCTGCGCGATGTCTTGGGAGGGGTGATCGCGCAGGGGCTTGGACAGGAGACTTGCGAGGTGTGCATCCTGCCCGGGGCAAATCAAGAATTAACGAGCGCCCACTAAAACGGAAGCACCGTCCGCCCGTAATTCCTGCTTGGGGAGTATTGAACCAAACCTACGTAATCCCACGGCAAAAGAACGGTAAATTTTAGGCAAACTTCCATCCGAGTTTTTCGAGTTTCGTAGCGCCTTTCGTCTATGTATACTTTGGAGATTGGCGCGCAGAGGAACGAGAATGGGTGTTGTTCTCCGCACAGGGGGGAGAAGTCCGAAGGTCGTTCTGCCAAATTTACAAGTATCGGACCGTCCCATTTGGAGGGACGGAGATCGCTGACCCAAACTCTCCGGATGTTACCGTGCTCCTGAGTGTTCCGAAAGGAACGTGGCAACAGCAAAGCTCAATGAAGGTCGCCGAATCCATACTTAAGGCGCTGGCCGAGCCGGTCCTCGTCCTGGACCAGTCGCTTCGGGTCGTCATGGCAAACCCCGCCTTCTACGAAACCTTGAAGATTATTCCGGGACTGTTGGATGGGAAGTCAGTCCAGGATCTGATCGTTGGAGAGATCGGCCATACGCATTTGAGGACGGTCCTCGAGGCTGTCGTGGCCCACGACGGCAAGGTGGACGAAGTAGAGGTCGCTTGCACGATACCGCCACGCACGCGACAATTCCTGACCGTTACCGTCCGGCACGTGATCTTCGGAGAAGACGCGACGGCGATGATCCTCGTCGAACTCCGTGACATTACACGCGAAAAAGAGACGGAACGGAGAATTCAGAAATTGAATGAAGCGCTTCGGGAGCACGGGGTCAGTCTCGAGGCAATCAACAAGGAGCTTGAATCGTTCTCGCATTCGGTATCCCATGACTTGCGAACTCCGCTGCGGCTCATGAACAAGATTGCGCATCTATTGCTTCATGACGAGGGCGCGCAACTCTCCGCCGGGGCTATCGAAAAGGTCCAGATGATCCTGGATAGCACGGACGAGATGAGCAAGCTCATCGAGGATCTTCTTACGTTTTCACAAGTAAGCCGCGAGCCGATGAAGAAGCGACAGGTCGACCTACGACGGCTTGCACGCGAGGCGCTTAATGAGTTGCGGGAGGAAAAAAAAGGGCGCGAGATCGAGGTCGTGATAGACGAGTTGCCACCGTGCCAAGCCGATCGCGCGCTCATGAAACAGGTATTCTTGAATCTTCTGACGAACTCTCTGAAGTTTACGCGGCCGCGCGAACGGGCGAAGATTCATGTAGGATTCACGCAGCCCAACGGCGAAACCGTCTATTTTGTGCGCGACAACGGCGTGGGTTTTGACATGCGCCACTCGGACTCCATCTTTGTCGCGTTTCATCGGCTCTACAGGGCGCAGCATTTCGAGGGGTCGGGGGTTGGCCTGGCGCTCGTGAAACGTATCATCGAGCGGCATTCCGGCCGCGTTTGGGCGGAAGGCCAGCCCGATCAAGGCGCGACGATTTATCTAACGCTGGGCGAGTAATCGGCAAACTAGCAGTTGCCACTACAGGTATGGCTCCGTTTTGACAATGAATTCAAAGAGCAAAATTCTGGTCGTCGATGACGATTTACAAGTGTCGCGGAATGTGCAGCAACACCTCGAAAAGTTGGGCTACGAGGTCGCCACTGCGTCGGATGGACGATCCGCGCTGGCGCTCGCCAGTACCATGGAATTGGATCTCGTGGTGCTCGATATCAACTTTCCTGACGTGAAGACGAAGAGAGAACGCTCGATTGACGGGATCGAAGTGCTTCGCGCGCTTCGCGAATCGGGCAATGTCCCCGTCCTCATGTTGAGTTCGACGAACATCTCGGCGGTAAAAGTCATGGCTCTGACCATCGGGGCGGACGATTACGTGCCCAAGCCGTTCGATCTGCAAGAGTTGGGATCCCGAGTCGAAGCGATTCTTCGCAGGACCAGGGACGAACGAGCAGGTCAGTCGGTGCTCAGTTACCCCCGCTTGCGGTTGGATCCCGGTGAACGGCGTGTGTGGAAAGACGATGTTCAGATTGAGCTAACCGGTGTTGAGTTCGACCTGCTCTACACGCTTGCGCGGCGCCCCAATCATGTATTTACGCGCGAGAAGCTGCAAGAACTCGCGTGGAAAGGCACGAGCTACAGCATTCCGAAAGTCGTTGACGTCCATATCGGCCACATTCGCAAAAAGATCGAGGACGACCCGAGCCACCCCGTCTTTATCGCGACTGTGCGCGGGACCGGATACCGATTCGAAGACGGGACGGCATAGATCGGTTGCGCCCACGACGGTCCGAACCGTAGGACAAACGCCGGGCGACGCACTCACCAAGAGTGGGCGGTCAAATACCCTCTTCAACAACCCTTGGGAAGGCCCACTTGAGGTGGATCTTCCCATACTTCTGAACTGAATTCGTCCTGTCTTACGGGGCGGGCGCCGTGACGACAGAGGCGTCTAATGTAACCGCGGCAGTCTGTGTCAACGCTCTGCCTTCCAGCGTTACGCCGGTAGTCAACGTAATTGATGCCTGAGCCAGTATGTTTCCCTTGAAGATAGAATTCGTTCCAAGGGTCGCCGAAGTGCCAACCTGCCAGTAGA
>CAYXRK010000127.1:2345-13734 GCA_964467615.1 uncultured Nitrospirales bacterium | reverse complement strand
AGCAGAGGGTCCGGAACGAGCACACCTACGAGCATCGCGCGCGCACGATGCTGGCGCACATTGTTCGACACTACGGCAAGAAACTCGTGGATAAGGGCGTACGCGCGACGAAAACGGCGGCGGAAGTGGCGGCGGCGGAGGGAATTTCAGACGATTTGGTGGAGTACTTGACCAGTCTGCCTCCGGATACGCCGTTCACGTACGAGGGCCTGGTGCCCGGCGGCATCGGTTGCACTCGACCGATGGGGCGTGGCGAGAAGATGATTGCATTCGTGCGGCAGGTGCGGGAGACCAGCGAGGCGCTCCTGAAGCTACGCTGATCGTGCGAATTCTCGTTCTCCAAAACGCCCGGCTGGGCGACATGATTCAGACTTCGCCGCTGATCGCGGCGATCCGCGCGCAGCATCCGGACGCGCAGATCGTCCTGATGGTCCGTCAAATGGCGGCGGAAGCCGCGCGCCGGACCCCAGGCGTAGATGACGTGTACCTCTACGACGAGGACGAGATGTTTCTCGATTCGCGCGCGGGCGATTCGAGGCGGATGCTTCGTGCGTATGCGCGGGCGGAGAGCTACGCGAACTGGATACGCGACGGCGGCTTCGACCTCGTGTTCAATCTTACGCACAGTATCGCGTCCGCGATGTTGCTGGCAATCGCGGAAGTTCCAAAGGTTGTGGGCGCGCACATGACGGACGACTGGCGGTTCGTCTTGCGCGGCCCGTGGGCGACGTACTTTTTCACGAGCGTGATGCACCGCACCTACAACGATTTCAACCTATGCGACAGCATGGGGCGTTTTGCCGGGAGCGACGTTGAACTGTCGGCAAAGCCCGCGTTCACGATCTTTGATGAGGATCGAAAGGAGGCTGCCGCACTGATGGCGGAACACGGCCTGCGAGCTGGGCAGGTGTTCATGCAGCTCGGCGCGAGCGACGAGCATAAGCGTTGGCCCGCCGAGAAGTTCGCGGCGTTGGCCCGTTGCTTCGGCGAGCAAGGACGGCAGACGGTTTTAGTCGGGGTGAAGTCGGAACAGACGCTTGGCGAGACGTTCGATCGGGTCGCGCCCGGTTTGGCGATATCACTATTTGGCAAGACCGAACTCGGGACGTTAGCGGCGTTGCTCGAGCAGGCCGGATGCCTAATTACTAACGATACCGGGACGATGCATTTGGCCGCGGCTGTGGGATGTCCCGTCGTGCTGGTGTCAGTGGGCTACGTGCATTTCCGCGAGACGGGGCCGTTCGGGTTGGGTCACATCGCGATTGAAGCTGCGCCGGGAAACGAGATATTGGTTGAGCACGTCGTCGAGGCGATGAAGCTATGCGAGGGCGTTGCTCCGAGCGAGCGTCCGGCGGGAGCACTGCACGGGCCGATGTGGGAGAAGGTGTCGGCGTATCGATCCGCCCGCGCGCCCGACGGCGTACAGACGTGGCTGCCGCTCGGGAATCGTGCTCCCTCGGAGACGGACGTTGCGCGGATGGCGTATCGCGCGATGTGGATGCGGGAAATGTCCACGAAAGACAATCAACGCGAATTGGACGAGTCGTTCGATTTGCAGTGGTCTTCGTACTCGGCAACCGCGGAAACGTACGAATTGGCGAGGAAGCTGGCGGGGGATATCGAAGAACTCTGCTCGATTGGAAGCGAAGCGTCGGGTCTCGCGCGGAAGATTCGCGAACGCCTCGAGCGACCAGGGCGCGCGAAGGAGGCGCAACGATACGTCAAGGAGTTAATTGAAGTAGAAGAGCGCCTCCGCTTGTTCGGCGAAATCCACGACGCGTGCCGGCCCTTGGTCGCGTTGGCCAAATTCGAGCGCGACAACATCGAGAACGCGCCGGCAAAAGCGCTCGCCGATCAGACGGTGGGAATTTATACCGACCTCACACGCCGCGCGAAATTATTGACGGATTATTTGAGCAACGCGAGCAGACGCGACGGGAAATGAAAAAGGGCCGATCCCGGTTTGAGATCGGCCCCAGGTGCGAAGTCGTGCAGATTATTTCGCGGCGACGGTTTCCTCGGAACGGACCGAAGCGCGGGGCGAATGTGTGGGGACTTGCGCGGGAACCGCGTCGTGCAGCCCCTGCGGGACGTGTTCCCAATGTTTCGGCACGTCGCCGTAGACGTCGCTGTACATCCATTCGAAGTCGCCCTTCATGAGCGAATCCGCGACGCGCTGGAACAGTTCGTTGTGGTTCTTGCGGACCGCGCGGAAGTTCTGCTCGATGCGCGTGCGTGCGTTTTTGCAGAAGAGGTCCGCGAGCTCCTGCGGTGATTGATCGCTCGGGTCGATGGCGAGTTTTTGTTCGCAGAAGGCGAGCGTTGCGGCCATGGCGAAGAGGTCAACGCCGATGTCGACGAAGTTGCCGAGAATGACTTGCTCGAACTCGAGCTTCTCGCGGTGCTTGGCCATGGTGAAGAAGAGCCTGCGCGCGAGGCGGCGGCCCGTCTTGTCGATCCACGGGAGGTAGGACTGGTTGGTGGCGTTGAGGTAGCGCGTGTTGAAGTCCTGACTGCCGGGGACGTAGAGGCCGGGGAGCCACTTCGCGTAGAACTTCGCGGCCTTGATCATCAGGCCGATCTTGCCTTCCGTCTGGCCGGGCTTGGGCTGGAGTATGGGCATGACGAGTTTGAAATGGGTGTCCATCGCTTCGCGCGCCATGATGAGATGCATGACCTGTGTCGAGCCTTCGAAGATGCGGCCGATGCGCGCGTCGCGGAGCCAGCGCTCGACCGGGACCGGGCGCTCGCCGCGGTTGTGCAGCGAACGGGAAGTTTCGTAGCCGCGGCCGCCGCGAACTTGTAGGAAGTCGTCGAGGACGCGCCACGAGGTCTCGGAGCAGAAGTACTTGGCGGCGGCGGCTTCGAGGCGGATGTCCGCGTTACCGAGGTCCGCCCACGAGGACGCGAGCCACACGAGGGACTCCATCGCGAAGGTGTCGGCTGCGATGTTGGCCGACATGCGGGCGATGTGCTGGTGCTTGCCGATGGGCACGCCCCATTGGATCCGTTCCTTGATCCAGCGTTGGCACTCTTGCGTAACGGCCTTGCATCCGCCAACCGACGCCGCGGGCAAACCGAGCCGGCCCGTGTTCAGCGTCGTCAACGCGATGCGCAGACCGTCGCCTTCCTTGCCGATGAGGTTCTCGGCGGGGATTTTGACGTTGTCGAACTTGAGCACGCCGTTCATGATCGTCTTGAGGCCGAGGAAGCGGCAGCGCGTGTCGACGGTGAAACCCGGTGAGTCGGTTTCGACGATCACCGCGCTGATCTGCATGCGCTCCTTGCCCTTCACGATTTTCGGCGGCGTCTGGACCATGACGATGAGCAAGTCGGCCTGGGTGCCGTTTGTAATCCAGAGTTTTTCGCCGTTGATGAGGTAGTGCTTGCCGTCCGGGGTCGGCGTCGCGGTGCAACTCATGCGGGCGGGGTCGGAGCCGACGTGGTTTTCCGTGAGCGCGAAGGCCGAAATAGCGCCTCGGGCCATGCGCGGCAAGAAGCGTTCCTTCTGTTCCTTCGTTCCAAATAATTTGAGGGGCTGCGGGCAGCCGATGCTTTGGTGCGCCGAGACGAGGGTCACGGTGTTGTGGCAGTAGCTGCCGAGGAAGTGAAGCACGCGGCAGTAGTTCACCTTGCTAAAGCCGAGGCCGCCGTACTCCTTCGAGATGTTCATGCCGAAGATGCCAAGCTCGGCCAGTGCGCGGATCGCGTCCTTCGAGAATTCGCCCGTCTCATCCATCTCGTCCGGGAAGATGTGCTTGTCGCAAATCTCGCGGACCTTCGCGATGTACTCATCGCCGATACGCTTCTCTGCGGCCGATTGCTCGGGGTAGGGGTGCAACAGGTCCCAACGGAATTTTCCGCGGAACATTTCCGCGGTGAAACTCGGAAACTTCCAGTCCGCTTCGCGCGACTGTTCCGCGAGTTCCATCGCCTTGTCTTTGGCTTCATTCGAATGTACGTCGGCCATGGCTAGACTCCCCTTCGTTCCTCGGTCCGTATGTTGACGCGGCCGCGTGGGTTCACGGTCGTGTGTGTTCCTTTAATCAAGCAACTCGAATAGTCATGAAGCACCTCGAGTTCGTTTACATGCTAACTTCTCGCTTGGATGATTTCCAGATCGGCGAAAGTATCGGAACCCCCCCGCTCGACGCGGCGCCACGAACGATTCAAATGTGGGGGAAGTATGCAGGGGTGATTGTTAACATGTGTATTATATCCTAAGCAACAGATTTGTCAAGATACTTCAACCCCCCCCTCGATTCAGGTCGTAAGTGCTTTTTCGACAGTTGGTTAGGATTGCGGTCTTCCCGCCAGATCAATGTCGTCTTTCTTGCGGATAACGCTCATTTGACGTGAATCCGCCCTTCCGATCGATAGGCTTCCCGAAATGTCGGTGCGGACGAACGATTCGATGTTCCATGTCCTTCGGCTGGCGTGATACCTTCCTCTTCAGCAAATGCCGGAGGAAGAAATGAAACAAGAAGGCCCCAAGCGTTCCAAAGCGGCGAAGCCAAAGAAGGGTGTAGCGCGGAAGAAATCGAAAACTCCCGAAACGCCTCCCTCTCTTGAACCGATCCTCGCGGGGTTCGCATTAGGTGCTGAGCTTACGCCGCAACGCGAAGCGCAAGAGATGGTCTACACGGCGTGGGAAACTTCCAGCCACCGCAAGCGCGCCGAGTTGGCCCGCAAGGCGCTGAAACTTTGGCCCGATTGCGCCGACGCCTATGGGGTCCTGGCGCAGGGGCCCCGCGTGACCCTTGCCGAACGAATCAAACTCTATCGCCGGGCGGTCGAAGGCGCCGAGCGCTCGTTGGGCAAGAAATGCTTCAAACAGAATGTCGGCTATTTCTGGGGACTTCTTGAGACGCGGCCCTACATGCGCGCGTTAGCGTCGCTCGCGCAATCGCTCTGGGAGAATGGCGAGTATGTAGAAGCGATTGATTTGTATTGGGAGTTGCTCCGCCTCAACCCGAGTGACAATCAGGGAAACCGCTACTTTTTAGTTACTTGGTTGATCGCGGTGGGCCGCGATAGCGAAGCGGAAAAGCTTCTAGCACAATTCGACGGCGACACTATGGCGATCTGGTTGTATTCGCGCGCGCTGCTGGATTTTCGGAAGCATGGTGATGCGCCCCGGGCCCTCGCCGCGTTGAGGCTAGCTATCGCAACGAACCCGCATGTTCCCCAACTGCTGACGGGGAGAAAGAAGCTGCCGGAGACGCTTCCCGGTTATTACGAGATGGGTCATATAAGTGAAGCAGTGATCTGTGTCCTGCACTCCGGGATCGCGTGGCTGGCGACGCCAGGCGCGCTGGATTGGCTGCGAAGGCACGCGGCCTGAGAATCGGCCTCGGACGGCCGGGCCGTGCGCATACTTCGCGGCGTTCTTGAATTGACTCGTTGGGACTGCGCATCTAGAGTACACCGCTTTCCCGCTACCAACTTGGAGGGACCTCATGCGCGTGATGCACCCAGGGCAGGTCGCCTACTTCGAGGGCGAGTATGTGCCCGTCGAAGACGCGAAACTTAGTATCTTGACCCATGCCTTTAACTACGGGACCGCCCTGTTCGAGGGGATTCGCGGCTACTACAACGCGGAAGAAGACAACGTACTGATTTTTCGATTGCCGGAACACGTCGACCGCATGGTCCGCAACTTCAACATCATGTGCATGGAAATACCGGAGTCGCGCGAGGACATCGCGAAGGTGTGCGTCGAGGTGGCCAAACGCAGCGGCTTTCACGAGGGCATTTACCTGCGGCCCATTTGCTACAAGAACGCGCAAGTGCTCGGCCCGAAAGTCCACGGCGTCAGCGCGAGTTTGTGTTGCTACGCTATCAAACTCGGCGACTACGTGGACGTGGTCAATGGACTCGATGTCGCGGTGTCGTCTTGGCGGCGGGTGTCGGACAATGCCATCCCGAGCCGCGCGAAAACGACAGGGAGTTACGTGAATTCAGCGTTGGCTTCGAGCGAAGCGGAACAAAATGGATTCGACGAGGCGATAGTTCTGAGGGAAGATGGGAGCGTTGCCGAAGGCAGCGCGATGAATATCTTCATGGTCCTCGATGGAACGCTGATCACGACACCGCCGAGCGCGGACATCCTCATTGGCATTACGCGCGCCGCGGTCATGGAACTCGCCCGCGAGGAATTCGGGATCGAGGTCATTGAGCGGGCCATCGCCCGCACGGAGCTTTATGTGTGCGACGAGTTGTTCTTCTGCGGAACCGGCGCGCAGGTGTCGCCGGTCCGTTCGGTGGATCGGCGAGTCGTCGGGGACGGCAAGCCGGGCCCCGTCTCGAAGAAGCTTCAAGACCTCTACTTTCAAGTCGTGCAAGGGAAAGTTGCGAAGTATCGCCACTGGTGCACGCCGGTCTATTGAACGACGTCGCCATCGCGCGAGTTGTAGGAAGGAGGGGCGCATCGGTGGCCACGGAAGCTGAACTCCGCGAGCAGATTTGTGAAGTGGGGCGGCGGATGTACGCGAAGAACCTCGTCGCCGCAACGGACGGAAACATCAGCGCGAGGTTGGATGCCGGTCGATTTCTCTGTACCCCGAGCGGCGTATCCAAGGGATTCATGCGGCCCGCGGACTTATTAGTTGCGGACGCGGCGGGAGAGAAGCTCGCTGGCGAGGGCCGGGTGACGTCCGAGTTCTTTACGCATTTGGCCGCGTACGAAGAGCGAAGCGACGTGTTCGCCGTGGTGCATGCGCATCCGCCCAAGGCGGTCGGGTTTACGCTGGCGGGGGTATCGCTCGCCGAAGCCGTGCTGCCGGAGGTGGTGTATTCCATCGGCGGAATTCCCACTGCGGCGTACGCGACGCCGGGAACGCGCGATGGCGCGGGGGTGATCCGCGAATTGATTCGGCGATGCGACGCTATTTTGCTTGATCGTCACGGCGCGATAACCGTGGGTCGAAATCCCTTCGACGCGTATTTCAAAATGGAGAAGATCGAACACGCCGCGGAGACGATATGGACCGCGCGTCTTTTGGGCGCCGTGCGCGCGCTCGATCCTGCCGAAGTCGAGAAGTTGTACTCACTCGGCGTGGACTATGGTATTACCGGGCGACAGTATCGCGGAGAATAACCAAGGGAGTCATTCGTAACTCTATTGACCATTTCCGCGCTCTTCAGTGTAAAATGCGACTACGACGGTCAACCGGCCAGACTTCCTTCACTCGGGAGCGCGCTTCGTGTCAAACGAGGGACAAGAATACACCGAGAAGACACGCGTCTGCCCTAGTTGCCGGATGTCGATCTCTGTATTGGCCACTAAATGCAGGTTCTGTGGGGAAGAAGTCGGAAAGCCCAAAGACGAATTGAGGGAACTCACGTCCTCGGATTTGGGAGGCGAAACGATATTTCACCGGGCGGCTTCGGGTAGCGTAATGGACGCACTCGAGTCGTACCGGGTGGAGCAGACCCAGAAATCGAAGCAGGAAACCGCGCGCAAGGCCGCGACGAGTTCGTCCGTGTTCGGGCGAAAGAAGAAGGATTCCGATTCGGACATCAAATCGGATCCGGACTTGCCCGAATTGGATGCTCGCAGCCAAGACCTCGCCTCAATCGCGGACGAAGGCCTAAGCCTTCGTGAGCGTAGCCAAGTACCTAAACGAAGACAAACGGTTGTCGAACGAGTCGTGCCCATCGTGGGTGGGGTGGTGGTGCTTGTGTTGGCGGTATTCGGGGGTGTTAAGGGAATTGGGTGGTACCGCGGGTATCTGGCGGAAAAGAACAAGCCGCCGGTGGTCCAATGGGTAAACCAGGCGCCCAAGTATCTCGAGGCGGGGGCGAACTACGATCCGCTCAAGGCGCTCGAGTTCGCGGTCGAGGCGCTCGATCACGTCGACACCCCTGAGAACAGGGCCATTTCGGAGCAATCGCTGACGGCCCTGCAGCGACGTATCAACGAATACCTCGACGCGGACCCGTGGTCAATGGCGAGCGTTCGGCAGGCATCCGCCTTGGCGACGCGCGCCGCGTTTCTCTACCCGAACGAGGCGACGCGCCGGCTCCAAGTTGAGGTCAAGAAGGAATACGATCTCTACTCCTCCGTACTGACGTCTACGCTGGACGATACCGGCGCGGTGAAGTCGGCTATTTTTAAGCTAGTGTCGAGCAACAGCACGCGAACGGTAACCGTGGCTGAAAACGATCTGATTGACGACCGATTTCAGGTGCTGCGCATTGTCCGCGACAAGGTCGTCTTGAAGGACCTCTTCCGCAAGGACCGGCGCGGGAACCCTCGAGGCGTTTCCTTCGAGAAAAACGCAATCGAACCGGTGCAGGCCGTCTATTAACGCTGGGTCTTGGGAGTTGCCCCGTATCTTGTAGCGCCGGGGCCGCGAACTTATACTCGCGCGTCTGCCGCAAATGGTATCGAACGAGGGGGAAGCATGTCCGAACGCGACCTGAAACAGATGTACCGCTCGAAAAACGTTGGGGATTTTCCCGCGACGTTGGAAGTGGCTGGACGGAAGTACACGAAAGTCGAGGACTTGCGCTACGGCACGAACCCGCACCAACCTGCGGCGTTCTATCGGCCGGTCGAGGGCGACTGCGTCTTGGGCGCGCACGAGGTCCTCAAGACCGGCAAGAGTGGACTATCGCAGACCAATATCGAGGACATGCACCACGCGGTGGGGATTCTCAAGTACATCGACCGGCCCGCATGCGCAGTGATGAAGCATTGCAATCCATCCGGGGCCGCCATGCAAATGAACGGCATGACGTTGCGTGACGTCTATACGCGAGCCCGTGACGCGGACTCGCAGGCGGCCTTTGGATCGGTCGTCGTGTTCAACCGCGAAGTCGATGACGCGACGGCCACAGAGATCATGCAAACGATCGTGGAAGGTGTCGCGGCGCCGGGCTACTTTCCCGAGGCGCTCAAGGTGTTCAACGGCTTCGAGACGTTTCGCCGCAACAAGGAAATTCGCATCGTCAAACTTCCAAGCTTCGACAAACTTCCCAAGTATGTCGAGGATGGCACGGACGTACGCGAAATGAAGGTGTTCGACGATGGATCGATAGTCGTCGCCATGCCTTATCTGTCCCGCGTTAAGTCGGTCGAAGATTTGGTCCCGGCCTACAACGAGCACGAGAAAAAGGGCCACATCGAAATCGCGCGAAAGCCTGATGCGCGCGAACTCGCCGACCTCCTTTTCGCGTGGTACGTGAACATTCACGTGCGGTCGAACGGCGTGGTCATCGTGAAGAACGGGCAGACTCTCGCGGTGGGGACCGGCGAGCAGGATCGGGTCGGCGCCGTCGAGCAAGCCATACACAAGGCCAAGAAGAAATACTCCGGCACGGAAACGCTGCAAGGCGCGGTCATGTCGTCGGATGGGTTCTTTCCGTTTCGGGACGCCGTCGAGGCCGCGACGAAGGAAGGGATCACCGCTATCGTCCAGCCCGGCGGCTCGGTAAACGACTACGACGCGATCGTTTCCTGCAATGAGTCGAACACGGCGATGGTGTTCTCGATGGAGCGGTGTTTTAGCCATCACTGAGCATCGACGGATCTCGCGAGATCCATCGTAAATTGAAAATAGAGAGCAAGTGCGCGACAATGGGAGCTACGCTTGCCGAAAACGCGCGTCGTTTTCGGCAAAGGCTGAAGTATGAGCGCTAAAAAAACTACCGATGCCCTTGAGATAATCTCCAACTGATTCTACAAAGGCGATCCTCGTCGTCAGCGATCTCTCGATGACGAATGGGACAATGTGTACATTGCGGAACAGATTTATGAACTGCGGAAGGCGAAAGGGCTGACCCAAAAGCAACTCGCAGATCAGGTCGGGACGAGTTCGTCTGTAGTGTCTCGCCTCGAGAGCGCGGACTATGACGGACACTCGCTGGCCATGTTACGCAGAATTGCGGACGCATTGGACAGAGCTATCCGTATCGAATTCGTAGAGCGAAAACAAGGATTACGTATCTAAGAAGGAGTGCCGTAATGGTTCGAGAGAACGGTTCTACTGGAAGCGCCTCGCGCCGAGACTTTATTCGGGACGCGGGTGCTGCCGTTGTCGCCGCGACCGCGTTGGTGGGCACATCGCGGACGGTACGCGCGGACAATCGCGAGACGCTGAAGATTGGTCTCGTCGGTTGTGGCGGGCGGGGCACGGGCGCGGCGGTGCAGGCGCTGACCGCGGACCCGAACACCAAGCTTGTAGCGTTGGCAGATACGTTTCGCGATCACCTCGATTCGTCACTCGTGAACCTTAAGAAATCGCCCGTCGCGGATCGGGTTGACGTGGACGAAGACCACAAGTTCACAGGGTTCGACGCCTACAAGGGCGTCATTGAAACTTGCGATGTGGTCCTACTGGCGGCGACACCGGCTTTTCGTCCCGCGCATATTTGCGCCGCGGTCGAGGCGGGTAAACATGTTTTCTGCGAAAAGCCCATCGCGGTGGATGGCCCCGGCGTCCGATCGGTATTGGAAACGACGAAGCTGGCGAAAGACAAGAACGTGAACATCGTATCGGGTCTCTGTTATCGCTATCAGCATGCGAAGCGCGACACGATCAAGCGTATCCAAGACGGCGCCTTGGGCGAAATCATCGCAATGCAAACGACCTACAACACTGGCTCCTTGTGGCATCGCGGCAACGATCCCAAATGGAGCGAGATGGAATATCAGGTCCGCAACTGGTTGTACTTCGATTGGCTCAGCGGCGATCACATCAACGAGCAGCACATCCACAGTCTCGACAAGATCGCGTGGGCAATGGGCGACGTATACCCGGCTAAGGCCACAGCGAGCGGTGGCCGCACCGTACGCACGGAAGCGATGTACGGAAACATCTACGACCATTTCAACACCGTCTACGAATGGGAAAACGGCGTGCGCTGCTTCAGTTCGTGCAGGCAGTGGGGCGGCGCGGCGACGGACGTTTCCGATTTTGTCTATGGAACGAAGGGCAAATCGAATATCCAAGATCACTGGATCGACGCGGGCGGTTCGAAGTGGGAGCACAAGCCCGAAGGTCCCGACGACATGTACCAGAACGAGCACAACGAATTGTTCGCGGCGATCCGCGATGGCAAGACCATCAACAACGGCGAATTCATGTGCAACAGCACACTGATGGCGATCATGGGCAGGATCGCCGCCTACTCGGGCCAGACCGTCACCCGCGAACAAGTCCTCAACTCGACACTAAATCTAGTGCCGGAAAAATTGGAATGGTCCGGCCACGCAGCGAACCCGATAGCCGTGCCCGGCCAGGGGACGTTCGTATAGCGCACGCAGGATCGGTGAATCCCCAGCGTTGAAACGCGCCGGAATCAAGAATGATTGATCTCCCCTATTCGCTCGTCATCGAAGCGACCGATGATCCCGAGTTCTTCGGTTTCTATTCGGTCGAAC
>CAYXRK010000127.1:0-2245 GCA_964467615.1 uncultured Nitrospirales bacterium | reverse complement strand
CTCGTCATCGAAGCGACCGATGATCCCGAGTTCTTCGGTTTCTATTCGGTCGAACTCGAAGGCTTTACCGGGGTAGGCAACTCGATCGAGGATTGCATCTACAAAGCCCGCCACGGGATGCGCGAGCATGTGCTCATTCTTCAGGAATGCGGCCTCCCGGTTCCACCGCGTGTCGACAACCCAACGATACACATCGAAAACCAGCCCGTTGAGGCGGGTCGTTAACGCCCGTTCGGCGGTCTGAAGGCAACCTTTCGCGGCAAAGGTTCGTCTTGTCGATACGATTTTGTTCGTTGTCGACTACCGAGACGCTCATGATTCAGACGAAACGGTCAAGCGTTGTCTTCTGCGCAGTTCTCGCAGCGGAATCGTTTTTCTGCTGCCAGTTGGCTTGGGCACAATCCGCCTACGTTTTCCGAAACGTGAACATCGTCGATTGCCAGGGCGCGAAGGTAATCCCTGGCCAGTCGATTCTGGTTCGCGACGGACATATCGAATCCGTTGGATCTGAGGCGGAAGTTCCGAAACCGTCCGGCGCGACCGAAGTGGATCCCGGAGGCGCGTTCGCGCTCCCCGGTTTGTGGGACATGCACGTCCATCTCGGACAAGAGATGGCATACGCATTGCCGGTCTTTGTTGCCGAGGGCGTTACCCATGTGCGCGACATGGGCAGCGTGTTCGAAGAAACCAACGCGCTACGCGAGGACATCGCCCAAGGCGGCCGTGTCGGGCCCATGATTAGAACGTCCGGCCCGATCCTCGAAAGCGCCCAATTCGTCGCGCGGCTGGCGAAGACGATGAGCGCCGAAGAACTCGAGACACGCGTCCCCGTCGCATCGCCCGAGGAGGCCGCGCCCGCCGTCGCCGGGCTCGCGGCAATGGGCGTCGACTTTCTAAAGATACGCACCGTCGGCTCACGCGAGATCTATCTCGCCATCGCGAAAGCCGCGCGGGAACACCATCTTGCGCTCGTCGGCCACGCTCCGCCGCCCACGATCAGCATTTTAGAAGCCGCCGCGGCTGGGCAAGCCAGCTTCGAACATTACATCGATTCCCCTGGCATCAAACCGTTGCCCGATGATCATGTTGCGGCTATCAAGCAGTTCGTCAAGTTTGGGACACACTTCGTGCCGACGCTCGTCTCCGGCGTCGGGTTTCGGTTGACGCCCGACGAAGAAGTGCGGGCAGCCCTTGCCGACACGGAGGGGACAAAGGACCCACGGCGAAAGTACGTCTCCGCGAAGCTCGTTCATTTTTGGACCCAACAAATGGACATGAAGGCGCAGGAACAGGTCAAGCCGGACTACGCGGGGATTCATCGCCGCAACGCAGCGCTTTTCCACCAAATGCATGACGCAGGCGTGCGCCTGATGACCGGCACCGATCTCGGCGGGCCGCTCGTGTATCCGGGATTCGGCGTGCATGACGAGTTGGCGTTGTTCGTTTCGGACATCGGACTTACTCCGGCCCAGGCCTTAGACGCGGCGACGCGAGTCCCCGCGGAATTCTCAGGTCAAGGCGATACGTATGGCTTGATCAAATCAGGATTCGCGGCGGATTTCTTGCTCGTTGAGAAAAATCCGCTTGACGACATCCACAATACCTCGGCGATTAAGGGAGTGTTTGCGAACGGGAAATGGATTGATCGCGCCGAGGCGGACAAACTCCTGGAGATCGCGGCCCGCGAGGCCGCTAAGCTCGAGTGACCGCGCTGCCATCCGTAGCGTTGCCGATTCATCGGGTTGCATGGCATGATTGCGCCTTCGTTTTCGCGGGCGATTCGACGCGACCACCAAAGGAGCAGCACCATATGAGCGAAGTTACACGTAAGGAATTCTTGACGGCGGGAGCGGCCATCGTGGCGACCGCGTCGGCGATTGGCTTTGTGCGCCCGGCGTTCGCGGAAGAAAAGGACGCCCTCTATCAGACGGCCGAACTGGGCTTTGATCCGGCGAAGAAGGACGAGGTAGTCACTCTACTCAAGACGCTGACGAGCGCCGTGGAAGAAAATGAACCCGGCGTTCTCGCCTACATCGCGCACCTCACCGAAGAGACCGAATCGAAAGTCTTTTTCTACGAAGTCTACAAGGACGCCGCGACACTCGCGGCCCACGGCACGACGCCGCACCTCGGCGAAATGCGGAAGGCCTTCACCTCAGGCGTGCTCAAGGCGCCCTTGACGATCCGCAAGATGGCCCGCGTCGGCGGCTATTCGCGCTAAATTATCTGACGATCCAAAGGCGGC
>CAYXRK010000126.1:0-13773 GCA_964467615.1 uncultured Nitrospirales bacterium | reverse complement strand
ATGATGGCGCCGATCCTCGAGTTCGGGACGGACGCGCAAAAGGCCGAATGGCTCCCAAAATTTTGCGGCGATGCTTACTTTCACGCGACCGCCGCGCTGAACGAGCCCCGCATTTCATTCGACCCGTTCGCGTTGAAGACTAAGATCACGCGCGTAAACGGAAATATCCGCGTCGAAGGCGCGAAATGCGCCGTTCCGCTCGCGGCCGAAGCCGAGGCGATACTCGTCTACGGGACCGGCCCCGACGGCAGAGTGTCCGCCGTGATGGTCGATCGCGCGCAAGCGGAAATCGGCGAGCGCCAGATGTACATGGGTCTGCGGCCGCTGCCACTCTACACGGTGAACTTCAATTGCGAGGTCCCGGCGGATCGTCTTCTCGGCGGCGAAGCGGGCATCGACTACCTCCGGCTTCTCGCGTTGTCGCGTGCGGCCTGGTCCGCGATGTCGGTGGGCGTGGCGCGCGCGTCGTTCGAGTATGGGCGCGACTACGCGAAGGAACGCCATGCGTTCGGCGAGCCGATCGCAAGCCGGCAGGCGATAGCGTTCATGTTGGCGGAAATGGCGATGGAGATCGATGCGATGCGCCTCATGGCCTGGCGCGCGGCCTGGCGGCTGGATCGGCGCGAAGACGCCACGCGCGACGCGACGCTCGCCCGCCGCTACTGCGCGGAGAAATCCATGACGATCACCGACTACGGCATACAAATTCTTGGCGGCCACGGATATATACGCGAACATCCGATCGAGATGTGGTTCAGGAACGGCCGCGGGTTCGCGAATCTGGAAGGAATGGCGATCGTTTAGCTCAATGTTCGATGTTCAGCGAGCGACGTTATTGGTGCTAGAGACGATAGGTTGACGAGAGCATGATTGATTTCGAATTGACCGAAAGTGAAAAGCAGATGCAGATGATGGCCCACATGGTGAGCGAGAACATGTTGCGCCCCATCTCGAAAAAGTATGACACCTACGATCACGAACACGATCACAAGGACGAACTCGTCCAAGTGTCGCAAATCATCGGAATGAACCGCGCACCGGGGGAAAAGGGTATCGTGCCGGAAGGCGATGGCCCCGTGCGCCGCAGCTTTCGTGGCATATCGAGCGTCGTTGCCGTCGAAGAAATGTGCTGGGGCGACGTGGGTCTCACCATCGCGCTCCCAGGCCGGGGCCTGGGCAACGCCGCCATCAGCGGCGTCGGGACCATGGAACAAAAAGATCGTTTCGGCAAACTCTACTGCGCGATGGCCATCACTGAACCTGGCTGCGGCTCGGACACCGCGTCGATCACAACGACAGCGGAACTCGACGAGACCACGAAGGAGTGGGTGATCAACGGCGATAAGATTTTCATCACGGGCGGCGGGTTTTGCGACGCGGTGGTCGTATGGGCCACGTTGGACAAAAGCGTCGGCCGTCCGGCGATTAAGAGTTTCGTGATCGAAAAATCTCGCCCCGGCTACACTCTCCTCAAACTCGAGAAGAAACTCGGAATCCGCGCGTCCGATACCGCGTGGATAAAGTTCGAAGACTGTCGCATCCCCTACGAAAACCTGCTCGGCACGCCGGAAATCCTGCCAGAAAAGGGCTTCGCCGGCGTCATGCAGACGTTCGACAACACAAGGCCAATGGTGGCCTCGCAAGCCTTGGGCGTAGCTCGCGCCGCGCTCGAGTTTACAAAGGCCAAGCTCGAAGAGGAAGGCCACACATTCCCTTACGATTCAGGCCAACACGCGCTCAGCGCCGTGCAACAATCCGTGTTCGACATGGAGGCAAACCTCGAGGCGGCGCGGCTGTTGACATGGCGCGCGGCGAGCATGGCGGACCGGGGAATCCGGAACAGCTTGGAAGCGTCGATGGCAAAAGCGAAAGCCGGACGGGCCGCGACGCTCGTGACGCAGAAGTGCGTCGAGCTACTTGGACCGCTCGGCTACGCTCAGGAGTGGCTCGTGGAAAAATGGATGCGCGACTCCAAAATCACCGACCTCTTCGAGGGCACCGGCCAAATCCAAATGCTCATCATCGCCCGCAACATCCTCGGCTACTCGCGCGATCAGTTGAAGTGACCGGGCTCAACCGTATTACGCGCGCAATTCGATAGAAAACGTGATCCAATTGCGCGCGGAATATGTTCTTCTCGCAGGTGAGGCCGCCATAATTCACCGCGGCGCACCGCGACGTGTTCTACTGCTCGATGACTTCTCGATCGGGAATCATTCCTGATCGGGAAAGCCGAACATGTGAATGAACTTGCGGAGCAAATCCATATCAATCTCGTCGCATAGTTCCTTCCCCATGAATTGCAGCGCCTTATAGGTGCTCAGCGCCCGCCGGTACGTCCGGTTCGTCGTGAGCGAGTCAAACACATCGGCAATCGTGCAGATACGGACCAATGGGTGGATTTCAGGGCCGGCCAGACCGTCTGGGTAACCGCGGCCGTTCAATTTCTCGTGGTGATGGCGCACCACGTCCTTGGCCGTCTCTCCGACACCCCCAAGTTCTTCCAGCGCCTGGTGACCCAACACGACATGCTGCTTCACGGCCTCGAATTGTTCCGGCGTCAGCTTGCCGGCGTGCACGGCAATCGACCGATCAATCAGGCTCATCCCGATGTCGCGAAACAGCACGCCCAGGCCAAAGTCGTCCAGAATCGCCGGGTCCGTGTAGCCCGCGCGCCGGGCGAGCGCGATACAATAGACACACCCATTTACGCCATGGGTGTAAGAGTAGTAGTCGTACGAGGCCCCCGTAATTAACTGCCGCAGCGCGCGCCGTTGAGACCGAAGAAATCCGACAGTGGACTCGACGATTCCTCGGCCTCGATCGACACCTTCCACGGTCAGTGGATCAGCAAGTAGCTCTTTGAGCAGGCCCTGCGCCGACGTGTAGAGAATTTCCGCCTTTTCCGCTACCTGAATCGACGGATCGCCGAGAATGTCGGGCATATGAGACTCAATGTACAGCCGGTACTCGCCCTGCTGCGCAGCGTCGATGTACACATATTGGACGTGGCTCTGTTGCAGCCGCCGTAGCGCCGCTAGGCCGAACGCGACGTCTCGCTTCGCGTACAACACCATGGTCTCGCCCGATCGCGGCTGGATGTAAATGTCGAAACCCGTGACCGAATCGAGGCGAAGCGAGTCGAGCGGAATCGGAATATGACTCCGGCCTTCACGGACCGCCGACAGAAAATCCGCAGCGTACGACGACGCCATTAGGACCGCCGCAACAGCTGCCGTTGCCGTTCGAGGAACGACTCGACAAACGGCGTCGCGGGCGAACCGAGAATCTCACTCGGCGTTCCGATCTGGTGGCACGTCCCGTCTTTCAGAATGGCGATCCGATCCGCCAATTCAATCGCTTCTTCCTGGTCGTGCGTGACGTATACCGCCGTAAAACCGACGCGCTCCTGAAGTTCGGCGAGCTGCTTGCGCGTCGAATATCGAAGCTCGGCGTCGAGATTGCTCAGCGGTTCATCCAGCAGCAATATGCCCGGATGCACTGCGAGCGCCCGCGCGAGCGCGACGCGTTGCTGTTGGCCGCCGCTCAACTCCGTCACGCGCCGTTTGCCCATACCGGTGAGTTGTACAAGTTCGAGCGACTCCTCGACGCGCGGCGTGATTTCCGTCTTCGGCATCTTTCGCGCGCGAAGGCCGAACGCGACGTTCTCGAACACGTTCATGTGCGGAAACAACGCATAGCTTTGAAAAACCATCGCGGCGTTTCGTTTCTCCGGCGGGACGTTCGTTACGTCGCGGCCATCAATCAGGACGCGGCCCGAGTCGAGCGTCTCGAGGCCCGCCAACACGCGCAACGTCGTCGTCTTGCCGCAGCCGCTCGGCCCGAGAAAGGCAAAGAATTCGCCGTCGGCGATATCGCACGAGAACGCGCGAACGCCTCCGCCTTCGGGATAGAGCTTTGTGATCGATTCCAACGTTACCCGGCTCATGTCCCGCTATACACCTCCCGCTCCCATCGCTCGCACCATTCCTTCTCCTTCGCGGCAAACGCTTCCCAGTCGATCGGCATTTCGTCAATCGGTTGCTTCACCATCCACTCCGGCAACGTCGTGGGATCAATGTCCGTGCGCGCCGGAATCTTGCCATACTCGTTCGCCTGGTGCGCCAAGTTCTCGGGAGTCGTGACGAACTCCAAAAACTTCTCCGCCCAGGCCCGGTGCGGCGCGCCCTTGACGATCGCGATGCCCTCGGCGAACACCGGTGTAGGCGGCGGCAGCACGTAGCCGAACGGATAGCCGTGTCGCTCGCGCTGCAAGACCGCGTCCGGCATGATCCACACCGTGATCATCTCCTCGTTGCGCTTGAGGTGATCGAACAACATCTGCGGCGTTTCCATGTACGCCTTCGTCGACTTGTGCAATACGCGTAGAAACTCGAACCCGGCCTCCTCGTTCGGCGCGCGGAGCACCATCGCCCCGATAAACGTCCGCATCGTCCCCGAGGGAAGCGGCTTGCGCATCGTGATCTTGCCCGCCCACGCCGGATCGAGCAGTTGATCCCACGTCTGCGGCACGGTCTCGGCGCTGTACATGCGCTCGTTGAACATGATGCACAACGGCGTCAGGTGCGTGCCTAACCAGGATCCGTTAGCGTCCTTGTGCGCGGGCGTCACCTTATCGGCCCAGGCCGGCGTGTACACATCGAGCAGGCCGTCCTTCGCCGCTTGCATGAACATCGTACTCGGCGCGCCCCACCACACGTCGCACGCGGGCCTATTCTTCTCCGCTCGCACCCGGTTGTACACCTCCTGCGATCCCATGTCGAGCGGCTGCATATCCACCTCGGGATACTTCGCCTCGAACAGTGCCTCGTAGTCGCGCAGGATGTCCGCCCCGTGCGGGCTGTACACCACAACAACTTCCTTCGACGAGCACGCCCCCAACCCAAAGCATGCCAGGATCAACGCGCACCCGAGAATAGGACCGTTCCAGCGGATACTCATGCAAACTCCAAACTTTTCCTTGTTGCAGGTGGGGATTCTAACAGTTCCCCACCCTCAGTTGGCCGTTGCGCTGGCCGGGGCTGATGCTTTGGGGGAGAGTCGGGGAAAACCTTGGATGATGTCTGCGATACTTCACCGAGGGAACTTCAAAGCGGAACGCACGGCATCCGTAGTTGAAAAACGGATTACTCACTTCACGGCAGCCAAATACTCATGGAAAATTCAGCCTCATATCTTTCGCCTATTCTCTTTGCCTTAATCTGTCTTTTGTATTCTCTTCTTTTTCATCGGCTATCCAATCGGATCAACGCAGACTTTGTAAAGCGACATCTATGGTTCAGCTTCTGCGCGGGAACCCTTAGCAATGTTACGTTCCTTGTTATCGGGAGTTTAGTATCGGACATGAGGGATCCCTTTCTCGCCGTTGCGATCATCCTCGCGGAGGGGTACGCGATCGTTGCATGCTTCGTGCTTAGTCTCCTATTTGCATTGAGCAGATGGTCGCGATCGAAGTGAGTGAGTTGTTCATTTGAATTCGAACTAATGGGTAGAGATTCTTCGCTTCGCTCAGAATGACATTTGTGGGCCGAGGCTGGGCGAAAAGATAGAAAGACATCTGCGATAATCTGCGTCATCTGCGGACAGCGTTCATGGACTTTGAAATTCGCGAGTATCGCCCCGAAGACGAGCTGGAATGGATGCGCGTTCACGCGATCATCCTGAGCATCTCGCATTCGTGGAACTACAGCATCCAGGAACGTCCGATGTACGAGGGCAATCCCTCGACCAAACTCGTAGCCGTGGCGGACGGGAAGATTGTCGGCCTGCTCGATACGATTTTCGAGAATGCGATTAACGAGTATTGCTTTCTGACGGACAGTACGGGCGGTTATGTGGTTGAGTTTGGCCGCTTACCCGAGTTTTCAGCGAAAGGCCTGGGCCGCGCGCTCATGGACTCCGCCAAAATGGACGCCGGCGCAAAAGGTTTCCGCCGCCTCGAGTATTGGTCGCAAGACCGAAAGGCCCAGCGCTTCTACGCGCGGCTCGGCCTACCCGAAATCGGCCGACATTACCGCTTCCGCATGAAGCCGCCGCAAGACGTCTCGGACAAGATGCTGCAGGACCGCATCGGCATTGAGTACATGTACGGCGCATGCCTGCCAGAAGAATGGCCGCTCGTCAAGGAAAAGTACGAGGTCATCACCAAGCATCCGCTCGAGCCGCATTTGTGCGTCGGGTATGAGGTGAGGTGGTAACAGTGGAGAAGAACGCGCATAATATTTGCGTATAGATTGAGGGTTTTCCAATGGAAGCAACCGGCAAAATCGTTAATGGCGCTGTGGTCTTCGACAATGGCGCATCGTTTCCGGAGGGGTGTCGTGTGCGCGTAATTATCGAGGACGAGAGCGAGTTCGTTGGGAAGCGTCTATTGCGGTTTTCTGGAATTATCGAAGGTACGCCCGAAGACTTCGCCGAAAATCACGACCACTACATCCACGGAACGCCGAAGAAATACTGGTGGAAGTCTTCGGGGACACCTCGTATTTTCTCGCATTGTTAATGAGGAATGATCGCGCGCACGGCAAAGCGGAAGACTACGCCCGCAGTTATCGCGGTACAATTGTTACGTCAGCGTGGATCGTAACGGAAATCCTTGACGGGCTTTCTTCGTTCGCGTGGCGTCGAAAGGCCGTGTTGTTCGTCGATTCCTTGATCGAGGATCCCGGGGTCCAAATTGTTCCGTTGGATATTGGCCTACACCAGGAGGCTTGTGAACTGTACAAGCGGCGTTTGGACAAGGAATGGTCTCTCACCGATTGCGTTTCATTCGCTATCATGCGACGAAAGGGCATACACGTTGCCCTGACGTTGGATCGCGACTTCGTGCAGGCGGGATTCACTGCGCCGTTAATCATCCGCAAGTGAGAGCAACATGCACTGAATGGCTTCCTCCACCATGGCAAGCGCATGCTCGAAGTCTTCACCCCACGTGACCACCCCCGGCAGCGCCGGGACGGTGACGGTGAACCCGCCTTCGGGTTCCGTTTGCAGAACGATTCGGTAGGCGAAATTTTTCATAGTTATCAGGGCCGCGACGCCGACCGTCTAACACACTGTCGAAGTTGACGAGGTGGCGACGGCATAGAGGAAAGCGCATAATTTGGCGGTGTAGGTGGAGGTGCTTCCCATGGTAGCGACAGGCAAAATTGTGAACGGCGCTGTGGTGCTAGACAACGGCGCGTCTCTTCCAGAGGGGAGCCGTGTCCGGGTGATTGCAGTGCTGGATCTACCGACTTTAGCGGACGAAATGATGGAATTTGCCGGCATCCTTAAGGGGTTACCGCCGGACTTCTCGCTCAACCACGACCACTACATCCACGGAACACCGAAGAAGTATTGAGCTTCTAACATGAATCCACTACTGCAGGCGCTCAAGGCCAAAAAAGCCGATTTAATGTCCCTTTCCGCTCGCTACGGGGCCCACGACCTACGCGTTTTCGGGTCCGTCGCGCGCGGCGAAGATGACGAGAATAGCGACATCGATATTCTCGTCCGGTTTGACGACACCGCGACACTCCTCACCCACAGCGCCTTAATTCGAGAACTCTCCCAATTCCTGGGCCGCCGCGTGGACGTGATCAGCGACAAGGGACTACGGCCGCGAGTCAAAAATCGCGTGTTGCACGAGGCAGTGCCGTTGTGAGAAGTGATCGAGATCGGTTACTCGACATACTTGAAGCCATCGAGAAGATCGAACAGCGTTTGCCTGCTTCCTATGCAGAGTTTTCGGCCCAAGAGGTGGAACAGGTGTGGGCTTTACACCACCTCCAGATCATCGGCGAGGCCGCCCGGGGACTCTCCGCGCGAACTTTGGAGGCCATGCAAGAAATTCCGTGGGCGGACGTCGTGGGCATGCGAAATGTAGTCGTCCACCAGTATTTCGGCGTGGACTTGGACGAGGTATGGAAGACATTGTTGACGGACGTTGCTCGATTGCGAAACGCCGCGAGCGCCTATTTGCAGGGCATCGAAGGCTAAACGAAGCAGCGCCGCGCTGATCTACATCGCGAGTGACGCGAGGTGGCGGCGGTGTGCGCGAAAGGGCATAATTCGATCGTGTGGTTGGAGGTGTCTCTGATGGAAGCGACCGGCAAAATCGTTAATGGCGCGGTGGTGTTGGACAATGGTACGAACTTTCCCGAAGGGTGCCGCGTGCGGGTGGTTGTGGAAGAGGCGGAGAAAACGCTTGGAGAAGAGTTGCTCCAATTCTCCGGAATATTCAAGGGTCTGCCGCCTGACTTCGCGACGAACCACGACCACTATATTCACGGAACACCGAAAAAATACTGATGCAGGTATTCGCTGACACCTCGTATTTTTTGGCGCTGTCTGTTGCAGGTGATGATGCTCATGATCGTGCGCATGATTTCACGCGGAAATATAGCGGAACAATCGTTACAACGACTTGGGTCCTTGTCGAGTTACTCGACGGACTCTCAGCACCTCGATATCGGAGCGGGGCCGCGCAATTCGTTGAATGGATCAGGGCCAAGCCCACGATGCTTGTAGTCTCCATAAACGACGAATTATTCGAGGCCGGTTTCCAACTCTATCGAAAGCGATCGGACAAGGACTGGTCGCTGACCGACTGCGCCTCGTTCGTTGTCATGGAGCGGCGGGGACTACGAGACGCGCTCACGACGGACATAGATTTCGTCCAGGCGGGATTCCGAGCGCTGCTTCGGGCGTGATATGCACCCTCGCGCCAGAATTGGCGACTGCGCATACCGGGTAGTAGAGTATCTTAATTGCGGACTTGGCGATGGTGGCGAGTCCTGCGAACGACACGACAACGGTCGTGGGAAGGGGAGCCGACGATGTCCAACAAGGGGAGCGCGGTATTGGAGCCGGGGGTCGATCATTCGAAGACGGACGCCCTGCGGGCCCTCAACGATCAGCACGTGCTGAATACGTATGGCCAGCGGAAGTTGGCCTTTGTCCGTGGAGAGGGCGCGCGCCTGTGGGACGCCGACGGCAACGAATACCTCGATTTCTTTGCCGGCATCGCGGTGGTGGGCCTGGGCCATTGCCACCCGGCCGTCACCAAGGCGATAACCGAGCAGGCGCGCAAGCTGGTCCATACTTCGAATTTGTACTACATCGAGCCGCAGGTCCGGCTTGCGGAGAAGCTGAGCGCGGCGTCGTTCGCGGACCGGTGGTTCTTCTGCAACAGCGGGGCGGAGGCGAACGAGGCGGCATTCAAGTTGGCGCGGCGCTATTGGGCCAAGAGGGGTACGCCGAAGCCGACGATTATCTCGGCCAAGCATTCGTTCCACGGCAGGACCTACGCCACGCTGACGGCCACGGCCCAGCCGAAATATCAGGAAGGATTCGAGCCGCTGCTACCGGGTTTCAAGCACGTCACGTACGACAAGCTCGACGAGCTCGAGCAGGCGTTTACCGCGGACGTGGGGGCCGTAATTCTCGAAGTCATTCAGGGCGAAGGCGGCGTGCGGGTAGCGTCGGACGGGTACATCGCGGGCGTCCGGGAACTCTGCGACAAGAAGGGCGCGCTGTTCATCCTGGACGAAGTCCAAACGGGCATGGGGCGGACGGGAAAGCTCTTCGCGCATGAACACGCAGGCGTTACGCCGGACATTATGACCCTGGCCAAAGGACTTGGAAACGGGATTCCCATCGGGGCGATGGGGTGTACGGAGGAGGCGGCGTCGGGGTTCGATCCGGGAATGCACGCGAGCACCTTTGGCGGCAATTTCCTGGTGACGGCGGCGGCGGGCGCCGTAGTGGATCAGATGACCGCGCCGGGATTCCTCGATAGCGTCGCCAGGACGGGCGACTATTTTCGCGCGGAGTTGAAGGCGCTGGCCACGAAGCACGAGCAGATCGTCGATGTTCGTGGCAAGGGCCTGATGATCGGCGTTGAGCTTTCGAAGCCCGTCGGCCCCGTGATCGACGCCATGCTTGATCGGCGGATTGTCTGCGGACCCGCCGGGCCGAACGTCGTGCGGTTCGTACCGCCGCTCATCGTTACGCCGTCCGACGCCGACAAGGTGGTCGCCGCGTTCGACGACGCGCTTCAATCGGTCTGATGCCCTCCGATCTCATCTCACTTGCGGACTGGCCGACGGAATCGGTGCATCACGTCCTCCAAGTCGCAGGCGACCTGAAACAAAAACGAAACAGGGGTGAGGAATATCGACCGCTGCGGGGTAAAACTCTAATTCTTATCTTTGAGAAGCCCAGTCTTCGCACGCGAATCACTTTTGAAACAGGTGCGTTTCAGCTTGGATGCCGCTCGATCTTCGTCGAAGACATCCTAGGCAAACGCGAATCCATACCGGATGTCGCCCGAAATCTCGAAAGATGGGTCGACGGCATTATCGCGCGCACGCACAGCCACGAGGCCATTGTCGAGTTGGCGGAGTACAGTTCCGTGCCGGTGATCAACGCCTTAACGAACAAGCTGCATCCCTGTCAGGTGCTTGCCGATGCGCAGACGCTGCTCGATCACAAAGGGCGACTGGACGGCCTCAAGGTCGCGTTCGTCGGCGATGGCAACAACATGTGCGCGTCGTGGGCGAACCTGACGATGCACGCGGCGATAGACTTGACGTTGGCCTGTCCCGAGGGCTACGAGGTGGAGAAGGACATTTGGGACACGGCGCTCCGGCGCACGAAGGGTTCGCTGAAGGTGGTCCACCGTCCGGAGGAGGCAGTCCGGGGGGCGGACGCGGTATATACGGACGTTTGGGCGAGCATGGGTCAGGAGAGCGAGACCGAGGCTCGGAAGCGGGTGTTCGCACCGTTCCAAGTGAACGCGGCCTTGATGGCACTCGCGAAGCCGGATGCGGTTTTCATGCATTGTCTTCCCGCCCACCGGGGCGAGGAAGTAACGAATGAGGTAATCGAAAGCGAGAGGTCCGTCGTATTTGATCAGGCCGAGAACCGCTTGCACGCGCAAAAGGCGGTCATGGTCGAGTTGATGGCCTGAAGAGTTCAACGTTCGGAGTTCAAGGTTCAACTTGGGTTGAGATTTAGGGCTGCCGGCGCGGGAGTCCTGGGGCTCATTCCAGATTCCTGCCTTCGCAGGAATGACATTTTTAGGAGAGGGAATGTCTGACGTAAAGAAGATCGTATTGGCTTATTCGGGGGGACTCGATACCTCGATCATCCTGAAGTGGCTGCAGGAGACCTACAAGGCGGACGTGGTCGCGTTCGTGGCGGACCTGGGCCAAGGCGAGGAGACCGAGCCTGCGCGGAAAAAAGCCGTCGCAACGGGGGCGTGCGCGGTGTACGTCGAGGACCTGAAGGAGGAGTTCGTCCGCGATTTCGTGTTCCCGGCGATGCGGGCCAACGCGATCTACGAGGGCAGCTATCTGCTCGGGACCAGCGTTGCGCGACCGCTCATCGCCAAGGCACAGATCGACGTGCTGCGCAAGGAACGCGGGGACGCGGTTTCGCACGGCGCGACCGGCAAGGGCAACGACCAGGTGCGTTTCGAGCTGACGTATTACGCCCTCGAGCCGAACATCCGCATCATCGCCCCGTGGCGCGAGTGGGACCTGAACAGCCGCACTGCGCTGATGGACTACGCCGAGAAGCACGGCATCGAGGTCCCGACGACCAAGGCGAAGCCCTATTCGATGGATCGGAACCTGTTGCACTTGTCGTTTGAAGGCGGGATTCTCGAAGACCCTTGGGCCGAACCTCCCGCCGACATGTTTGTGTTGACGACCGACCCCGCCAAAGCGCCGGATTCGCCGACGTATGTCGAGATCGATTTCGAAGCCGGTACGCCCGTCGCTGTGGACGGGAAGCGCCTCTCTCCGGCGAACCTGCTTGCGAAGTTGAATACCATCGCGGGCGCAAATGGCGTGGGCCGGGTGGACCTCGTCGAGAACCGGTTCGTCGGGATGAAGTCGCGCGGGGTGTACGAAACGCCGGGCGGAACCGTGCTGTACGCGGCGCGGCGGGCCGTCGAGTCCATCACGATGGATCGCGAGGTGATGCTCCAGCGCGACCAACTGTCGCCGAAAATCGCCCAACTCATCTACAACGGCTTCTGGTATTCGCCGGAAATGGCCGCATTGATGGCGTTCGTGAACAAGAGCCAGGAAGACGTGACCGGCACCGCGCGGATCAAGCTTTACAAGGGCAGTTGTATCGTTGCGGGACGGCGGGCGCCGAAGTCGCTCTACGACGAAAAGATCACGACCTTCGAGGAAGACGAGGGCGCTTACCGGCAAAGCGACGCCGGCGCGTTCATCCGGCTCAACGCGCTCCGGATGCGCGTCCGCAAGAACGCCGGGCTCTAGCCCATGCCCGCGCCCGGCAAGAAATCCTGGGGAGGCCGCTTCGAGGCCGCGACGGACGAACTCGTCGAACGGCTGACCGAATCGGTCTCGTTCGATGCGCGCCTCGCGCCGTGGGACATCCGCGGGAGCATCGCCCACGCGCGGATGCTGGGCGATCAGGGAATCATCTCGAAGGCCGACGCGCGGAAGATTATCGCCGGGCTGAAGTCCATCGCGAAGGACATCGAGGCAGGGGCGTTCACCTGGAACATTTCCCTCGAAGACGTGCATATGAACATCGAGGCCGAATTGGCCCAGCGCATCGGTGAAGCCGGTAAACGTCTACACACCGCCCGCAGCCGTAACGACCAGTGCGCGACGGACACGCGGCTCTGGCTGCGTGACCAGATTGACGCCATTGTGCGGCTGCTCGCGGAGTTTCAGCGCGGCTTGCTCGACATGGCCGAGGCACATTTGGACGTCATCCTCCCGGGCTACACGCACATGCAACACGCGCAACCGGTGTTGCTCGCGCATCATCTTCACGCGTATTGCGAAATGGCGGAACGCGATCGCGCCCGGTTCAGCGAAATGCGGAAACGGGTGAACATTTTGCCTCTCGGGTCCGCCGCCTTGGCCGGCACGCCGCATCCGATTAACCGGAAACAAGTGGCGGACGAGCTTGGTTTCGACGGTGTGTCGGCCAACTCGATGGACGCCGTGTCCGACCGTGACTACCTCATTGAGTTTTGTTCAAACGCCTCTATTGCGATGATGCACCTGTCCCGGTTCTGCGAGGAACTGGTCCTGTGGTCGACGCCCGAGTTCGGTTTTATCGAGATTGGCGATGCGTTTACCACCGGGTCGAGCATCATGCCGCAGAAGAAGAACCCGGACGTGGCCGAACTCGTCCGCGGCAAGACCGGCCGGGTGTACGGCAGCCTTGTCGCGCTGTTGACGCTGATGAAGGGCCTGCCGATGACCTATAACCGGGACATGCAGGAGGACAAGCCGCCGGTATTCGACGCGTCGGACACGCTCCAACTGTGCCTCGCCGTCGTGACGCGCATGCTATCGAGCGTCCGCGTGGACCGGGACAACATGCTCCGCGCCACCGAACACGGGTTCCTCGAAGCCACCGATCTCGCCGACTACCTCGCGCGAAAAGGGACGCCGTTCCGCGAGGCGCACGACGCGATCGGCCATCTCGTGCTGCGGTGCATACGGCAGAAATGCCGCTTCTCCGATTTGACGCTTGTCGACTTCAAACAGATCAGCGTTCTCTTCGAAGAAGACGTCTTCGCGCTATTAACACCAGAGGCCATCGTCGCCGCCCGGAAAACTATCGGCGGCACCGCGCGAACGCGCGTGCGCCAAGCCCTTCGTCGCGCCCGGCAGCGTCTGCCCTAGGAGTTGCCACGTGCCCTTCGGGCACACCCTGAAACGATGAAAATACCAGACCGCTTGCGCCAGCAATCCCCCTCCTTTGGTTTAA
>CAYXRK010000125.1:0-13960 GCA_964467615.1 uncultured Nitrospirales bacterium | reverse complement strand
GCTGTGTCCTGCATGACCGCACTATACAGGAAGTCACAAATATAATCAACTTATTCTGACGCGATTCCTAAGCGCGGGAATGACGAAGAGCGTTAAGGAGTAGGAGTCTCGTGCCTGTCGGGCCAAATCGAATCGCAGCCCCGCTACTGCGGTTTCGATTTTGGATCCTTCTGGCCCTTGTGCCGCTCGTATCGCTCGCGTATAGCTTTCAGCTCACTTCGTTTCTTCTGGTGAAGTGGGCCGTGTTTTCGATTGGCTGCTCTATCCTCGCCCTTACTTTCGTGTTCGAGCGCCGATTTCCGCGTGAAGGAATACGCGCGTTTGCGCCATTGTGGATAGCGCTGGTTTGGGGCGTGTCCGTGCATGTCGTTGGAGCACAGGCGGGGGTCGTGCATTTCGCGATTGAAGCCTTCGTCGCGGGTCTCCTGTATCTCGTGTTCGCGGCGTCCGCGTTCGCCACGATTGGGGACGGACGCCGGGCGGAACGAGTGTGCGACGCGATCAAGTTGTCTGCCGCTATCGTTTCAGGCTTGGGGCTGGTGCAGCTTGGAGGTTTGGCGGAGCCGTTGTTCCCGCGCGTTGAAGGGTTCAACCAGCCGATGTACGGGGTCCTCGGTAACCAGGGATTGTTCGGCGGGTTCGTGGCGATCGGCGTGCCGTTGAGCATGCACGGTATCCTGTCGCTGCGGCGAGTGCGCCCGCTGGATGTCGCTTGTCTGGCCCTAATTGTTCCGGCTTGGGTGCTTGCCGGTTCGCGGAGCGCCTGGCTGGCTGGTACGATCGCGACTGTCATCGCGATGCCGTATGCGGCGGTGAATTGGCGGCGAGCGGCGGCGTTGGGCGGCTTCGCGGCGGCGGCCGGCTTCGCGTTGTGCATCGCTTTTCCAGAATACACTACGGATCGCGTGGGCAAGACGTTCACTTCGGAAGATATCGGGGGGCGCTCACGGGCGTGGTATTGGGCGGCGGCTGGGCGAATGATTGGCGATCATTGGGTCTTGGGGGTGGGTCCCGGAAATTATCAGTTCGCGAGTCCGGAATATCAGGGGGACGTGCTGCAAGTCGCCGGCGGGGAGTCGTACCTGTTTAGCAACCTGCAAACGATGAATGCGCACAGCGATCCCATTGAGGTATTCGCGGAGTATGGCGTCGTTGGTATCGCATGCTTGTTCTGGATGGCGTGGGTGTTAGTAAAGCGGTGCGATCGGCCGGAATGGGGCGGCCTTTGCGCTGTTGCAATTTTTGCGGCGATGTATCCGACGTTCGGAAGTCCGCCGCACGTAATGGCGGGATTGGTGTTGGCCGCCGCCTTGCTGGCGAGGCCGAGCGGCGTGGCGGTGCAGTCGATATCGTCGAAGAAGGACACCGCATTGGATGCAGCGCTGTTGGCTGCGGCGACCGTGGGGGCCACGGTGTTTGTAATCTGGGCCCTGGTATGGCCGGACTATTTGATACAGCAGGCACGGCTCGAGAATGCGACGGAGCAGCCGGCGCTCGAATCGTATAAGCGCGCGGCCGAGTATCCGTGGCCGAAGCCCTACGCGCGGGAGGAATACGGCGTGCAGCTGTTCGCGCTGCAACGTTTCAATGAGGCGTTTCATCAATTCGCATTGGCGTCCTACGGGATGGATACGGGGGACATACACCAGTGGCTGGGGGCGGCGTACGAGGAACTCGGTGATTCGGAAACCGCATACATGCATTGGAAGGGTTGCGTTTGGCGCTGGCCATACAACGAATACGCGTGGGAACGGCTGCTCGCGCTGTCACCCCAGAAAGATTTGCCGAACAATCGGCGTGCGGCAGCGCGTTGGTTCGGTGAGGCCGCGACTTCGGGGCTACTCGGACGGTAGGCTTCCGCTAGTCCGCGTCGTGAATACCGATTCGACTTTTACCCGAACGGGTATGGCCTCTTTTCCTGAGACCAACAAGTGGAATGGCTGGCCGGGGCGGACCTTCTCGAAATCGAACGTGAATATCGCCCCGTTCACTTCGCGAAACTCCAGGGTCTTCTTGTCGACTCCCGTGATTTCGACGAATATTCTATCTTGATGAGCGCCGGGTTCGACAGTGATGAGCGCGGTATTCGCCACGCGATCCAGCCAGTCGGACTCGGAAGGCACCCATTCGATGACCCAATCGACGGGCGTGACGCCGGATTGTTCGAACGTTGGTGCGAGCGCGCGGGTGGCCAAGCGCGAGAGCAGGAATGGGAAATCGCGAACGAAATCGAAACTGTGAATCGCGGTGAAGGCTGTGACCAGAACGAGCGTGGCGAGAGCACCTTGCAGCGCCCACAGGCGCAATGCTTGGAGATATTTGAGTTCCGCTGCAAAAAACACGAGCAGGAATGACGCAAGAATTGGGGCCGCGATGACTAACGCCGGCGCCGCAAGTATGAGCCAGGAGGAAGCGAAGACAAGCGTCGCGAGAGTGATACCTATCACCGTGAGCCGGACACCGTCGTATCGGTCGATGTTGGCCAGGCGGGCTGCGAGGTGGAGACAGACGGGCCAGGCAATCAGAAGGACGAGTCCGATGATTAACCGCGTCGAGTTCAGCTTGTAGTCCAGAAACGTGTGCAGCGACGAAGCTGGTTCTGGCTTGGCGGGCAAGCCGCCGACATACGTGCGAAGGGTGAAATAAAGACCGGCGCTTAAGCACGCGACGATGGTGAACCCGAGGAACATGGGCCAGAGGTCGGCGCCGCTGCGCGCAGCGGGACGAAACGCGGCGGAAGGCCGCGTCTCTTCCCGTTGGTCAGCCGCTCTGGCGGCAGCGCGAAGCAGGGCGTGGCATTGCCAACACCGTTCGAACTCGGACCCGTTTTTCGCGCCACAGGAGGGACAGGCCCTGTCGTCCTCGAAGGTGGACTGCGAGGGCGCGGAAGCGCGGGGCCTAGCGGGGCCCGCTTTCCGTTTCTCGGCGGGTCGGTGATCTCGGAGCAGTGTCATCGCCCGTGTGGCGAAGGCGTGATCGGGATTCAATCCGGACACCTTCTCCCACTCGCTCGCGGCGCCGGTTTTGTCGCCGCTTGCTTCCAGAGCACGTGCTAGCTGTTCGTGAAGTCCGATTTCCCCGGGCCAGGATTGTGTGGCGGCGCGCAATTCCTCGATTGCTTCCTCGTATCGGCCGAGCCGGTAGTACGTAGCAGCGAGATAACGAACGACGTTGGGACGGCGATCCCACTCGTTCTTTAGCACGAGCAGGTGTTCGAGGGCGAGGCGGTATTCCCAGGCGAGAAACAGTTTTTTGGCGAGACGCCAGCGTTGGTCAAACCGATCGGGATGACCTTCGACCCATTGTTGTAATTCCCAAACGTCAGCCATTGCTAGAGTTTCAGTCGTTGGTTGACCTAGATTCACGTAAGCTTGCGTTTTTTTTGCGGACATGTTCTCTGCGCCTTTGGAATCGTCCGGCCCTCGCCTGGAGCAGGAGGTTGACGACCCACGAAAGTAGTCCGGCGACAACGGCGCCGGCCAACGTGCCGAACGTAACGAGTACGATAGGTTCGACGCCGTCGTCGCCGATCTGCAGAAGGCCGTAGATACATGGGCCGAGAGCAACGAAGAAAACGATGAGCCAAAAGCCCCAGCCGACGGAATCGAATTTTCGTTTGGGTTTGGACATCGCCATTTACCGGGGCAGCGATTGCGGAAATGCGAGGCGGAAGCGCGCGCCGCCTTCGGGGCCACGATCGATGAGGACCTGGCCGCCGTGTTCGAGGACGAGTTTTTTTGTGACGGCCAGGCCAATGCCGGTGCCGCCGGAACCTTTGGTGGAATAGAAGGGGTCGAAAATCCTGTCGAGCAATTCCTCGGGCACGCCGGGACCGTTGTCTCGGACTTCAAATACAACGGCGCCGAACTCGTCCAGGTACGCGCGCATGATGATGTGTCCGGTTTCACGGGGGGCGGCGTCGATTGCGTTCGAGACAAGATTCATCAGGCAGCGGTAGGCGCCGCGCGGGTCGAGGATGACGGGTTGTTTAATGGCTGAGCAGTCTTGCTCGAGGATGATACCCCGGACTTTCGCGGCGTCTTGCATGGAGGAACTGATGTCTTCGAACAGTTCGGCGACGTTGCAAGGCGAGCGAAGCGGGACGCGGGGTTTGGAGTAGGCGAGCATGTCTTCAACGACGTTCGAGATCCGGCCGACACTTCGCTTCAGTACGGACCAGCCTTTCAGAAGGACATTCTGGTCCCCTCGCGCGATTCCCTGATCGATGAGTTCGACGCTTCCGGAGACGCCGGTGAGGACGTTCTTGCAGTAGTGAGAGAGGCCGGCGACAGCCTGGCCAAGGGCGGCGAGGCGCTCGGATTGGATGTTTTGTTCAATCAATCGGGCATTGGTGAGGACGCTGGCGACGAGCGAGGCGAAGACCTCCATGATACGACGGTCGACGTCGGTGAATACGTTGTCCTCCTTCTTGTTTAGAACTTCGATGACGCCGATGAGGCGGTCGCGATCGACCAAGGGTACGGCCAACATATTGCGCGACACGAAACGGGTTGTTTTGTCCGCCTCGCGGAATACGCGCTCGTCCGACGCGACGTCGGCGACGTTCACGGATTCGCGTTTGGCGGCGCAGAGGCCGGCAATTCCCTCGCCGAGTTTGAGCCGGACGAGGCTCTTGAGGGCTTGTTGATCACCCGATTCGCCGAGGGCGACGTGAAAGTAGAGGTCGTCTTTCGACTCGTCGTAGAGAAGCAAGCTGCACGCCTCGGCCATGGCGATGCCTTTACTCTCTTCCATGATGTTTTCGAGGAGGGCGTCGAGGTCGGTAATGTCGGAGACGAGGCGGTGGACCCGGTAGAGGGCGTCGACGATGCGGCGCATCTCGTCGGATGTGACGTCGGTTAGCCAGGCGGTTTGGCGTTGGACTACGGCGTCCATTGAGACTGTGACGCCTTCTCATCGATGTCGAGCAGAGCGTGGTAGAGCAGGTCTCCCATCATTTTCAAGCTATCAGGGCAGACCTTTTCAATAGTGTCGTTCGGGGTGTGCCAGTTTTGTTGGTGGTCGACTGCGGATCCGCCGTATCGGTAGTCGATGAGGTTCAGTGCGGGGACGCCGCGTTTACGAAATGGCATGTGGTCATCGAGCAAGTCTTGCGAGAACCGGAGGAAGTGCTGACCGTAACCCATTCGATCGGCGCGGTCCCAGACGATTTGCTTTAGCCAGACCGGTGCATCAGCGTCGTCGAAAATGCCGAGATAGCAATCGCCTATCATATCGACGTTTATCAACGCTTTGATTTCCCCGATGGCATTTTCCTTGTCGAGCATTTCAGCGAGGGCGCGGCTGCCGTAAAGGCTGTCGGTGTCGGACCATTCTTTGAAGGCTTCTTCGCCATCGAAGAAAACCAGCCATACCGAATAGCCTTCGCGCGTTGGACCGAGGGCGCGGGCCATTTCGGTCATCCAGGCGGTGGTCGAGCCCCCGTCATTCGCGCCGACGAATTCGAAGTCGGGGAAGAACTTCGTGTCATAGTGATTGCTAAGGAGGATGATTCCGGATTTTGTACCCTTCACTTTGCCGATGAGGTTGACCATTGAGCGTTTCCCGAGCGGGGTGTCGGCCTCGAAGCGTTGCTCCTCGATGGGCACCTTAACCTGTTGGAACTTGCGCTGAATCCACTTGCGGGTTTTTTTTGCCGCTTCCGTTCCTGCGACACGGGGGCCGATGGCAACGATCTCGCCGAGGTCTTGGTACGCGCGATCTCCGGAAAACCGCGAATCGCGCCCAGTGACGACGACGCGCTGGGCTTCGCTGGGCCGAGATGTCTGCCGCAAACCCCACGCAACGAGGAGCAACAGAATGACCCCCATGCCGCCGACCGTCATGAGCAATCGGTAGTTGCCTTCGCCGGACTTCACATGGTGTCTCCCGCGAAATATGGTAACACGCCGCGTATCGTGTTGCTCCACAACGAGTTGAATAGGGAGCAAGGCGACCCTATTATACGCGGCGCGCGTTCGGGAGAACGCTCTCGCCGCGTGCCTATGACGACTCTCGAACGGATTCAAGCGAACCTATTGTCCGCGCAGGCGCGAATCGCTTCCGCCGCCGAGCGGAGCGGCCGAGACGCCAAGTCCGTGACTCTGATTGCCGTGACGAAATCCGTGGGGGTCGAGGAAGTCCGAATACTCGCGAGGCTCGGCGTTCTACATTTTGGGGAGAACCGCGTGGAGCAGGCTGGCGAAAAGCCGGCAGCGCTGGGGACGGGAGTTGTTTGGCACATGATCGGGAACGTTCAACGCCGGAAAGTTAGGGACGTGGCTCAACGTTTTGATCGCATTGACGCAGTCGACCGATTGGAATTGGCTGAGGCCATTGATACGCGGGCGGCAGAACTAGGCAAGACGATGCCGGTCCTGATCGAAGTGAATATTTCCGGCGAAAGCACGAAATATGGTTTTGCGCCGGACGAATTGGACGACGCGATTGCGAAGATGAAATCGTTGCTGCATCTATGCGTTGAGGGATTGATGACGATGGCGCCGTTGGCGGATGACATCGAGGAAGCGCGGCCTGTCTTCCGCGCACTGAAGGAGCTGGCGGACCGATATGGATTGCCGATACGCAGCATGGGAATGACGAACGATTTTGAGATTGCGATTGAGGAAGGCGCGACCGAAGTGCGCATAGGGACGGCGCTGTTTCAATAGAGCCATGGCGATGTTAGACACATTGAAACAACTTGAAGCCGAGGGCATCGCGCTGATTGCCGCAGCCCCGGATATCAAATCGCTTGAAGATATTCGAGTGCGGTTTCTTGGGCGGAACGGCGAGGTCACGGGCGTGCTCCGCGGGTTGAAAGACGTTCCGGAAACCGAGCGGCCGGCGTTGGGTCAGGCGGCGAACCAAACGAAGACGTTGCTCGCCGAGGCCATTGATCGGCGAAAGGCGGAACTGGAGGCGGCGGGCGCCGGCGGAGATCGCCGCCCGGTGCTGGATTTTTCGCTGCCGGGACGACAGCCTGACGCCGGCCATACGCACATCATTTCGCAACTGATCGATCAGTTGGTGGGGATTTTCCGAGAACTCGGCTTTCAGCTCGCGGAGGGGCCGGAAGTCGAGACGGAATTTTACAATTTCGATGCGTTGAACACGCCGAAGGAACATCCAGCCCGGGACGTGCACGACACGTTTTTCGTGAAGCCGGGGGTTGTGCTGCGGACGCATACGACACCGATCCAGATTCGCATTATGGAGCAGCACAGGCCGCCGATCGCAGCGGTGTTTCCGGGGCGCGTGTACCGGGTGGATTGGGACGCGAGCCACAGCCCGATGTTTTGGCAACTCGATGGGCTGTTGGTGGACGAGGGAGTGACCTTCGCCGATTTGAAAGGGACCATGCAGCATTTCCTTCACCGGCTCTATGGTGCGGACGCGAAGATTCGATTCCGTCCTCACTTCTTCCCCTTCACAGAGCCTTCCGCCGAGGTGGACGTTTCGTGCACCGTGTGCAAAGGGGCAGGTTGCCGCGCGTGCAAACATTCCGGATGGATGGAAGTCCTCGGTTGCGGGATGGTGCACCCGAACATTTTCAAGCGGGTCGGATACGACGCGGAGAAGTACACCGGGTACGCGTTTGGCCTTGGGCTGGATCGGCTTGCGATGCTCAAGCACGCGGTGCCGACGATTCAACACCTTAGCGACAACGATTTGCGCTTTTTGCAACAATTCTGATCTATGAAACTTTCGCTCAATTGGCTCAAGGACTACATCGATCTTGATGTTTCCGTCGCAGAACTTTGCGAGAGGATGACGATGCTCGGCCTGGAGATCGAAAACGTCGAGCACATCGGCGCGGAGATTTCGGGCGTCGTCATCGGGAAAATTTTGGAAATTAATCCGCATCCGGACGCGGACAAATTGGTCGTGTGCCGCACGGACGTGGGCCAGGCGGAGCCGTTGCAGATCGTGTGCGGCGCAAAGAACATGAAGCCGGGCGATTTGGTGCCGACGGCCACGCCGGGGGGAACGCTGCCGGGCGGGATCACGCTCGGCAAGCGCAAGATGCGGGGCGTCGAATCGCAAGGGATGATGTGTTCGGCGCGCGAATTGGGCATGGGCGAGGATCACGACGGCTTGCTGATACTCGACCCGTCGTTTCAGATTGGCTCGGACGCGAAAGCGGCATTGGGACTGGACGACGTTGTTCTCGATATTGAGGTGATTCCGAACCGGGGCGATTGGGCGAGCGTCATCGGGATTTCGCGCGAGCTTTCGGCGGCGTATGGGATTCCGATGCGAATGCCCGAGACGCAGGCCGCCGAATCGGGCGCACCGGCGGCAAGCGTGTCGTCGGTGACGATCGAGGACTCGGATATTTGCCCGCGATATGTTGGGCGGATCGTGCGCGGTGTGAAGATTGGCCCCTCGCCCACTTGGCTCGTGCGGCGACTGGCCTCGGCGGGGCAGCGCTCGATCAACAACGTTGTCGATATCACGAATTACGTTTTGATGGAGACCGGACAACCCCTGCATGCGTTCGATTTCGACCGCCTTACCGACCAACGAATTGTCGTGCGCCGCGCACGCGGCGGCGAGACGATCAAGACGATTGATCAGGAGACGCGGACGCTAACATCCGAGATGCTCGTGATCGCCGACGCGAAGTCGCCGGTCGCGGTCGCGGGCGTGATGGGCGGCTGCGACAGCGAAGTCGGCGCCGGAACGACAAACATATTTCTGGAGAGCGCGTACTTCGAGCCAACACAAATTCGGCGGACGGCGCGGGGGCTGAATCTCAAGACCGAAGCCAGCCAACGGTTTCAGCGCGGCGCGGATCCGGAGATGGCGTTATTCGCGGCCAATCGCGCGGCGCGTCTCCTGGCGGAGATCGCGGGCGGGCAGGCCGCGCCGGGCGCGTTGGACGAGTATCCGCGCAAACAGACTACGCCGGAGATTGCGTTGCGCTTTGCGCGGAGCGATGCGCTTATCGGGTGTCCAGTGGACGCAGCGACCCAACAGCGATACCTGACGGCGCTGGGGTTCAAGGAAGCACGCGCGGACGCGGCGTCCGTTACCGTGACGCCTCCGTCGTGGCGTTACGATTGTTCGATCGAGGCAGACCTTATTGAGGAGGTCGTGCGTCTGCACGGATATGAAAAGGTGCCAGCGACGCTGCCGAGCGTGCGGCGCACCGAAGTCGTGCTTGCGCCGGATTTATCGAAACTGTTCGAGTTGCGACACTTCATGGCGGGGCTTGGACTGAGCGAATTCATTCACTGGACGTTTACGTGCCTGGCGGACGTTGAGCGGGCGGGGCTGGGTGAGCGGTACGGCCAGATGCTTGGGCTGATGAATCCGTTGACCGAAAACCATTCGACGATGCGGAGGACGCTCATTCCGCAATTGATTCAAGCGGCATCGTCGAACCTGCGCAAGAACGTGCCGTACGTGGCGGCGTTCGAAATCGGCCCGGTGTTCATGCCGCAGGAGGAGCTGCCGGAGGAGACGCAGCGCCTCGGTATCGTTCTGGCGGGGACGCGCCCGAAGCATTGGGCGGGCGCGGAGCGCGCCGTCGACTTCTACGATCTGAAGGGTCTGCTCGAAGCGGTGCTCGCGCATTTGGGCGTGGAGGCCGAATACTCGGAGTCGGACCTGCCGTGTTTTGCGCCAGGGGAGGGTGCTTCGCTCGTGTCCGGCAAGAAGGCTATCGGGGACCTCGGCCGGATTCATCCGAAGGTGGCGGAGGCGTTCGAGACGACGACGGATGTGTATGCCGCGGAAATCGATCTCAGCGCGGTGATTGGCGTGCGCGTGCCGGTACCGCAGTTCAAAGAGATACCGGCGTTTCCGCACTCGCTGCGCGACTTGGCAGTGGTGGTAGACCAAAAGATCCAGGTCGGCGCTTTGCTCGCGGAGGTCCGCCAGGCGGGCGGGAAGCTGCTGCACGAGGCGCGGGTGTTCGACGTGTACACAGGAAAGCCGGTGCCCGAAGGGAAGAAGAGCGTTGCGATCGGGCTGGTGTTTCAGAGCGGGGAAGGGACGTTGACGGACAAGGACACGGACAAAGCCGTTCAGAAGATCAGGCAGGGGCTCGTGCAGGAGTTTGAGGCGGAACAGCGCTGACGCGGAGCCGGGTCAGAACTCCGTGCGGAGAAGATTGCGGTGGCCGAGGCGCATCGGCGCGAAAAGCGCGAGCGCGCTAAGCAGGGTATTCGCGATCAGCACAATTGCGAGGACGTACCAGAACGTTTCGGGGCGCGCGTAACGGCCGAGCACGTTCCATTGCAAAATGACGCCTTGCGTCCCGACGACGAAGGTGATGTAGCCGATGCTGAGCAGGAAGTTGAGCGTGCCGCCCATGCCCGAGACGATGCGCGCGGGGTTGTCTTCTTGGAAGTTGGGGTAGATGCTGCCTAGACCGACGGCAAGCCCCGACAGCGCCACGTTGGCGAGCAGAACGCTATAAACGGCGACGAGAAACCGCACGGCGCCGACGTCGAGAAAGAGGCAAGTGAGCGTCGTGAGCGTGAGCATGAAGGGCAGGGTCATGGCGACGCTTAGCCAAAACTTCTGCCACATGAGCTGGCGAATGGTGAGCGGCGCGAGACCGAGAATCCAGAAACGGAATCCTTCGAGACTGATCAGCGGATAGACAAAGCGGCTAGTGAGGGAGGCGAGGATGAGCAGGCAGGCGCCGTTATTCAAGATGACGACGAAGTTTCGATAGGCCTCGTTCTTGTAGCCCATCGAACTGTTGCCGAGATTCGCGATGTAGACGGCCATGATGCCGAAGAAAATGACGAACTGCGTCCATTGCGTCGGGTCTCGCCAGAACAGTTTGATGTCCTTGATGATGAGCGGCTTGAAGGGGGCGTGGATGAACCCGAGCAGTGAATCAAGTCGGCCCAGGACGCCGCGACCTAGCGGCCGGGGACGGTTATTGTCGCTGCCCATGATGGCGCTGAAACCGGCGAGAAAGATTCGGTTGGCGGTCTCAGTGGCGAGCCAGACCACGAAGAGGGCGTTCGAGACGAGCAGCCCGAGTAAGAAGAAACTCTCACGATAGCGATTGGCCGCGGCGGCGAGGAGGCCTTGCGCGACCCAGAAACTTGGGAGATATGGCGACTGGGTTTGCCCCGTTGTCTGTAACACGAGGTTGACGACGGCGTCGTCGGACAAGCGCTCCGCGCTCATCGTTTTCCGCAAGAATAGGAACATCGCGACGAGCGCGATGCAGGCAAGGGCCAACAACGCTACGCGCGGTAAGCGCGGGAAAATGCGCACGAGCCAGAGAGTTAGGAACGCGCCGAGCGCGGCAGGAATTGTGACGAACGGCGGATAGAAGAGAAGGGCGGCGGCGTAGTAGCCCCAGTGGGCATCGGTGGTGTAGCCGTACGCGAGCAGGAGCGGAGAGCCGAGAAACGCGGAGGCCCAGGAACTGAAGCTGATGCATTCGGTGAGCCGCGAAACGAAGAACGCGCGCACGGAAATCGGCGCGTTGAGCAGATACGCGACTTCGCGCGCCTTGTACATCGTCGAGAACGAGATAAGCACGTTCGAGAAAATGAGCATGAAAAAGAGCGCGAGCGTAAAGACGGACAAGAGGCGCGCCATAAGCACATCGCCGAGGCTGAGCGTTTCGGTCCCCGTAGCGGGCTGGAACTCTTGGAGCCAATGGAACGCCGAAAGGAAGGCGGCAAGCATGAGGATCCAGAGGAGGCAACCGCTCGTCCCGACGACGATGATTTTGAGCTTCGACTCGGTCCGCACGGACGCGATGAGGTGCCGCGCCATGCGCGTTTTTGCCCAGAGGATCGCGCCGAACTGGCCCACGGTCAGTCGTCTTCGCGCGTGAGTTCGAGGAAGGTGTCTTCGAGGCTGCCGGGATTTGTCGCCATTCGTTTGATTTCGTCAACGCTGCCTACGCGCAACAGCTTGCCGCGGTTGATGATGCCGATGCGGTCAGCGACTTCCTCCGCGATGCTGAGCGTGTGCGTGGACATGAGAACGGTCAGGCCCTCGCGCGTTTTCTGCTTGAGGTAGTCCTTCACGAAGCGAATGTTTTTGGGATCAAGGCCGACCCAGGGTTCGTCAACAATGACGATGCGCGGCCGGTGCAGAAAGCACGACGCGAAGGAGAGCTTTTGACGCATGCCGTGGCTGTAGTTCTCGATCAATTGGTCGGCCACCGAGGAGATTTCGAAGAGGTGCATGAGTTCCTCGGCGTGCTCTTCGGTGTGGTCCTCGCGCATGCGGTATAGGCCCGCGACGAAGCGCATGAATTCGCGGCCCGTCAATTTTTCGTAGAGGAACGGATGGTCGGGAATGTATCCGAGCAGTTCCTTCGTGCGGACGGGGTCCTTCTGGATGTCGAACCCGCCCAATGTCGCGCGGCCCGAGGTAGGCTGAATGAGGCCGGTGAGCATTTTGATCGTCGTCGTTTTGCCCGCGCCGTTGGGGCCGAGGTAGCAAAAGAATTCGCCTTCGGCGATTTCGAGATCGAGGCGGTCGACGGCGATTTTGTCACCGAATTTTTTGGTGAGGCCTTCGGTTTTGATCATTCGATTTCGAGGACCTCGATTTGAAGTTGGCCCATGAACCCGACGAGTTTGGTCCATTGGTCGATGCCGCCGACCACGAGCTTGATATGCGTCGCGTCGGCGGACTCTTGGCCGAGCGTGGGATCGATGCCGATCCAGCGGCCGAGGTGGACCTCGGGCCATGCATGGTAATAGAAGCCGCCGAGTTCTTCGCTGTACACGACGCCGATAGCGATGCGCGTGGGCACGCCGGCGGTTCGCGCGAGGGCCGTGCATAGGACGGTGTGTTCGTTGCAATCGCCTTCGCGGGACTCGAGCACCTCGAGCGCGGAGGGCAACGTGAGCACGGCAATTTTGTCGATGTTGCCGTACACCCAATGATGGATTTTCAGCGCGCGGGCGAGAGCGTCGTCCGAACCGGACACGATCTGATCGACTTGCGCCCGAATCTTCGGATGGCCGGTCTGCACGAAGGCGTCACCCGTCAGGGTATCCATCCATTCCGGGCTGGGTGACGGGACACTCGCGCTCGAAGGCAAGTCCTGGGCGCGTATTTCGAAGACGCCAGGATCGATCTGGCGTTGGATGGTGTCGTTCGGCGGTACAACGCCATCCGGCAAACCGGAGATTCGAATCCGCATGCGCTTTGCGCCGCGCACGGGTGGCAGGCCGGTTGGGCGTATCGCGACGACGTCGATAAGTTCGGTGTGTTCAGACGGTTTGATTGCCGCGTAGGCGTCTTGCGGCCTGATTTTTTCGAGAGTGAACCCGAAGGGTGTCTCGATTCGGACGACCTCCTCGTCCATCGTGACCCAGACCTTTGTCGTGACGCCGGCGATGGTCGTCGTAAGTAACTTGGTGAAGACTTCCTCGCCTGCGACATTCCAGGGCACCGCGTCGATGCATTTCACGTGCGCCTTGCCCATTGAGAGCGTCATGGGGTCGAACGCATCGATGACGACCTCGTCCCCGATTTCGAGTGCAGGGAGATTGAACACGGTCGTGCCGAGATTACCGGAAACAAGAAAGTCCTTTCCGACGGGAAGCGAGAGCGGGATGGTTTCGCCCGCGGTGGTGACGTTGAGATCGACGCGCCCGCCAGCGTTGCGGCCTGAAATGTTCATCTCGTGATCGAACGACTTGATGTCAAAATCGAAACTCGCGATGCCGCCGGTCGAGGGGTTCCATGTCGTGCCGGTGATGTCGATCTGGGCCGGGGTGGACATCATGGTCGTCGCGAGGTTGACCGCGAGCGTGAACTCCGCGCCCGCGACCCCGTCCCGTTCGCCGGGCGCGGTCTTGGTGTGGACCGTGCCGATGCGTTCATCCGGCCCGGCGGTGGCAGTCGGGTAAATGGCCATCCAAGTCTCTTGTGGCGCAATCGTTTTGGGAACCGCGCCGTCCACCACGTCGACGAACGCTTCGCGCCGCAGAAGGAGCGTGGTCATGGCCGCCCA
>CAYXRK010000124.1:0-13961 GCA_964467615.1 uncultured Nitrospirales bacterium | reverse complement strand
TGAAACTGCCCTACTCGATGATCATCGTCGGCTGCATCTGCCACGTCATCGGCATCATCTGCTTCACCGCCGGCATGCGCCCCTACCGCGAAAGCGTCGAGCGACTAAAAACATGGAACGCCGCGCAGGAAGCGGAATTGGAGGCAAGTCCGTTCGAACAATAACCGCTCGCGCTTAATGGCCGCCGAATTCGCCGACGCGGATGCCTTACTTGAACGCCATTCGGATTCGTTCGACGGTATTGGGTTGGGTACTACTTGATCGCGACGGCGAAGGGATCGTTATGGGGATCCTTATTCCAGACGTACTCGGTGCCGTGCGCGATCTGTTCTGCCGTCTCATTGCCATAGAGGCGGGCAATCACGGCGAGGGCCATGTCGATTCCCGCCGACACGCCGGACGAGGTGATCATGTTGCCGTCTTCGACCCAGCGGGCCTTGGGGACCCAGTTGGTTTTTGGCCCGTTTGCGACGAGCATCGAATAGAAGGCTTTGTTTGACGTTGCCTTTTTTTCGTCGAGCAGACCGGCCTTGGCGAGCAAGGCGGATCCCGAACATACCGAGGTCGTTATCTGGGCCCTGGCGGAGCGCTCGCGTAGAAACGTCAACAACTTCTCGTTGTCGAGTTCATCTAACGTGCCGAAGCCGCCGGGGACGAGGATGATGTCCAGCGGGGGGCAGTCCTCGAAGCCGTAGTCGGCGACGGCTTTCGGTCCGGCGTAGCCAGTCGCGTCCTTCGTGGGACCGGAGGCGATGTTGCCCGCTTTCTCGGCGACCATGACCATCTTCAGTCGTTCCACGCCGATGTTGACGAACATTTCGACGGGACCGAATACATCCAATAGCTCGAAGCCGGGATACAGAACGACGCCGACGGTAAGCGGTCCGGAAGCGGCGTTCACGTCCTTTTTTTCCTGTTGCTGAGCGTGCGCCAGTGCAGGGGCAATCGCGGTGATTAGGGCAGCGCAAATTAGGGAGCGATGTACATAGTTCATGGCTTTGACCTTTCGCTTGTGGTGATGTTCGACAAGTTTAACCCGGATTTTGCCACGGTGCTCCACGCATGTGGTAGCGCACACGGTGTCAGGGGTGAACGGCGGTAACATACCCGCGAAGGGCGCGGGCCGTATCGACACGGTAGCCGCCGGACGTACTGCGCAAGCGGATGCCGCCGCTTAGGTCGGTACGGTAAGCCTCGATACCGCGCGCTTGGTAGTCGCGCAGCACGCCCCCGTTGATGAACCGATTTCCGGATCGGCGGCCCGCGGAAATGATGGCGATCGAGGGACGCACGGCATCGACGAACGTGGGCGTGCTTGACGTCGCGGACCCGTGGTGGGGGACTTTGAGCACGTCGGCGCGGCAATCGTTCGCGGCGATCGCCTTCTCGGCTTCGGCCTCGGCGTCCGCCGGGAGGACCACGCTCATCCCAGGCCACGTCAGCCGAAACACGAGCGAGGCGTTGTTGTCGGTCGAGGACGCGGGCCAGTCTGCGGGCGGATGGAGCACATCGAGCAACGCCCCTCGGACGGGTATCGCATCGCCTCGAACGAGTGGGCGCACGGGTACGCCGCGCCGGGCGCAGGCCTCGAGGAGTTCGCGCACGAGTTCGGAATCCGGGCCGCTCGGGCCGATGTAGAGCGCGGCGACGCGGAAATTCTCGACGACGTAGAGCAGGCCGCCGACGTGATCGCCGTCCGCGTGCGTGGCGATTACCGCATCGAGCTTCCTCACATGGTTCGACCAGAGAAACGGGCCGACGGCGTGGCGGCCCATGTTGGTACGGGTATAGGGCGAACGGTCGCCTCCGTCGATCAGGATATTCGTGCCGCCCGGCGTGCGGATGAACGTGGCGTCGCCTTGGCCGACGTCGAGGAAATGGACTTCGGCGGGCTGCGTGAACGGCGACCAAGCGACCACCGCAACTACAACGCACACGGCCCCCGCCGCGATGGTCCATGCGCGTCGCTCAGTTCGAGTCAACGCAATCCACAGACAAACGAGCGCTCCGTACCAGGCGGCGACGGCGAGTGGCGTAGGCGTGGTTAGCTGCGCGGCCCCGGCCATCGACGCCGTCCGTTCGGAGATCCATTCGATGAGCGCGACGAAGGGGGCCAACGCATGGCCGGGGAGCGCGGCCGCGGGCGCCCAGATCAATGCGAGCGCGGATGTTGCGAACGCGAGCCACAGAATGACGGACAACATCGGGATGACGAGAAGGTTGGCGAAGGGGCCCGCCCACGGCACCACGTGAAAAAGGTGGATAGCAATTGGGAGCGGCAGAAACTGGACTGCCAGGCCCGACGCGATCGGCTCGCGGGACCAAAGAGGAAGCGCGCCCAAACGATCACCGATCGGCGGGCTGAATATCAGGATCGAGGCGATGCTCAGAAAGGAAAGTTGGAAGCCGCCGTCGAACAGGACGTCTGGGTCCTGCAGCGTAAATAGGAACGCGCTCGCGCCGAGCGCTGTGGGTGTGTCGGGCTCACGACCGACGAGACCGGCGGCCAGGTAGATGGCGATCATGACCACTGCCCGCAGGCACGCGACGCTCGCGCCGGCCATGAACGCGAAGAGGAACATGAGGAGCATGATTACCGCTGTTCGTGCGCGGCGCTCGCGGATGAACAAGCCCAGCACCCACGTGCCCGTTACGTAGACGATGGCCATATGGACGCCGGACACGGAGAGAATGTGCGCCGTTCCGGACTGGACGTAGGCGTCGTAAGCGGCCTGTTCGACGCGCCGCCGATCGCCGACCCAGACAGTCAGCAGGAAGCCGAGCGTCTCCGGCGGGACTGCACGGGCGAGGCGTTCGGCGAGTGTCTGGCGCAACACGGAAGCGAAACGTATCGGCGAGAGTAGTCCGCCGGGTGCCAATCGTTCGACTGGTACGGCCCCGCGCACAGGCATGGCCGCGTGGATGTCCCGGCCACGCAAGTAGTCCTCGGAACTCGATGTACCGATGTTGATGCGCGCCAGATCGAGTTGGAGCGGGCCCCTCACGCGCACGCGGTCGCCCGCGAAAATGGGCCGGGCCGGGCCGCTCCAGCGGACAACCACGCCGCCGGCGATATCAGCGGACCATTCAGCAGCGGCCGCGTGCTCGACACGCAAACAGAACTGGGCATAGTCCTGCCCGGACAACACTATGTCGGGTTGTTCAACGCGGCCCTCGAGCGTGTAGACCGTTTCATCCGGCTGGATTGACGCGAAGCGGGAGAGCGGATCGCCGGGCGGGCCGAGGTGTCGCGCGTTCCAAAGCATTGCGCCGGCGGCCGAGAAGAGGAGGAGCACACCCGCTGCGCGCGCGCCGGAGTATCGCGCGAGTGCTGCGACGACGAGTAGGCCTGCCGCGGCGAGAAACAGCGGCGCGGCCATGCCCGGCACGAGACCAAACGCGCCCGACAGGTTTCCCGCTATGAACGCGACCGCCGCCCAAAGCAGCGGCCGTTTCATTGCTCGATACCGAGGGATTCGAGCAGCGCGACGGCCGAGGCGTTGGCGAGGAGTAATACGTCGCGCGAGCCGACGCCGCGAAACTGGAGGACTTTGTACGACTGCAATGCCGGGGACAACGGCAAGAGCCAGCGGTAGTCCACTTCCTGCACGAAAGCGATGGCGGGCCGATCCGCGGCGAGTGGCGCGGTTTCGGCGGCGATGGCCGATTCGAACGAGGCCCGCAGCGCCGGATTGATTTTCTCCGCTGCGAGCGCCTTCTCGGTGGCGTTGAGCAACGCCGCGATTTCCGCTTCCGTCACGCGCTCGACATTTTCGATCGGGACCTCTCGGACGGCATGAGACACTGCCTTCTTGAGGTCGAGTTGCACCGTAAACGTCTCGATAATCCCCGTGCCTTCCGGCAAATCGAGATCGAGAACGTCGTTCACCAGCGGTTTGTGAAACCTGTCCGAGTAATAAACGTATACCTCGCGCGAGAACCCGATGGAATACAGATCAAAATCCGCATCGGCGCGGACCAATTCGCGCACTGGCGCGCAGATGCCTCGCGCGGATTTGTAAGGATTGAGCGCGGGAAAGGCGATCGACGCAGTCAACGGAAGAATTACGAGCAGCGAAGCGGCGATGATCTTGTGCGGGGCGTAGGTTTGGAAACTCGCCGCGATGACGCACGCGCCAAGGAGCGCCGACACGGCCGCGAACGCGATGACCTTGGCATCGACCGCGGCCGCATACTCCGTGTAACGCATGACAATCGGCGTTGCGCCAAGGACGAGCAACGCGAGCCCCCAGGCGCGCGGGGCCCATATTGCGTATCGCGAACGTTGCTCCTCGATCAGCACTAGAATGCTGCGCGAAAATAGGATCGACATCGCGGGGAACAGCGGCAGGATGTAGATCGCGCGTTTGCCGATGCTGATCGAGAAGAAGATGAGCGCCGGGACGATCCACGAATGCAGGAAACGCATTTCCGGACCTTTGTTGCGGTGACGCCACGCCCAAAAGATCGTAAACGGCGCGAACAGCGTCCACGGTAGCCAATCGACCGGCAACGTTTGGAGAAAGTACCAGGGCGGTTGCGCGTGATTTCCGATCGTGAACAGACGGCCCACGGTCTGGCGTTGGATGTTCTGCATGATGTCGCCGCCGGCCGCGCTGCCTTGTCCAGCGTCGATGCTCAAGCGCGCAGGAATGAGCCACAACACGAAAGTGGCGATGACCGCGAGCGCGCCAACTACCCAGTGCGTCTGGCGCCGGTCTGTAGGCTGTTTCCAGTAAAACGCTGCGATGAAGAGCAGAGGGAACACCAACGCGGGCGGGCCTTTGGCGTACATGCCCGCGGCCATTGCCGCGTAGAGCGCAACGAGCCATTTCCGCTCGCGCGATTCGTGCCAGCGCCACAGGCTGTAGAGCGCGGCGGTCATGCAGAGCGTGAGCAGCATGTCGATCTGGACCGTGCGCGATTGCCACCAAAAGCGTTCACAGGTCGCCAGGACGATCAGGGCCCAAATCGCGGTCTGCCCGCCGAACATCCTGCGCGCGAGGGCGTAGGTCAGCGCGAGCGTCAATAGTCCGGCAACGACCGACGGCACGCGAGAGGAGAACTCCGTCACGTCGCCGAAAGGAATCGATGCGAGCGAGATGAGCCAGAACAACAACGGCGGCTTCTCGCGGTAGGCCAGCCCGTTCACGTGCGGCGCGAGGAAGTCGCCGCTGCGCATCATCTCGCGCGACACTTGGCCGAAGCGCGGTTCATCGGCGGGCCAGAGATCATAGCCATCGAGATTGACGGCGAACAGCGCGAGGGCAACGAGAAGCAACCCCGCCAATCGCCAGTTGAATTGTTTCGTCGATTCCATTTATCCCGCCGTTGTCACGCCATTGGCGTTCGCAAGCGCGCCCGGATGCGTGTAGATGAACCATAGGTTTCGGGCATAAATGAGCATGGTCGCGGCCATCCCAATTGCGAAGACCCACTCGCCGCGTTGGGAGAACGCGGCACACTGCAAACCGGAGGCGGCAAGGCTCAGGTACCAGAAGATGGTGGGGACCGTGCTGCGGCGTTCCATTTCCGTGACGATCCATTGGATGAGGAACCGCGCCGCGAACATCGCTTGGCCCACAACGCCGACGGCCAGCCACAGCCAGACGGCGCGCGCTTCGTGGGCAGGCGCCTCGCGGACGATTTCGACTTCGCGGTACCAGGTCCATCCGACGAACCCGAGCGCGATCAGGGCGATCAATGCGACCGCGCCATGGAGCGCGACGTTCCGCGCAGGCGTGAGCGCGCCACGTTCGCGCCAAATGTGGACGAGGTTGCGCGAGTAAATAATGATGTTGACGTTTTGGCCGAGCGCGCCGAGGGGGGATTGCGTCGCGACAGCGAATGTCAGCAGCATGACCGAGCCGGCGCTACTCATGTACCAGAACGCGACCGGCATGACGCTGCGTCCGCGCATCTCGGACACGATCCATTGCACGTAGAAGCGCCCGTAGAAAATGACGCCGCCGATGACCCCGACGCTCATCCAGATTCGGTCGATAGGAACGCCCACTTAAAGACCCTTCACGACGGCGGCCGCGCGCGCGGGGGCCTCGCTTGCAGGGCCCGGGGCGGCCTTAGCGGCGGGTGGGTTGTCGGCGATTTCATACGTCACGTACCGCTTCCGTAACCATGCCACGCCGAAGAGGTCGTACATTCCGCGCCAGAGCCGGTTATGGATGCCGTATTTGGATACTCCGTGGATACGGGGCTGGTGACGTACGTCGCACTCAATGATCGAGAACCCCGCACGCCGCACGAACACGGCAAAGAAACGGTGCACGCCGTTGAAGCAGGGCAGGTGGTCGACTACGGCACGCCGGAAGCCTTTCGCCCCGCAGCCCGAGTCGCGTATGCCGTCCCGCAAGATAACGTTGCGCACGCGGTTCGCAACACGGCTCGAAACCCTGCGCACCCATGTATCCCGCCGGTTGACGCGGACGCCGCACACGCAATCGTATTGGGCCAGCAGTTCGAGAAACTTCGGGAAATCGGCCGGATCGTTTTGCAGATCGCCGTCGATGGTCAGAACGTATTCGCCCTTCGCGGCCCGCATCCCCGCGATGAGTGCCGCGGATTGACCCCGGTTCTGCACAAAGTGAACGGCGTGCAGGCGGGTGTCGCGGGCGGCCAGTTCGTCGAGGGCGCGCCCCGTGCCGTCGGTGCTCCCGTCATCTACAAACACCCCCTCAAACCGAAACTCGTTGAGCGGCGTCATCGCCTCGACGACCCGCTCCCAGGTCGGACGAACGTTTTCCTCTTCGTTGTAGAACGGGGCGACAATCGAGACGAGTTTAGTCATTAGGTCTCACGAGATCGGAGAAGGGTCCCTTCGCGGAAGAGGCGGCCGCTCCCGATATCGCCAATCAGGGCTTCGGTTGGTTTGCCCGGTACAGCACGGCGTAAATCAGGTCGCCCGAATTGGCGCGGCTGCCGGCTTCGTGACTCATCGAGCATTTGATGTCGACGATTTCGACGCTGGCCTCGACTATCCAATCGTTCACGGCACGGTCGAGTTCGGCCGTGCGGTCTTCATACCCCTTAAACGTTCTTACAAAAACCATGATTTCGCCCCCCCCGTCGACTCACCGATCGCCGCCGCGAATAGTCTATCAATTTTGGCGTGCGCGGTGGAATTGGCGCGACGTGCGATAGCTCGCTCGACCGGCCGAGGAATCAGTTGAGACGGCGTCGCGATGGGCCGTGCGATACTGTGCCCACTATGACGAACGAAGAAATCGCGCTGGCGTATCACGAGGCGACAAAGCACCATTTCAATCGCTACGCACGATCGATGGGGTATCTCGATTGGGCCAACCAGCCGGATCCGTTCAGGCGCTACGCGGGCGCGAAGCGCTTTCTCCTTCCACTTGTCGCCAATGACGTCACACCGTCATACGAATCGCTGTACCGCGAACCGCCGCCGGCGTTGCCGCTGACGCTGGAGTCGTTCTCGGTGTTTTTTGAGTGCTCGATGGCGATATCCGCTTGGAAGGAGTACCAAGGATCGCGCTGGGCGTTGCGGTGCAATCCCTCGAGCGGGAACCTGCACCCGACGGAGGCATACGTGTTGGTGGGCGCGCTGACTGGGTTGTCGGACGAGGCCGCGCTGTGGCACTACGCGCCGGATGATCACGCGCTCGAGCGCCGCGCGCGTACTCACGCCGAATTATCGGAGGGCGTGTTTCTCGTAGGGTTGGCGTCGGTCTTCTGGCGCGAGGCGTGGAAGTACGGCGAGCGTGCATTCCGGTATTGTCAGCACGACACTGGCCACGCGATCGCCGCCTTGGCATTCGCCGCGCGGGCGCTTGGTTGGCGGACGCGCCGATTGGACGAGGCGCCGGACGATCTCGCCGAAAAACTGCTGGGCCTGGGCCGTCATTCGGAGTTTCACGCCGAGGAACCAGAACATGCGGAGTGTTTGCTGTTGGTCGATGCGAGGGCCGAAGTTGTCGGCGTAGATCCGGAAATTGACTTCGGTTCCATCGCGGCCTCACTCGACTTCGAGGGCAGGCCGAACGTATTGAGCGCAGACCATGTTCAATGGTCGATCATCGACGCCGTCGCGAGCGCAACACGCCGCTCGCACACACAGAGTGCGTCGCGCCACGAGAATGTCCCGCAATGGGATTCCGCGATCTTGGGAAACCACGATTGCCCGCTATCGTTGCGCGCGATCGCGAAACAGCGGCGTAGCGCCGTGGCGATGGACGGGGAGTCGGACCTGGGCGTCGAGGCGTTCTATCGGATGCTCGGCAGGACTATTCCGGAATCCGCGCCCGATTTGTTTACGGCGTTTCCCGGCCGCCCGCTGGTGCATCTGGCGTTGTTCGTGCATCGCGTTCGAGGATTGCGCCCTGGCCTATATTTCCTGGTGCGCGATCATGAACAGGAAATGTCGCTTCGCGAGGCCATGCGGCGGGACCGCGCATGGATCCGCGCGGAAGGCTGTCCGGTCGGGCTTCATCTCTACCGCATCGAGGAGGGAGACTGCCGCGGGCTCGCGGCGCAGATCAGTTGCACGCAGGAGATCGCGGGCATGGGCGCGTTCAGCCTAGGGATGATCGCGAAATTCGAGGGGCCGATCCGCGAGCAGGGCGCGGCGCAGTATCGGCGATTGTTCTGGGAGGCGGGCTTCATCGGGCAGATTCTGTATCTCGAAGCCGAGGCGGCCGGCCTGCGCGCGACGGGAATCGGGTGCTACTTCGACGACCCAGTACACGAAGTCTTCGGCTTCGAGGGAAAGCGATATCAGTCGATGTACCACTTCACCGTCGGCGGGCCGTTCGAGGACACGCGATTGACGACGTTGCCGCCGTATTCGGCCGAGCGAATGGGACGAATCGGCTGGATCGAGTGATCAATGCGTCTCAGCAGCGGTTTTCGCGCGTTCTAGGGCGGCTAGCGTGTCCGCGTGGTCCGGTTGGACTTTCAAAGCGTGTTCGAATTGCAAGATGGCCTCGGTCGCCCGGCCTCGCTCCAATAGGAATACGCCGTAGCTGTACCGCGTGGCGGGAAAGTCCGGTGCGATATCGAGGGCCTCGCGGAACCAGCGTTCGGCCGCCTCGTCCTGGCCGCGCATAGCGTTTACGATACCGAGGTTTAGCTGCGGGCGGTGGTCGCGCGGTTGCAGAGTGGCGACTTGTTCCAGTAGACGCAGCGCCTCGTCCGTGTTTCCTTGAGCAAGTTCGAGCAGCCCAAGGTTATTCAGCGCGATAACCAAGCCCGGTGAATCGACCAGCGCTTGCTGGTAATGGATGCGCGCTTTTTCAAGATCGCCCCCGTCGTGATAGGCCCGCCCAAGATTGTTGTGCGCGGGGCCGTTCGTCTTCGTCACTTCGATGCACCGCTCGAATAGCGTGATGCTGTCGCGCCAGTAGCCGACCTGCACGCGGGCTTGCACAGTGAGAAGGACCAGCAGGGCGATCACGAACACGCGCACTCCGATTGATCCTAGTTCACCTTTGTTCAGTGCCGGTTCTTGCACGATAGGCATCGAAAGCAACCGATGCAATCCCCAAACAACCGCAATGAACAGTCCGATCAAGGGAATGTACGTGTATCGGTCCGCTATCGCCTGATCGCCTACCTGAATCAATCCGATGACCGGCACCAGTGCGACGAAATACCAGAACCAGCCGACGGCGAACCACGGCGCGCGGCGAAGCAGAAGGACGCTCGCTGTCGAAACAATGACAATCATGCTGGCGCTTAGCGCGACAATGGACATCGGAATCGCACCGACGCGGTGCGGATACAAGACCGCAAGCTCGAACGGATAGATGGCCTTTGTGATATACGCGGCGTAGGCAACGGCGGCGTTCGCGAACCGGTCCGCCCATGGCAATACGGAAGCCGATTTCATCGTGCCGCCGGCGTCCTGCACGAGCCAGGTCACTACCGAATCGGCGATAGACAACACAAAAAGCGGTAGCTTCTCGACGATCCCAATGGCCAACGAACGCCTATCGCGGATTCGGTCGAGCGGCCAATAGTCCAGCAGCAGGAGCACGCACGGTAGCGTGACCAGCATTGGCTTCGCCATGAGTCCCAGCGCGAAGGTCGTTGCCAAAAGCGCGTAGCGCGCGGCCCCGCGCTTTCGGACGTAGTACGCGTATGCCGCGAGCGTCAACATCCAAAACAGGCCGGAGAGTGCGTCCTTTCGTTCCGCGATCCACACGACCGACTCGACGTGCAGCGGGTGTACGGCGAACAATGCCGCGACCAGGAAGCTGCGGCCCGGCGCGTTGGTCATCGCGCGCAACGCAACGAACAACACGATGCTGCTTACCGTGTGCAGCAACACGTTCGTCAATCGGAACGCGGCGGGGTTCATGCCGTAGAGGCTGAAATCGATCATGTGCGACACCCACGTCAACGGGTGCCAATTTTCGGCGTAGCCGGTCGTGAACGCCCAGCCGATGCCCTCCCACGTTAGGCCTTGATGCAAGGAGTAGTTGTTGATGACGTAGTGCGGGTCGTCGTAATTCACGAACCCGTAACGTAGCGAAGGCGCGTAGATGGACAAAATCGCGCCCGCGAGGGCGGCGTACGCGAGCGCGCTGTGCCCCGCGACGTCTACGCTTTGAGCGCGATCAGAGATGGCGCGTAATCCTCGGGCGCGGCGAACCCCAGCAAGTTGAGCAGGGTCGCCGCGACGTTCGCGAGGCCCGGTGTTTCGTCCGCCCCCGTGGCGCCCATGCGGAACTGGTCCGTGCCGGAATAGTCCTTGATGATAAAGGGTACGGGGTTGAGCGTATGCGCCACCATTGGCTCGCGGCGCCCGTCTTTCACGGTGAACATGAGGTCCGCGTTGCCGTGGTCCGCGAGGACCACCGCGACACCCTTGGCCTTCTCGAGTGCGGGAAGCGTGCGTGAAAGACCGAGGTCCACCGCTTCGACGGAAACGCGTATCGCCGCTGTCTTTCCCGTGTGGCCGACCATGTCGCCGTTGGGATAGTTCAGGCGAATGAATTTGTGCTGCCCACCTGCGATGGCCTCGATAACGGCATCGGTGATCTCGGCCGCTTTCATCCAGGGCCGCTGATCGAAGGGGACGAGATCGGATTTAATCTCGACGTATTTTTCGAGGCCCGCGTCGATGTATCCCGAGTTGTTGCCGTTCCAGAAGTATGTTACGTGGCCGTATTTCTGCGTCTCCGAGATCGCATACGAAGTAACGCCCGATCCGCAGAGGTATTGCCCGATGGATCCGTCAATCTGCGGCGGTTCGACGAGGTAGTGCTTGGGCACGTGCAGGTCACCGTCGTATTCTATCATCCCCGCGAAGAACACGCTCGGACGCCGGACGCGATCGAAGTGGTCGAACGCTTCGTCTTCGAACGCTTGCGCCAGTTCAATCGCGCGATCCCCTCGGAAGTTGAACAGTACGACGCCGTCGCCGTCCTCGATCGTGCCGACGGGCCCTCCATTTTCCGTGACGACGAACGCGTCCATATACTGATCGGTCATCGTCGGGTCTTCGCTATAAAACGTCTGCACCGCTTCTTCCACCGATGCGAACTGCCGCGCGTCGCCGAGCACGTGCGCTTTCCAGCCGCGTTCGACGATCCTCCAGTCCGCCTGGTAGCGGTCCATCGTGACATTCATGCGGCCGCCACCGGACGCGACGCGGTAGTCGCGGCCTGCGGTGTTCAACTCCGCAAGCTTCTCGTTGAGCTGATCGAGATAGCCCAATATAGACCGCTCGCCGACGTCGCGCCCGTCGGCCAATACGTGTAGGCGTACGCGCTTCGCGCCTTCGTTCGCACACCGATCGAGCATCGCCAGCAGGTGGCGGATATGGCTATGGACGTTGCCGTCCGACAGCAGGCCGATGAAATGGATCGTGCCCCCGTTCGCGGCTTGCGTCGTCAAGGTCCGCCACGTTTCGCCCTCGAACAACGCGCCGGATTCGATCGCGCGGTTGACGAGGCTGGCCCCCTGCTCAAACACGCGGCCCGCGCCCAGCGTGTTGTGGCCGACCTCGGAATTACCCATGTCCGAGTCGCTGGGCATGCCGACTGCCGCACCGTGCGCCTTAAGCTGAGTAAACATCGTATCGAGAAACAGCCGATCCAGCACGGGCGTGTGCGCTAGAAAAACGCCGTCCGACTCGTCCCGATTGCCGATGCCGACGCCATCCATAATGACGCATACGACCGGCCCTGGAAACGCGCGGTACCCTTCGAGCGGTTGTAAGCGATACTGCGGCATGGCGGATCTGGGACCCCTCCACTAACGCGAAAACCAATCGGATCTCACAATTGTACCGCTGAGCTGGCCCTCGCGGGAAACCGTGATTGTAGTTCCGTCACCGAGCACCATGCGCATGTTATATAATTGAACGCAGCATACAGTGAGAATTAGTCATGACGTTTCTAGGAAAAGTGAAAAACGGCGTCGTTGTTCCAGACGAACCCGTCGATTTGCCCGAAGGGGCGGTGGCGCGGATCGATATTGTTCAAGACGATAGTGGCGTTGATCCCGAGATATTGAAACTTCGGGCAACGCTTCGAAAGTATGCCGGCTGTTGCGACGGGCTCCCGCCTGATTACGCTCTGAATCACGATCACTATCTATATGGAACCCCGAAGCGGCAATGAGAGTTTGTTTCGTTGACACGTTCTATCTGATCGCCCTTCTTTCGCCGAGCGAAGGACATCACGAACAAGCCAACTATCTGATTGACGAGTTCGATACGGATCTAGTTACGACCGCCTGGATAATCACCGAGGCGTCGAGTTCAATGTCTCGTCCTCCGTTCCGGCGGAAATGGATAAATTTCTACAACGAGCTATTGACTAACAAACGGTTTGAAGTTGTGCCGCCGTCGGTCGATCTTTACGTGGAGGGGATGACCCTGTATCAGGACTACCATGACAAATCCTGGTCCCTCACGGATTGCATCTCCTTCGTCGTGATGCGCGATCGCGGGATTGCGCACGCGCTCACCGCGGACCGTCACTTCGAGCAAGCCGGTTTCACGATCGAGTTCAAGTAGCGCCGCGCTACTTGGCTTTGGGTAGCTGGATGTCCGCGAAGTCCAAGATCGCTTTCCAGTAATCCTGATTCATGGTGTGTTTGGTGTCGAGCCGGTATTGAAGAATCGCTCCGGAATTCTCACTCGTTATTTGCGTATTCGTCAACACACCCTCGCCGACCAACCCTTTCTCGCCGAGGAATTGGTGCACCGCGTCCGCCGCCTTGAGATTGCGCAAGCCGCTCTCGTAGTTCGCCCAGGTGTCCTGCAGGCCCGCAGTGTCGAGCAACGGCCGCGGCGCGACGAGCGCGACCAACAAATGCTGATCGATGGGCAGGCGCGATTCGTTATCGTTGAATTTTATGAACGTGTCGTTGAACCAGTGCGGAAACACGCGGTTGATACGCTCGACGGTTTCCTGATCGTTGCCGCGGCTGAGCGCCATGCCGCCGGTCCCGGACTGGTGCGGCACGACGAGGGCGATCCGCTCGTCCATCGCCGCGGCGAGCAGCGCCGTTTTGCCGCGTCTCGAGTGCCCCGTCACGCAGATGCGCTGCGCGTCGATGTCCTTGTCCGCAGCCAGGTACTCGATACTCCGCGAGATGCCCCAGGCCCATGCCGCGATGGTCCCCCAGCGCGACTCCTGCGGTCCGGGCACGTCCTTGAAGTACGCGTGGACGCCGTCCGTAAAATCGTCCTTATCGGGGTCGATATCGCTGTCCTGAAACGTCGCGAAGCCGTAGCCGCGCTGGATGAGGTACTCGACGCACCAGAAATCCGCCTCTGCGCCGCGCGCCGCTTCCTGATCGCCCTCGCATTCTTTCGGGCGGTAGACGCCTTCCTGGATCGCGATGCCTGGAAATGGATGCACACGGTGATTGCCGCAGCGGTTGACGGCAAGAAAAATCGGTGCGGGGCCCTTCGCCTGAGCGGGCAAAAACAACGGGAGATGAATCACCGGCGCGTCCTCGTCGCG
>CAYXRK010000123.1:0-14011 GCA_964467615.1 uncultured Nitrospirales bacterium | reverse complement strand
GCGTGCTTCGCTATCGTCCCGGCGCTGAAACTGAAGACCCGCCGGACCGCCACGTGGCCTCTCGCCGGTTATCTTGCCGTATTCGCCGGCCTCTACCTCTCATACCAACTCTACTACGGAAATTTTACGAGCGGCGCTGAATCGAAGGCGGGGATATTCGCGTCAGATTGGGCATTGATCGGTGGGCTGGCAGGTTTGTTGGGGGCGCTGCGGTTCCCCCGGCGCAGGCCGAAACCTCCGGCGGACTCCGGCCTGGATTCCGCCCCGCCGGTTTGGATCGTCATCTGGCTTCTTCTCTACTCCGCCATCGCGGTTTCCGCATGGGGGCAGGGATGGTTTCTTCGCCTCACGCCGCAGCGATTGATGGTCTTCATAGGAATACCGATGAGCATGCTCGCCGCCTACGCGCTCTTCCAACTACGCGACAAGCGCCTACGAAGCGCGCTCGTCCTCGTGCTCGTGGGTTGCGGAGTGGCTTCCATTGTTGCCGGAAGGCTTTTCATTCTCTCGCCTCCCGCGCTGGGTGCCGCCGCCGGGGCGTTCGGTCGCCTCCATCCGGAGTTCATCTCGCGCGAGGACGCGGCGCTCTTGGAATCATTGGGGCGGGGTATTGTGCTGGCGCCCTGGGATTTTAGCGACGTGATTGCGTTGCGGCCCGAGACGCGCGTCATTGGCGGCGCGGGCAGTACGGACCTGTCGGACCAGAAATCGGTCGAGTTGCGGCCAATCGTCGACGCCTTCTTTAGTCCGGCGGCGACCGACTCGGCACGGAACGGCATTGCTCAGGAATGGTGCATCGATTTTGTGTATTGCCCAGATGTGTATCCCGTGGCGGAAGAGACGATGGCGGCGCTCGAGGGTGCGCACTGGTTGCGGCCGGTGGCGAAGGAAGGGAAGGGGGCCCTGTTTGCGGTCGTGCGTTGACCGGGGTGTGCATCGCTTCTATACTATCGGAGTCTGGCCGCGTGCACGCGCGGCCATTTCTACGCGGTGCCGGGGTAGCTCAGCTGGTTAGAGCGCTGGATTGTGGATCCAGAGGTCAACGGTTCGAGCCCGTTCCTCGGTACCATTTCTCGTTCCTTACTCACACCAGGTCTTCGTGTGGCAAGTCGTATTGGTTGAGGAAGGGAAACACGCTGCCGGTGATGAAACCCCGGCACGTGCGAATGTTGTCCTCGGCCTTGGCCAACGTTTCGCGGTCGAAATTCTGCTGATTGAAAATGCCCTTCACCTCGACGAACACCTCGCTGTGGCTTTGACGGAAGGACTCGATCAGGACGTTTAGATTGCCGGCGTGTTCGGCCGTCTCGGGGAGTACGAAGCGCAGGCCGCCCGTAAGGATAGGCCGGTTGAAGTGCGGGAGGATGCGGTTGGCCTGTTGGCAGGCGTGGTCGAGGAGGAATTGGCGGGCGTCCTGGAAATGCGTCAATGCGAAGGTCGAACGCAGCGTGACCGTCTGCGCGCCGAACGCAGCGACCCCGAGGTCCCTGAGCACGCGCCCGGCGATCTCGCGGACTTTCTCGAGGTAGTCCGAAAGCGCGATACCTGCCCATTCCTCGGCGACGAGCACGCGATCGGGCAGAAAAATCGCGACGGATTGAGTTCGCGGCGGACGCTTGGAATAGAAACGCGCCTGGCCGGGGTTCGAGAAGTCGACGCTGTCGTATGCGGCGCGTGTCTGCGAAAGGTCGATGTACAACTTTTGTAGCGCAGGCCGGGGTATCTCGCGCGGCGCGTGAAATAGCTCCGTCGAGAAATGGATGAGGCGATCTTCCGACTGCATGAGAGTGGTCCGAAACCGAAGAGCGATTATACGGACTATTCGTTCGGCGCGTAAAGACCGCACTGGACTCGCGGCGTCTCGGACATTAACCTGTATGACTGCGTCCGAACTTGGGGAGCGTAGCTATGCGGATTGTTGCCGGGTTCTTGCTCGCGGCGAGCGCGACTGGGTTTGCTGCGGAAGGCGACGACATTCTGGGCCTGTGGTACACGGCGGAAAACAAGTCGCGCGTCGAGGTATACAAAGCGCCGAACGCCGAGGGCGTCGAGAAATATTGGGGGAAACTCGTCTGGTTTAAGGACCCGCTCTATAAGGAGGGAGACCCCGACGCCGGAACGCCGGTGCGCGATCGGAAGAACCCGGATCCGGCCCAACACGTCGTCCCGCTGCTTGGCTATGCGGTCCTAAAGGGCTTCGTGTTCAACGCGAGCGACGGTGTTTGGGACTCTGGGACGATCTATGACCCGGAGGTAGGGAAGTTGTACAAATGCACGATCACGATGCTGGACGATGCGAACGTGTTCGGCGGCAAGCGGCTGGACGTGAGGGGATACATCGGCGTTCCGACACTTGGCCGTACCTCGTCGTGGACCCGCGTGCCGGACGAGGACCTCAAAGCGGCCGCCGAGGGGAATTGAGGCGGAGAACCGAGTATCCATGAGCAAGGTCAATCACTACGACGTTGTCGTTCTCGGGCTGGGCGGGATGGGGAGCGCAGCGCTCTACCAACTGGCGAAGCGCGGCATATCGGCGTGTGGAATCGAACAGCACCATGTGGCGCACGATCTCGGGAGTTCGCACGGCGAAGTTCGGGTCATTCGCAAGGCGTATCACGAGCACCCGGACTATGTGCCGCTGCTGCACCGGGCCTACGACCTATGGGCGGAGACGGAAGCGGAGGCGGGTCAATCGCTCATGACGGCTTGTGGCTTGGTGCTTGCGGGCGCGCCGGATTCCGAGACGATTCGAGGTCTCGATGAGTGTTACGCGCGGCACGACTTGCCGCGCGAACGACTCGACCGGGCTTCGCTTAGGGAACGCGTTCCGCAGATGCACGTGCCCGAGGACTTTGAGGCCTTTTTCGATCCGATTGGGGGCTACTTGCGAATCGAGCGCTGCGTCCAGGCGCATTTGAAATTGGCGGGAGATCACGGCGCGGAGATTCGCCTGCATGAACGCGCGATAAGTTGGACGGCGGACACCGGCGGTGTATCGGTCGCCACGGACAAGGGCGAGCTGCGGGCGAGCGCGCTCATCATCACGATGGGCCCGTGGGCGCGCGAAGTGCTGCTCGAACTGGGGATCCAATCGAAGGTGTTGCGTAAAGTCCAGCTTTGGTACGACTCGCCGAATATAGAGCGATTTCGCGAGGGAGAACTTCCTATCTTTTTGGTCGAGCGGGACTACGGAATTTTCTATGGTTTTCCCTCGATCGATGACGCCGGACTAAAAGTTGCCGAGCATTCCGGTGGCGAGATCGTCGATGTTCCAGACACCGTTGACCGCTCATTGCGAGAGACCGACGAGGCCCCGGTGCTGCGATTTCTCGGCGACACGTTTCCGGAACTCAGGCCGGTGCTGCGGCGGTTCAGCGTGTGCATGTACACGATGACGCCGGACGCCCACTTCGTTCTCGATACGCACCCTGAATACTCAAACGTTGTGATCGGCGCCGGATTCTCAGGGCACGGGTTTAAGTTTGCGTCGGTCGTGGGGGAAGTCCTCGCGGACCTTGCCCTGGAAGGCCAGACGCGAAACCCGATAGGATTCCTGCGGCTCGATAGATTTAATGGCGTGAAATCATAGGATTTGGTCATGCGTTTCGTCCTCGTAGTTCTTGGCGCCTTCATGTTTTGCACCTGCGCGCTCGCCGGAGAAATCCACGGCAAGGCGGTCTTTGAAGGCCAGCCGCCCGCAATGCGCGAAATCGATATGAACGCGGACCCGATCTGCGCGACCAAGCACGGCACGCCTATCAAGTACGAGTACCTCGTTTTGGGCGAAGGCCAGACGATGGCCAACGTGCTCGTCCGTGTCGTAAGCGGATTACCGAAGGCGGCTTGGCCAGCGCCCGAAGGCGCGGTCGATCTGACTCAGGAGGGGTGCCGGTACGCGCCACACGTGTTCGCCGTTCGCGTGGGCCAACCATTGCGCATCCTGAATCCGGACGGGACGCTGCACAACGTCCACGGAATGGCGAAAGATAACCCCGAATTCAACAAGACGATGACGAAAACCACCTCGGAACTGCCCCTGAAGTTCGACAAACCCGAGGCGCCCTTCGCGCTGAGGTGTCAGGTGCATAATTGGATGGAAGCGTGGTGCGCCGTCGTGGATCATCCGTACTTCGCAGTGACCGCGGCTGACGGAACCTTCACGATCTCCGGATTGCCTGCGGGCGAATTCACGGTCGAGGCGTGGCACGAAAAGCTCGGCACGCGCCAGGCAACGGTGACTGTCTCCGAAGACGGGCAGACGACAGCCGACTTTACTTTCTCCCGGCAGCAACAGGCCAAATGAAGGGGTGCGCGCTAGCCTCGTCTTTCGCGTTCTTGCGTTCCTTCGCGGCCAATCGCTATTTCCTGGGATCGACGAAGCAATCTCGCCCCACTTCCACGCCCCGCTTTGACCCCCGGCTCTACGGACCGCGGAGCCTCCGCTTTTACTTCACGCCCATTTTGTCCTAGGATAGTGGATCAGACGAACACCCTGCTACGCGAATCAAACTGATCGAGCGCGAGGCGAAATCGCATAGAGCGCGTTGGCACGGGCGTTGGCCGACCCCACCCTCCGCCGATAGACGCGCTCCCCAGGTGTGTCTACACCTCAAGTTCGGATAGTCTTAGGATTGCTCGCTTGGCCATGGTGTAATAGGTGGAATTAACTTCTATACCGATAGCGCGAAGATTTAGGGCCAACGCAGCAGCAATCGTTGCGCCGGACCCCATAAATGGATCCAATACAACTCCGCGAGCCAGCGGTAGTGAAGCTCGCACGATCTGTCGCATAAAGGATTGGGGTTTCAGCGACGGATGGGGAGCTATCACCCTTTCGATTTTCTTGGCTGGATGAGATTCAATCAGGTCGCGAAAAGGCGTATTCTTTGCCGGTCTTCTCAGCGCTCCAGTACCCCAACGCTCGAGGTTTTCACGTACGGTACCTTCGCATGGTTTCCTAGCGATTATCCACGGTTCCCAGGATACGCGGGGCGAGGAACTCACCTCCACAAACTTGTGATGTGCTCCTTTAGGCCGATCTCCACCTCTCAACGTCTTCACCTCACGTGCGATCTGGCCTCGTAGCTCGAAACCCGCATCAACGAGCGATTGAACGACAATATGGGATACCAGATTATTGGAAGCCATAATTATATGACCTCCGGGAACGAGGACTCTAAAGAGTGAACTGGCGAGCTCTTCGTGAAATTCTCGTATTGCCACGAGGTCATTTGTCGTGAGGCCGGTAAATCTGGGCGTAGGCTGTCTCTCACATCCATCGTAATTTATTGGAATTCTCCATAAGCCACCGTGTCCGTTTCGCTTCTTTTCAAGTTCGGTCTTCGAGTACTCGCGAAGGACGAAGGGCGGATCAGTTACGACAGAATGAATAGTCCGAGTTTTTCGACTCGTGAGCCAGTCGAGCGAATTCGCGCGTAATAAGCGATACTTTGACGTCGCTACTTCCATCAATTCCTCGGCTTGAAGAAGGATTCACATATCCCCCGAAGAGACTCGTGTCGAGACGCTCTCCTCGCCTTGTCGTTTGCTCCCTTTTCAACGGCTCGAACGTACTTGATCACATCTTCACCGGCGACCACGTTTTCATCGGCTAACCTACGGTCAACGTCCTTAGCGAATTGTATCAATTTCGTTCGGAGTTCCTTGACCTTCGACTTAATCACATCGTGCTCGCGGAGCAAGTCGGCCAGTACAACAAACAGACTGTAGAAGTCTGTGGTGTTTCCCCAACGAAAGTCCTTGATCTCTGGAAACAACTCTCGGACGAGTTGCAAAGCGTTTTCAAATCTCGCCTTCACGGCTCGCTGATTCGGAAACTGGTCCTCAAAGTCCTCGTATTGGAAATAGTATTCGTCCACCGACTTTGCGCTGCCTGGCTGGGGTCCGTGTATCACGCCGATCAATAGATTACTGACGAACTCTAAATCTTTCATGCGTCGAATGTGCGCAGCCGTCACGATTCTGTTCTCCGCCCAATATTCGTTGTCTGCGAGCTGGCATACCAGTTTGTAGAAAGGTCCTGTATAGGAGGCGTTTCGAAGTTCCTGTGCGTTTAGGGGTGTTTGATTCTTGTTGAGCCTCTTAAACATGTCGCGGATATCGTCGTCCGAGCCGTTTTCGAGATATCGAACGCAGAATTTGTATCCGTAGAATTGCCGACGTTCATCCTCCGAAAGATCTACGAATGATTGGTTGTACCAACGGCTGGTCGTCGGAAGCTTTTCTAATGCGAACTTGTTGAAGAATTCCTCCTTTGGATCGTCCTCCGAGCCCACGAACTGGAGGACAGTTCGTATCCGTTGTTGACCATCTACTACGTCGTATTTTGTATCCCCATCGGCTGTTGTCGATAGTTGGACGAATATCTCGGGCACCGGCAGATTCATTAGAATCGTCTCGATCAGATAGCACTTTTGAGTGACACTCCAGACAGGCATCCTTTGATACGGGGGACGCAATTGGAGATTCTGATCTGCATATTCTTTCTTAAACCACGAGATCGGATGTTCCGAGTTGTTGAAATCCATGTTCGTATCCTCCTCGCTAGAGTTAAGAGGGAAGTCGCCGAATCCCGTCAGCGTGGTACATGATAACGTGTTCGAGCGTGCGGTAGAGTCTTCCAGATATCTCTCTACCGAATAGTGGCGGATGATTGGCGACGAGCTTGAATGTTTCGAACCAGCGCGAGCCAATCTCCTGAACCGACTTTAGCCCTCTTCGACGATTGAGGCTTGGAGTCATCAACTTATCAGGTCTAACCCATCCCCAGTAGATATCTTTTCTCCATTTGACGACGGTGTCTCTTTCAAGACCATAAACACCCCCGTAACGGTTCGGATGATCCCACTGCAATAACTGAAACCAAATGCGGTCAAACATTTCTGCATCACACACCACCACATCGACATCGCTTTCATCGCCGAATCTGCGAGGATAGTTGTCAGGACTCAAGCAGAATCCAGTCATCGCGCTACCGACGATGAAAATCCCATCCGGAGATACCTGCAGACCCGCCGCCAGCTGTTTGCGAAAGGCGGTGTAGTCCGAACGATTCTCTCCAAACACGTGAGGAACGGCGGTCAAGAGTACACGATCGACAATTTCTCGTGGCGATTGCGAAGTGAGTGCTGCTCTAAAATCGTCGATTGATATTGCCATGGGAGGTGTCCAATATCTCCTATACCACACGTTGAGGACAAGTCGCTGGTAAGTGCGTTTGACTCGATTATAGACGTGCTTCCGATAAGGAGAAGCGATGTGTGCTTGGGGTTCTATCGCGAGAACTTCAAGAAGCTGCGCGTGCTTGATCCCTTTGCCGCGAGAAAATAAATCTCCGCTTCTCTTTCAAGAGAACGCTCCACCCGTCATTCCCGCGAAGCGGCAATTCCGGAACGGACCAGATCTGTCGTGTGGTTTAATTTGCCAATCAGGGATTATTTTAGGCAATACATGGTCGAATTAACATGCATCTCGGCTCAAATCGCGCGATAAATCGAATCCGTCCTCGCAGCCACTCTAATCGGATTGAATCTGTGGTAAACAGAACCAACTTCGCGTCGATTCAACTACTTTGGGGCGAATCAATCGCCAAGTCCTTATCTTTGGTTTTCCTGTACGCCATTCGTAACTTATTTTGTATCAGTCGCTTACAGTCGATACGGACCATCTGGCACGTCGGTTGCGTTTGCCTGGTATCAACTCAACCGAATGCGGCCAGCGGTGAGCGCGGCCGGAAACAAGGAGAACGGAAATGGGAATCTTCACTCGGGTTCGCGACATCATCGGGTCGAACATCAACGCCGCCCTGGACAAGGCGGAAGACCCGGAAAAACTCATCAAGCACATGATCCGCGAAATGGAAGACACGCTGGTCGAGTTGAAGGCCGCGTGCGCGGGAACGATGGCGTCGGCCAAGAAGGCGCAACGCGACGCGAGGGCCGTCCAAGCCCAGATTGACCATTGGTCGGATCGCGCGGAATTGGCGGTCGACCGGAGCCGCGATGGCCTGGCCCGCGAAGCGCTTCTGGCAAAGCGGCACTACGAAGACGAACAGGGCAAGGTGCAGAACGAGGTCGAGCAACTGGAAGAACTCGTCTCGCACTACAAGAGCGACATCGTGCAGATTGAAGAGAAACTTAACCTCGCTCGTGAAAAGCAGCGGGTGCTGGTGCGTCGTCACGAACACGCCGTACACAAGAAGCGCGCGCAGCAGGAAATCCGCAAGTTCGACACCTCGCAAGCGATGGTCCGGTTCGAGGAGTTCACGCAACGCCTTGAACGAGCCGAAGCCGAAGCCGAACTCATCAACTATGGGCGGCCGAGTCATGGCACGCTCGAGGGCGAGTTCCGCAAGATCGAGCAGGACGAGACCATCGAAAACGAATTGAAGGCCCTGAAGGAAGCAAGGACCCGCCGGATCGCGCCGGTCCTGGTTTCCGCATAACACGACTCGATGCCGGGGCGGGCAGATCGCCCGCCCCGTTCACCACCCAACGCCGAATCCTGGCCAGGAGAACTACCATGAGCTACTACTACGAATCGGGCTACGCGCCTCGCGGAGTATATCGGTCGCGCGACGGGATGGTCGCGGGCGTCTGCGCGGGCGTCGCGGAACACTTCGATTTCAGCGTCTTCTGGACGCGCGTCCTTTGCGTGATCTTCATGCTGAGCACCGGCCTATTTCCGTTCGTGCTCCTCTACGGCCTTGCGGCGCTCCTCATGAAGAAAGGGCCGTACCTCGGCTACTGACCCGTTATTGACGTGTCAGCGCTAGCGCGTCCGCGCTATACTCGCCCCCTATGGACGCATCATCGACAAGCGACGAGGCGGCTTTGGGGGGGCGAATGGCACTTCCCTGGGCGGTTGCGCTGGGTTTTAGCGGCGTCGCGCTGTTCTTCGCGGGCGTGTATACCTACGCTACTCGCGGCGAGGTCTTTGTTACGGGGCTAGACCGTCGAATGGGAGAGATTTTGGCGCGCCGCGCGGAGTCGCTGGCGGCCTCGGGGGACGTGGACGCGGCGCTCGCGGCGTATTCCAAGGCGCTCGCGGCGCCCTTCGAACACGCCAGCCAGCGGGCCACGTGGCAACGCGAGTACGGCCGCCTCCTTTTAGCACAAGGCCAATATACCGACGCGCTCGCGCAGTTGGACTCGGCCGTTCGCGCGACCCCGACTGACCTGAAGGTGCGAGGTTTGCTTTGCGAGTTCTACCGGCAAACGGCGCAATACGATTCGTTGGAAGACGCCGCGCGGAACTGGCTAACTCTTGCGCAGGCGGCCGGAAGCGGCGTAAACGTCAGCCAAGCGCAGTATCATTTGGGCCTTGCGTACGAGAACACTGGAAAACTCGATGATGCGCTGGCGGCCTACGCGCAAGGACACGAAGCCGATCCCTCGGGCGTCAACGCGTATCACGAAGCAGAACTCCTAATTCGACTCGGGCGGCGCGAGGACGCGTTGCCGCTGTTGGAGTCGTACGTCAAAATTGGAGAAGGCGCGCGGCTTGCCGATGCCCGGAAGCGACTCGAAGAACTGCGGAAATGAAGCGGCGCCTTCGTTGAAAATCGCGAGACGTACCTGGCCCGTCGCGATAGCCATTTGCGCGGCGAGTGCTTTGGACTCGACTGAAACGGGCCATCGGGTGACGGGGCGTGCCGCGGTATTCGAAGAGAAGGGCCCCTTCACTGGACTCGCGCTCGAGGGCTTCGATGTCATTCGAGACGGTGTCGTCGCGACCGGCGACCTCGAATTCACCGAAGGCGAAAACGCGTTGTTCCGCGTGGCGTATCGGAAGGCGGGCGTAGCGAACCCGCAGATGGACGCCGTGCTTCGAATCGCCGGCGCGGGCCCCGTTTTGGAAACGCGATCGACGCTCGACACCAGGAGTTGGCGTATGGGGGGTGTGTACGCCGTGGAGATCCCGTTTGCAATCCCCGGCTTTCGGTACTCGGGCCGCGCGAGTCTGTATTTTCTCGCGGGTGACCCAAACACGGCGGACGGATTTGCCGTGCTTTGGGCAACGCCGATTTTCGTCCGCCCCGTGATACATCGCGGCGATGAGGACAGAGAGATGTTGACCAAAGAATTCGGCGAGGAATTTCGGCCATTGCGCGCGGCGTTTGTTTTGGGGCCGGGCGCGTCAATCGAATTATCCTTCGCGCCGCGCGTTTCCGGTTCGGCCATCGGTCTCGTTTCACGAATGCTTCACGATCACACGATACCGCAGGGGGCGGAAGTTTGCCGCGTCGAGATGATGGATGGTTCGGGTCAAACGATCGCAAGTTCTAATCTTGTCGCAGGAGTGCATACGGCGCAGGGCGACTCCGATTACTACGCGAAGGGAACGGTCCGCTCGGAAAAAATTTCGGAATTTCGGTCATGGCGGGCTGATCGGCCCGCGGCGGACGGCAGTGAGTTTGACGGACATCTGTACAAAGGCGAACTCGGTATCGGCATCGCGGAATCATCCGCGAAGCTCCGCTTTACCTACCTGCCGGCCTCCGGCATCATTGAGGTCCGCGAGGTATTGATCAAGGCCGTCCGGCCTTGATCCGGCACGACGCAAAAGGCTTTGACGGCGGGAACATGTCATGTGGCTGAACCTCGCGTTGCTCGCGGTGGCCGGCGCGATCGGGACGCTCGCGCGGTACGGTCTTTCAGTCTGTATCAAGCACGCGTTTCCGAGTGCGTTTCCTTGGCCGACATTTACCGTGAACATGCTCGGGTGTTTTTTGTTCGGTCTTGTGGTGGCCTTGTTTGACGCACGGGCAGATTGGAACCCCCACACCAAGCTGGTGTTATTGACCGGATTCATGGGGGCGTTCACGACGTTCTCGACGTTTGCGTTCGAGACAAGCGCACTCGCGCGCGAAGGGCAACTTTCACTCGCAATCGCCAACGTGGTCAGCCAAAACGTCATCGGGGTGCTGGCGCTCTTTCTGGGTGTGATCGCGGGACGGAGCGTGTAGGCCTTCAATTCGACAGTCGGAAACAGGGGTACGGCATATGCAGGTAGTTCGAATGATATGCGCGACCATTCTCGCGATCGGCATGGCGCACGCGGTTGGTGTCGATTGGGCGGCGATCGAGGCCCCACGCAATCCGGCCGGCGAAGGCGACGAGAAGCTTTCGGTTCAGGAATTGATGAAGAAATATTACGTTCCCGGCGTGAGCGTGTCGATTGTTCAGAACTTTCAAGTGATTGGTGCGAAGGGTTACGGGGTCGCGGACGTTGAAACCGGCGCGCCCGTAACGCTCGACACGCTGTTTCAAGCGGCGTCGATTAGCAAACCGGTCGCAGCGATGGCGGCGTTGAAGGCGGTACAGGACGGTTTATTCGGCGTGGATCAGGACGTAAACACGATCCTGAAATCCTGGAAACTCGACCTCGGCGAATTCAAGGACGACGTGGTGACGCCCGCCATGTTGCTGAGCCACACGGGCGGCACGACGGTGCATGGCTTCGGAGGCTACGCCCCGAGCGGCACGATTCCCACGGCGCATCAGGTGTTGAGCGGCGAAGGAAACACGGACCGCGTGTACGTCGACATTGGGCCGCTGTCGAAATGGCGTTATTCGGGCGGCGGTGTGACGGTCATGCAGGTAGCGTTGACGGACACGGTGGGCCGGCCATACGCGGACATCTTGCGCGAGTGGGTACTCGACCCGATCGGGATGACGACGAGCACATACGAACAGCCGTTGCCCGAAGCGCGCTGGCCGGAGGCGGCGCGGGCGCACGACAATCGTGGCCAAAGGACAGACGCGCCGTGGCACGTTTATCCGGAACAGGCGGCGGCAGGCTTGTGGACGACGCCGACGGACCTTTGCAAGTTCGCAATCGAAGTGATGTTGTCGCGGCGCGGTGAAGCGAACAACGTGCTGGGCCCGGAACTCACCGAGGCGATGATTACGAAGCGAGAGATCGGCGACTATGGCCTTGGGTTCGGTTTACACGGCAGCGACGCCGTGCCGAACATGTACTTCGGACACGGCGGCAGCAATTGGGGATTTCAATGCGACCTAGTTGCGCATAACCGAAAAGGCTACGGCGCGGCGATCATGACCAACGGCGACAACGGCCGCCGCGTTATCGGCGAACTGCACAAACGAATCGCGAAGGTCTACAAGTGGGAAGGCGAAATTTAGCGTGCCATCTTGGGTCGCGTCACGCGAAATACTCGCGAGACGTGCGGACGGCGGTCAGATTTTCCTCGAAATGCTTGAGGTTCTGCATGTCGCTGTTGACGGCGTCGACACCGTTCTCAAGGACGTACGCGTAGGCCCGCTGCCAAGAGTTTAGCGGCGATTGCAGCAGGGCGGCGTTGTAGAGCGGATCGTACGTCGCCGGTTCGCCTCGCCCGCCCGCGACCGCACCCGCGATGAACCGGGCCACTTTCATGCCGATGATTCCGAGGCCTGCGTCGCGGGCACGATCGAGTTGAGGCCGGATCGTCTTGAGCGGCGGCGTGCCCTCGAGCATCACCTTGTTTTTCCAGTCGTACCAACCGCCCGGGGTCACCGCGACCATCGCGAGGTCGTACCAGCCAGTGTCGACGGCGGCCTCGAGGACGGCCGCGGCGTTCTCATGCGTGCTAATGCCCGCGTGTTTTATCTTCCCTTCGGCCCTGAGTTTTTCAAATGCGCGGCCCATCTCTTCGCTCTTCAGAAGCGCGGTACTGTTCGTCCCCTGAGTAAAGTAGGCGTCGATGTATTCGGTATCGAGGTTCTTGAGGCTCTGCTCGACGAGTCCTGTCCAAAACGTTGCGGCTGTCTTGGCCTGTTCGAGCGAAGGGGACTGATTCGGCGTGAGCTCATCGCCGGTGCGGGCGTAGCCTTTGGACGTGACCCAGACATCGGCGCGATGGGCCTTGAGAAACGGCGCGAGGTAGTTCTCCGCGCCTTTGTAGTAATCGTTCGATCCAATGTCGTAGTAGTTGACGCCCGCCTCAAATGCGCGATCCAAGAGCCGCACAGCGCGGCCGCCGGCGAGGGCCGCGCCGCAGCCGAAAATCAGCCGCGAGCACATGAACTTCGTCCGGCCCAACTGACGATACGGCATGATGTCCGCGCGTTCATTGCGGTGGTCGAGTCCATCGACCGCCGCAAGCGCGCGCGAACAAACCGCAGTCGCGCCGGTTGACGTTAGAAACGTGCGACGATTCATCGCGCTACTCCTCATTATCGATTGTGAATATCCACGCGCCGCCGCGCCGTGGCGGCAATCGCCACGCACGCAAGCAAGGAGAAAACAACGTCACCATTTCCGAGGCCAGACGCCGCGCCCGCCGCGCACCCCGGGCCATCTGGTCCGCCCACGCCGTCGGTCTCGGGGTCGGTCGCGGCGGCGGCGAAGTCACTCGGCCCGCCGCCTGCATCGCGGACGTTTTGGAATTCTGCAAGGTTCGTCGCCCCGTCATTGTCGTAGTCGCCCGCCGCGGAATAAGGCTCTTCGATGAACTGCTTGCCGTCCGCTTCAAATACATCGAAAAGCTGCGTGCCCGTGGTGTCCTTTACAATGGGGATGGGCGCGCAATTGCCCGGTACACACGTGACCGGCAGGAACGGAGAAGGGTCTGGCAGGATAACGCCTTCGTCCTGGAGCAATTGAATGATTGCGTCCCGCGTTTCGGTGCTCGTCAGCATCAACGCAGCGACGACATCGAGCGTGCCCTCGAGTTGGCCGAGGACCGCCGCGAGCGCAAGGCCTGCGCGGTTGATGTCATACGCGGCAAACGTCGCCTCATCGAGTGTGGCCTTGTCAGCGGGACACACCGCCGCCTCGACCAGCGCGAGGACATAGCGATCCGGAAAGCCGTCTCCGTCAATGTCATCGGTGGCGAGTTCAAACGCATCTACTAGTTCGGCGAGGCGGTTGTCTGCATCCGCCAGTACGTCGCACAACGGAGTGAGCGGGCCTTCGCCTTCACCCTCCCCCACCCCTTCGCCCTCCCCATCTCCATCGCCCTCCCCCACACCAACCCCCACCCACA
>CAYXRK010000122.1:0-14031 GCA_964467615.1 uncultured Nitrospirales bacterium | reverse complement strand
GCGCCGGCGTTGGTAGTAGTGCATCAGGGACTGCGAGGTGCCCCAGATAATCGCGCCCGTGCCGAAAACATACACGAGAAACATCGACCATCCCAACACGAAAAGGGGCACAACCACCAATACGTTCAAGTTCGTGATGTTGCTCGTATTGCGAAGGCGGTTCGTGTCGGCGATAAAGGCCTCTTGGTTCTCGTCATACTCGATTCCGCCCACGTCAAACGGCCACATCACCTCGCGGATCACCGGCACGCGAATCCACAAGAAAAATCCCACCACCACGAACGCCAAGAATGCGAGCGCATACGCCGTTCGGCTTGGCGGGTCGTATCCGCTCCGCGCCTTGAGCGGCCGGTTCGGATCCAGTCCGAGGACTTTTTCGCGCATCTCGTCGTAGGTCATTCCCCCCTCGAGCACCTCGGCCGGAGTCGGGCCCATGACTGCCGGCTCCTCGGATTCCTCGCGTTTCTCGATATCCTCATCTATATCTTTCTCCGCTCTTTTCCGCATCAGAGCAGAATGCATTCGCGGGATTTCCGGGCGATCTCCAGGTGTTTTGGGGCGAGTTTGAGGACTTCTTGCGGCGCTTTCCTGGGTTTTCGACGTGGTTTCCCGGCTTCCCGGGACTCTTGTAATCGCAGGGAAATTGCCCGATCGTGGGAGTTCAGATGCTCCAGAACGAGACGACGTTACCCGCGAATGGATCTCGGAACTGCGTCCCCCGCTCCCCATAAGTGCTTCAAAACTCATATCTTCCAGCCCCTCCGCAGCCACCGCCTGGATCGCCGACCCCGCCTTTTCCACCTTCCGCGCCGCCTGCTTCTCCTCCCGTCGCTTCCAACACTCCCCGCACAGCTTCCGTCCATGTGACGTCACCTGGAAGTGCTTACTGCACACCCGCTTACCGCACTTCCGGCATTCGGTGCTGCAGTCATCACAAACCCCGGCCTTGCACGTATCGCAAAATCCGATCGTTACTGCACTATTACATATTGCGCATTGCACGTTTTGACGCTCTCATCCGTTGATGAAGAAGTTTAACATACATGCCGAGTTTCCATTTCGCATCCGATATGGTACCATTTCGTCCGTATGAAGACGCTTACGATAAAGAATGTCCCTGATGATTTGCACGCGGGGCTCAGGCGACTCGCGGCCGATAGCCACCGCAGCTTAAACGGCGAAGTTATCGCCCGGTTGCAGGCGTCCGTGGAACTACAGGACCCGCGGGATCCGAAAAAGATCCTTCGCGAGGTCGACGAACTTCGCGAGAGAATCGGCGGCCCGGTGTGGACGATCGACGACATAGAAGCCGCAATCAATGAGGGCCGGGAGTGATCGCTGTCGACACGAATGTGATCGTGCCGATGATTCTTACGACCGACGCGACGGGTCTAATACGGCGCCTTTGGACACACGAGTCTGATTGGCGGACACCGAGGATCTGGTTGTACGAGTTCCGAAATGTCATCGCGACTCGCTACCGCCGGGGCCTGATATCGGAGCAACAGTGTTTCGAAACATTGATTTCTGCAAGACGGATGGTGATAACCTCGGAATTCGAGTCCTCGGACGATGAACTCCTGCGCACTGCCTTGCGATCAGGATGTACGGCGTATGATTGCGAGTACGTTGTTTTAGCCCGCCGTCTGGGCTCGCGTCTGGTAACCATGGACAAACAAGTCCTCAAGGCGTTTCCAGAAGTAGCCATCTCACCCGAAGACTTTCTACGAGACAAGTCGAGACGTTTCCAGTCCAATTAGAAAAGCGATCCAACCCATGCCCGTATATACCTACCAAATCATTCACGACGACGGTTCCGAGGGCGACACCTTCGAGGTCGTCCGCGCGATGAGCGATCCGCCCCTAACCCATCACCCCGAAACCGGCGAGCCCGTGAAACGCATATTCGCCGCGCCGCACGTGTCGGGACGGCATGGCGCAAGCGCCACCAAAGCGAGACTCTCGAACGCAAATCTCGAACGCCAAGGCTTCACGAAATACGAGCGCGTCGGCAAAGGCCAATACGAACGCCGCGCCGGGAAAGAAGGCCCTTCGACTATTTCGGCGGACTGAACAGCGCCCGCCAAAACGAAAGCGCCCTTCCTGCCTCGTCGGCGGAAGGGCGTTCAAATTGCCGGTCAGTGTTCATCAACCCTGCGCAAGCTTGTACCCGTAGCTCCAACCCTTGCGCGGTTCGCGGTGCACGAAGTCGTTGGCTTCCTTTTTGTTGGTGACGCGCATGTTCTTCGAATCCCACTCGAGCCGCTCGCCCGGAAACCGAAGGCACAGATTGCCCATCAGCACCCACTCGCTGAACGGCCCCGCATAGTCGAAATTCGAGCACGCGACGGTGCCGCCTTTGCACGCCTGGATCCAGTTCTTGTACGGGTCCTGCTCCGGAATCCGCGGGATGATCTGCCCCGGCGCTTTGTAGTCCGCCATGAGCGTATCCGGGACCAGGCGCGCTTTGCCGCCGTACTCGCCCGCCGTGGCAATGTTCTTAGTCCCGATAAACAGCGACCCATTGTCACCGTCGCCCAGCTTCGTCTCCGCTGGAATGCCCTCGGGAAGCTTGGGTTTGTTTCCGCCGTCGTACCAATACACCGTCACGGGATCCATATCGCCGCGCTTCGGGAATTCAAACTTAATTGCAGACTTTGTTGGATAGGTCTCTTTGTTGGCGCCTTCTTGCGTCATGCACTCGACGCTCGTCGGCCCCGTCTCCCAGAGGCGCAACGCCCAGTTCGCCGGATCGGCTATGTGGCAGGCCATGTCGCCCAGCGCGCCGCAGCCGAAATCCCACCAGCCGCGCCAATTGAACGGCGCGTATATCTTGTTGTACGGGCGTTCCGGCGCAGGGCCGAGCCACAGATCCCAAGCCATGTTCTCGGGAATCGGCATCGTCTCGGCCGGACGCGGCACGCCCTGCGGCCACACCGGGCGGTTCGTCCAAATGTGGCATTCCTTGACCTGGCCGATGTCCCCGTTCCAAATCATCTCGCACAACTCGCGCACGCCGTTTCCGCTGTGGCCTTGATTGCCCATCATCGTGGCTACGCGCTGTTCGCGCGCGAGGTGCGTCAGCATCCGCGCTTCCGCGACCGTATACGTCAGCGGCTTCTGCACGTACACGTGCTTGCCCAGTTGCATCGCCGCGATCGCCGCCATCGCGTGGCTGTGATCGGGAATCGCAATCGTCACCGCGTCGATGTCCTTCTGCTTCTCGAGCATCTCGCGGTAGTCCTTGTACTTCTTGACCTCCGGAAAGTCCGTGAACGTCTCGGCGGCGCGGTCCCAATCGACGTCGCACAACGCCACCACGTTCTCCTGCTTGCAGCCGTGTATGTCGCTGCGGCCTTTGCCGCCCGCGCCGATCGCGGCCACGTTCAGTTTCTCAATCGCGGACACTCGGCGATGCCGGCTGCCCGGAAACGGTCCTGACGCGACAGTGGCCGCAGCCGCGGCGGAGGTCATAAAGAAATAACGGCGGGTCATCTTTCGATCGCTCATGGCGATGTTCTCCTTTGGGCCGAAACTACAGCCGGACGCGGGGACAATCGGCGCAATGTGCGCCAGGTTTGTTGAGGAAACCGCAGAATAGCCGAAACCTGAAGCGTGGTCAACGGCGTCTGAGTAACACGGCGGAAGCTCCGTCCTGGACGAGGGCCGCTGCATCGAGTAGTATGGCGGGAACTGCGGAACTGACGGCGGGTTGGAACAGGTGTCCGCATTTCACGGACACACCCCCCCGCGAAATAAGGAGAATGGCATGGTGCGCAAGGCGTTAGGTCTGATGTTGATGGCGGCATTCGTCATTGCCCCCGCCATGGGCGGCGACGACATTTTCGACAAGGTCGAGCACAAGTACGCCGACAGCAACGGCGTCAAAATTCACTACGCCGCATTGGGCAAGGGGCCGCTGGTCGTCTTCATCCACGGCTTCCCGGATTTCTGGTACTCCTGGCGCTATCAAATGGCCGGACTCCAGGACGAATTCCGCGTCTGCGCGATGGACACGCGCGGCTACAACATGTCCGACAAGCCCGAGAAGCAAGAAGACTACGACATGTCGCTGCTCGTCGGTGACGTCGCCGCCGTCATCAAGGCCGAAGGAAAAGAAAAAGCCGTCATCGTCGGTCACGATTGGGGCGGCGCCATTGCATGGACCTTCGCGATGACCATGCCGCAGATGACCGACAAACTGATCATCGTCAATCTGCCGCACCCCAAAGGCATCGCCCGCGAGCTCGCGACGAACGAAGTACAAAAGGCGAACAGCGAGTACGCACGGAACTTCCAAAAACCCGACTCGCACAAGGCGTTGACGGCAGAAATGCTCGCGGGCTTCGTCGGCAAAGACGAGGTAACAAAGGCACGTTACGTTGAGGCCTTCAAGAATTCCAGCCTCAACGGAATGATGTGCTACTACCGTCAGAACTATCCGAAACCGCCCTACGAAGAAAATGCGGCCGCGCTCCCGAAGGTCTCAATGCCCGTCCTCCAGTTCCACGGCCTAAACGACACCGCCCTGAACGCCCACGGCCTCAACAACACCTGGGAATGGCTCGACAAGGACTACACCCTCGTCACCATCCCCGGCATAAACCATTGGGCGCACCAAGAAGCCCACGACCTCGTCACCAACACCATGAAATGGTGGCTCAAAGCACGCCAGTAAAAACCACAATCACTCGTACGTTCCAGGCGCTGACTCAACGGTCAGCGCCTTTTTTCTATTGTGGACTGCGGCGGCTTGCCGCCGCTTTCGTCGAAGAGTTGGTGACGGTCTACCGAGGCGGAAGCAATCTCAAAAAAAGACTTGAACTTCGCCACTGTATCTTTTGAAAAGGGGGCCATTCGGCACGTGACGCTCCCGTTACAAACGTGAGCTACGAACCGCCGCAAAGGGCGCCCATAGCAGCCCGTGGCAAAAGTCGCCGTAGTTGTCATTCCTAGTGTAGTGACTCATAAGTTATCCATCTTTTGATAGACCATTCTCGATCGGATAGGCGAGCTCGATCCGTTGTGAAAGATCCGAAAAACGCGCGATTCAAGCGCCAAAAGGCTCCAACACCCTTCGTTTATCATGTAAATCCTGTGAGTCCTGTCCGAAAATTAAGTTGCCAACAGTGTGAGTCACTACACTAGCCCGGAAACCGCCGCAGGCGAGGTTACCGAAAAAGAAACAAATCGACTTGCTAGAGAGAATCCTTTGCGAACCGACTACCATGTACCCAATACTCTTTTGTGTTCTCTGCGATCTTTTGCGGCGATCTGTTGTTTCTTAGGAGCGCATGCGAAGAATCTCGCGCACCGAAACGCCCGAGAATTGCACAGTCATTAGATTCATTCAGAGAGGCGCAACAGCGTATCAGGAGTGTCATCACGGCCTGCTGCGCACTTCCGCAGCAAACCTCCTCTACTTCGTCAACGGTGACGTTGTGCCGCGCGATGTGGTCGATTCGGTCCGCCGGCCAAACGAATTCATGGATATTCACGTAACGATTTCATCGAACAGCGAACTACGTGGCAATCAGTGCTCCTGAATCAGAACACCAAGGCACGAGACGCTCGCGACACCGTCCACCTTGCCGATCATGTCCTCGGGCCGCGACACAATGTTCCGGATCCGGCCCTTCTTGGACACTTCCTTCGTCCGCGCCTGATCGATGCCAAAGCAGCCCACGGAAAAAGTCTCCCCAAATGTCATTCTGAGCGCGCGAAGAATCTCGTTCACCCAAAAGATCGAGTATTGCGGGACTCTTCACTTCGTCCGGAATGGCCGAAAGGCGTGTCTGGACTTTTGCCACGGGCTGAAAGATGTGCCTGACTTGCACGTCCTCAATATGAAACCCTTTGTCGCCCCCCTCGACATTCGCCAACCGCGTAAACGCCTCCGCGTGCGAGTTGTCCGAACCAATGATGCCCAGACGGAACATGACGCTACTCTGCCACTCTTCGATCGTTTAACTCACGGAAATAGCTGGCCGTTCTCATTTTTTCCCATTTTTCCCCCAACAGTGCACCTGCGGCGACAAAAACCGCTCCTGTCAATTCTAGTGCCGAAGACGCGACGATACCCGCCAAGCGATCTCCTATCAAACCAAGATTCACAACCCGTTCATTCCCAACAATCCCAAATCCTGGTTCAATACCAGACTGAATCGAAACATCAAAAAATAACCAATAGCGACATACCCCGATAGCGCCGATGAGCATCAACAAAGCTCCCAGCGAAGAAATCGTAAAAATAGGCTTCGAAGAAAGTTTGGATGCTTTCGCAATCTCTTCATCCGTTGACGCAGCGTTTGGAATGGAAGTCGTCGACGGTTTGTCGTCGTTCAAAATGTTTCGTATTTCCTCATACCTGGAATGCATGCGCTTCTTCTCGGCAATATCTTTTACGTTGGCGATACCTTTAGAAATAGCTGTCGCTTCGGACATTAGTTGTTCTCTTTGTTCAGGGTTCATGGTCGTTTTCGTTCTTTCCGCCAGCGGCGTTCATCATTGGGAAAATAGGGACAGCGGAACTGGTGAAAAATCCCCAGTTCCGTTCGTGGTGTGCCTGTCGAACCGTGAACTGCGGCCACGGCCCTTCAAAATGCCCAGCGAATCATACGTAAGCTGATTCAGCTCGATAGGTTCGTCTCGCGATTGGGGGTTCTTCGCCAGCTCCGCTGTCTCCTATTTTCTCTGAGGCCATTAGTAGCAGCGGTCCTGCAGATCGCAATTCGGTTGGATCGCGGATCTGCTGAAGACGTAATTACGCCTTCCAAGGAACTGGCTGCACCCACGCGAACCTCATTGGTGGAGGTAGACGATTCACGTAAGTACCGTTGTGCCCAAAAAGACGTAACAACACCATCTCAACGTACCAAAGGCCGAGGTTCCAAGCCTCATACAAGGCTTTATCAAACTGGCCCCTCCTTTTCTCCTGGGGGTGCACCTGTGCATTCCGCATTTCCATTAGTGCTTGCGGCGCGTCGGCCCAGTTGTGTTTACCGGCTAGTCTTCTAAGTTCACTCGGCGATGCCGGAAGATCTTGCGGAATGCCGAGACTCGCGTAGAGGACACGAAGACGATCCGCCACCGACAATCTCTGAAAACCATCCCGCGACAGAAACCTGCCATTTTCTACTGTGTACGCAAAACAGAGTCTTTCGATTGCGGTTTGGGTGAGAATAAGTCCTGCATCGATACCTCGCGGTGAGTAATTGCTATTTAGGTACCAGTAGATCGCCTCGCGTATCGCCGGCTTCCAATTGGCGTCGGTCCAAAAATTCATGAAGGCAGGAAATAGGTTCTCGAGGTAATATGCACGCGTCGGATCGAACCAGGAATGTACGTCGGCATAAGGTTCTCCATTAGGAGAATTCCAATATTCCCAGACACGAATGCCGTTCTGGTCGAATCCGACCGGAAGAACCGCTGATACCCAAGCGCCTCGGACAAACGAGAAAAAGAATCGTAGTCCCTCCAAAAGATCCTCAATCTCCGATGCTAAAAAGGTTCCGCCCGCCTTGTCGGTGATCCTACCCAGGTGGGTAATCGCGAAGCCGCCCTGTTCGTGCAGGGTCTTCATAGAGGCGTTTGTGGTTGGTAGTGATCGAACCTGAACAACGAAGTCCTTCCACGACATTAGCAAGTGGTTTATCCGATAGTCTGTGTTCCCGGCGCGTTCGGAGTTTGCCGTCGGCGACGTAAAGTCCACGAAGTTGACAAGGTGAAAGATGGCGCTCGACACATTTGTAGTCGAGTTTCCATCGACAACCAACGCGCTCGGGGAGAGTAGCCATGTCACGGCCGAACTGGAACCGGCTCTATGGCGGTGAAATTGAGATGAAACAGAGAACCCCGGAACCTCAAGACCGCGATCTGGAAGTCCAAGTCCCAGAATCTGGTTCGGGCTTCCGGCGAATGGAACGACAATGTCGGGGAATGAGGCGCTTATTTCCACCCGAGGTCTTGGCAAAAACTTGATACTAGCCCCGCCGGTTCCCACAAACCATCCAATGTAAGTCGCCAGAGTTACGTGCTCTTCGCTGAGAAGGATCGGATCGTTCGGATTGCCAAGGGCGAAGGGGCTGTCGAATTGTTGATTCGGAACGCTCATGCTAAGCGCCTTATTTCGATCTCGTTAGGGCTCCGTCGTCTTTGGCTGTCCCAAATTTATCCCGACACGTTTGCGGATTGCGGTTCGTACCGAAGTACGAGAAAATCCTGCGGCCGCAACGGCTCGATTGCAAACGTTTCACCGGAAGCGCCGCCAAACTCGACAAGATAGGCGTCGCCATCGCTCAGCACTTCCACGATAGTGCCGACATTCCCGGCAACCAACGCCGTTCCCGGCAAGTCGCGAAGCAGCGCGACGAGATCAAACAGCTTGACTTCTGGTATCACGGCTCCGCCTCCTGCTTCACGTAACAACTTACCAAACGCGGAATGACCTCGCTGGTTTCAATCAGCCACGCGGTCCTGACTCTGGCCGCCCGCCCGCCATGCGACACGTCAATGTCCACGGTATACAAAATGCCGAATCCTATCGATCTCGACGCGACAACCTCGGATTCAACAAGACCGTCAAGAAGCATACCACGCAGTCGCTCGGCGTCATGGGCGCTCAAGTCCAAGGCCGCCCGAAAGACCCGCGCCTTATGCGCTCCCTTTTTATGCTCCGAACTCAGACAATAGTCTCGTAATTTCTCGATCCGTATCACTGCCCGTTCGGCATTTGGCAACTTCACGTTGAAAGCCCCTCAACGACCACACGCACGGCAACTACGAATCACGTCCAAGATGAAACGATCGCCTGTTCGCCAGGCACGAAGTCAGCGCATTTCCCCGGTCGCGAGCCAGTGGGCGCAGTCCTCACCAAGTTGATCAATCGTCGTGCGCTCATACCGCTCGATGTCAGCCTCCGTGAGGACGTCGCGCCAGCGTCCGTTGGTCCCTTTATTGATGAATGTTTTCGCGCCGCCTTCCCAGACGGCGCCGCCCAGCGGAGCGACGAGTTCGGCGTGGCTCTTCATGTAGTCGAAGGTGCAATGCTCGACGATGGCCTCCCACCGGGTCTCGTCGAGGGGTATTTCCAGGAACCCGGCAATGGCGCGCATCTCGCTGGCGAGGTCGTTGCGCAAGTTGGCGAAATGGATGAGCATGACGTTTGGGAGATCGCGAATGTCCCACCACGTACCAACGTTTTCCCAAAACGACCACCAGGGATACCCGTCCTGTGCGAGCCAGCGCCGAAAATATTCAAGCACGGGCACGTCACACGGCGGCATGGGCGGTCCCACGAGCCCCGGCGTCTCGTTCAACGCCTTGTAGAATTCCTCGTTGCCGTTCGCGTGGTGGTGATACATGCTCCAGAGGACGTCCCGGCCGTCCCGCGCGATGTAGATGTACTTCGCCTTGGGCGAGAACACCAGCGCGTCGACGGGCAGATGGGTCTTCACGAAGCGCCGATGTCGCTGCGCTTCCACGGCCGCGAGTTTCTCCTCCTTCGGCGGGACGCGCATGTCGATCCACGGCGACATATCCCCCACGTTCAGCCCTTCCTCGCCGTTGAAGATTAACTGGGACACGATTTGCTGCGTCCAGGTTGTCCCGGCCTTGGCATACGTTCCGATTACGATGTCGTCGTCGCGGAACGTAAAATCGTTCCACACCGTCGAATCGAAATGGTTGCTCTGCAACTCCCGCAATTTCTTCGGCCACTGAAGTGTCGTTTCCAAAATGTACCCCCCTCCTCGATCGCATACCGTTCAGACACGGAAAACCGTGTAGCGACGCAGTAGCGGTCCCTGAGCATGTAGGGGCCCGACGCACGTCGCAACGCTCAAAGTGTAATTCGCCGCCGCCTCCGGCCACAACGCCGCCCCCGCCCCCCACGTAAACATCGATTCCAGCCCCTAAAACCGGCCCTTTTTCAAAAAAATAGGTCAACAGACTTGGACTATATATATGGGGAGAGTTGTGTCCGGATTTCCGTGCCCGACGCTCCCTTCCGCCCTACGAGCGGCCTGCATCGAAGAGCGTTCCCATGTTTGGAGTTTTCGGTGACTTTTCGGGAGTTCGGAGGGCAAATTCACGCACTTGAACGGAGTTTGAACGACCAAAATCGGACCAAAAAGGAGCATCAACCAATGCTAAGTCAAAGCGTATCAACGACCCGGCCCGCCAAAAACGCTCCTGTCGGCCTCATTCTCGCCGTAAAAGGATTTCTACGTAAAAGGATTTCTACGGGCGCGCCTGGGAACGAGTCGTCGTTGAACAGAAATTACTTGACACACACCGCAGTTTTGCTCACCAAAAACTCGAAAATGCGGAGAGGGTTGTTTCTCCAGGGAGGTTTTCGCTCCAAAATGGAACAAAATCAGGCAAGTCTTTACGGAATTGGAGAGGATGGCCTTCGATCGGAAAAATTGGTGAAAATAGTGAAAAAGAGACAGCCACCAATTTCCCTTACCTCAGGACGGCGCGAGCGAATTCATGTCGTGCAGCGCGGCGAGATCGCCCGCCCCACGCCATCTCGCTCTAGCGACTCGGATTCGCCCTGCCCCAACGCCTCGAAATCCGCAAGATGTAGTCGAGACTTTTCCACCCCCGCCTACAAAGAACAACTACTTGCAGCGATAACGGCCGAAGTTGGGCTAATTGCTGCGATACACCTCCCTACGGTGCCCCACCTTCACGATCACGACGACCACCTCGACGTCGTGTATTTCGTAGATAATTCGATACACGCCGACGCGCGCTCGATAACGATCGAGCCCAGACAATTTCTCGAAGTCGCGGCGGCGAGGATTCTCCGCAATGGCATCAAAGCAGGCGACAATGCGCTTCACGTCGCGGTTGGGAATACCGCGCAGATCTTTTGCAACGGTCTTTCGAACGACGAGTTTATAACTTCCCATGCCGCTTGAGGTCTTTGAGAAGTTCTTCGTAACTGATCAACGGATCGCCTGCCCTCTCCTCAAAAGCATTGAGGTCGGCCTCATCCTCTAACAGCGCCGCGCGCACTGCGTCGTTCACCAACTCGGAAACCGAACGCCGTGAGTGCGCCGCTTTTACGCGCAACGCACGGTGTAATTCTGAATCAAAATAAATGGTCGAACGGGACGTTGAATTTGGCATGTTACGAGGCTCCAAAATCATTATGACGCTACAACGTCAAGACGTCAAGTCGTTTCCGGACCGCAGGAAATCCCCCTTTTCTAAGTACAGCTACTGCCGTCTCGGCCCCCACGACGGCCCCTCGACGCGCATGTTCGTGAGGCGCTTGATCGGGCGCTCCTCTCCGGTTTCGAGCGTGACGACGTACACGCGGGCGCCTCCATCCCGGCTTGATGAGAACGCGACGTGGCGCGAGTCCGGCGACCAACTCGGCGATTCGTTGCTGCCCGAGGAGTTGGTCACGCGAATTGGATTGCTTCCGTCGGCGTTCATCACATAGATCTCCAGCCCTTCGCCCGATTTCTCCGCGACATAGGCGATGTATTTGCCGTCCGGCGACCACGCGGGGTCGTAGCTGTTGCCGCCTTGGAACGAAATTCGCCGGTCGTTCGAGCCACTGGTGTCCATGGCCATGATTTGCGGACTGCCGAACCTGTCCGACACGAACGCGATGTTGCGGCCATCGGGAGAAAATGCCGGCGAGGTGTCGCTCGCGTTGTTGTTCGTGAGGCGTTGCTCGCCCGTGCCGTCCGGGTTCTTGAGATAAATCTCGGTGTTGCCGTCCTTCGAAAGACACAATGCGATTTTCGAGCCGTCCGGCGACCACGCGGGTGCGTGGTTCAGACCGGAGCGTTTGGAGAGGGGGGTCGATACGCCGGTGGCCCGGTCGTACACGTAGAGAAACGGGAAGCGGTCCTTGTAGCTCATGTACGCGATGCGTTTTCCGTCCGGCGAGAGCTTCGGTTTGATGGAAATCGAACCGTGTCTAGTGACCTGCGTCACAGATCCGCCGTCATAGTCCGCGATGTAAATTTCCTTCTTGCCCGATTCGCCCGCGCTGAAACAAATCTCGCTCGAGGCCGCCCCCGGCACGCCCGTCAAGAACCGGATAATCTCGTCGGCGAATTGGTGCGCCAACAACCGCGACCATTTTTTCTCGGATACGAGTCGTTTGCCGATGACCTGCTGCGACGTGAGTACGTCGAACAGCCTGCATTCAGCGACGAGCTGCTCGCCCTGCGTGGCGACGTAGGCATAGACCAAATGTTCGGCGGGCGTGCTTCGCCAGGTCTCGAACTCGATCCGTGCCGGATCGTTCGGAAAGCCCGCGAAACCCTTGGCATACTGCGTCTCGGGGACGATGTTGAACAGGCCTGAGAACGCGAGGTCTTCGCTAATGACCAAGGCCAATTCCCGGCTGAACGCCTCGGCGTAGGCGTCCGTCGCGAAGGGTGGCACCGCGATCGGTATTCGTTGACCTAAACTTTGCGACGAGTCGATTCGGATCTGACCGTGCACCGCAGGAACGCAAAAGGCCCCAAAGGCCAACGCCGCCGCAACAAAATTCAATGCTTTCTTCTTCACGTCATACCCCCATTTCCGATGTGAAACATGTTGTCGTCATCGCATGGCGCTGAAGCCGTAGATGACGAACTGTTCCGATTCTTTGTAGTCCGGCGGGAAGGGCGGAAACGGCGCGGCCGCGAGGACCGCCCGGACGCCCGAATCCGCCAGCGCCCGATCCGGTCCCGGTTCTAGAATCTCGGGTTGACCGATCAGGTTCCCGTCCCTGCTCACCCAAAACGACACCAGCGCTTCTTCGCCTTCCTTCGTGACCTTAATGCCCCCCGGCACGGCCCAAAACCTTTCCACCTTCCGCTGCAACGAGCGCGCCCACGCGCTCAACATCGTCGGAAGTTCTTGTCTTGAACTTACGCCCGTGTTGCTCTCAGGCTGCTCGTTCTTGGCGACGATCTCCTTCTTCGGCGGACTCGGCTTTTTCGGCGGCGTCTCTTTCTTCGGCTCTGGTTTGGGCTCCGGCTTTTTCGCCACCTGCTCCTTCTTCGGCTCCGGTTCCTTTTTTTCCGGTTCTGGCTTCGGTTTCTCCTTCGGCTTTTCAGGCTCGGGCTCGGGCGGTGTAACCTGTGGGGCTGGGGCGGTCGCGGCAGGCTTGGGCGGCTCGTCCGCTATGGGCCCGGGCTGCGGCGGCGCGGCCAAATCCACGGCAAACGAGATTGGAATGGCTTTTGGGGTCCTCGCCTTGGGGGCGTACGCGAACGCCAACACCCCTACGAGGTGCAAAGCAAACGACGCGAGCACAGCACGCTTGAGGCGATTGCGGCCTCGAATGGCCGACCAATACCGGTCGTAGAGGCTTTTCATGGAACGATGCGAAACCACGGTAGCATAGTAGCGGTGGACGCCGGATAATTCAACATGCAGCGGTCATATAACGAAAACCATACCACACATTGTGGTGTTTCGGTGTATGATCCCCTACGAAACCGGAAAGTTCCTGAGCTTCAAGAGCAGAGACGCGATTTCCCCCGACGATGGTGACCTTACCTACATCCGCGCCCAGACTCTTCATTAAGTTCGCGGCAATGCTCGGACTTTATTACTTCGTGATGATAGTCCTCTGGGTCACCGGAATCGAACCCATTTACGTCAGTCCCACTCCCTTTTACGCCGGGGCCGACTTGTCGTTTAGCTCGTTCGTCACGTTGGGGACCGTCGTGCTGGTGTGCATCGTAGCAGCGATCGCGATCCGAGTTCGTTCGGGACCAGTCAAGCGCGGCGAGCGGATTGGCTACTTTGCCGCGATGACAGTGACGGCGATTCTCACCCTCCTGGCGATGGCCTCGCGAAGCCTGAACGCCGCTTCGTATGCCACGGAAATACCCTGGCATGTGCTTCCGATTGCCGTTTTTCTCCTCGGGAGCGCCTTCATTTTCTCCCGGCGCACTGGAGAGTTTACGGATTTGCGGTTCGCATTTGCAGTTGCGGTTTGGGGCGCGTTGTTCGCGGTGACGATTGCCATGATGCGGGGCGGACCGCACGGCATCTCCCAGGCCT
>CAYXRK010000121.1:0-14196 GCA_964467615.1 uncultured Nitrospirales bacterium | reverse complement strand
TGGAATTGCTGGGCTGAAGGATCGGCCGCGCTCGGGTAAGCCGGTGAGGTATGGAGCGGAGTTTCGTACTCGCGTTTTGAAATTGCTGGAAGGACCGCCGCCGCGCGGACAAGCGAGTTGGGACGGGCCTGCACTTGCCAAGGCCCTGAACGCGTCGGACGATGCAGTATGGCGCGTTTTGCGCAAGGAAGGCATCGGTCTAAGCCGGCGGCGCAGTTGGTGCGTGAGCACCGATCCGGAGTTTGCGGCCAAGGCGGCGGACATTGTTGGCCTGTATTTGAATCCGCCGGAAAACGCATTGGTCATCTCGGTCGATGAGAAGCCGAGCATCCAAGCGCTGGAACGAACGCACGGATACGTGCAAACCAGCAACGGCAAGATCGTCCGTGGATTTAAGAGCACCTACAAACGCCACGGAACGCTTAATTTGTTTGCCGCGCTTGAGGTCGCCACCGGGGCCATTCGTGGCAAGACGACCCATCAAAAGAAGCGCGTGGATTTCCTCGCTTTTATGGACGAGGTCGTAGCGGAGTTGCCTCCCGAGCGGGACATCCACGTCATTTTGGACAACTATTCCAGCCATAAAAAGAACGGAGAATGGCTGGCCGCACATCCCAACGTGTTCTTTCATTTCACCCCAACTTGCGCCAGTTGGCTCAACCAGGTCGAAATTTGGTTTGGCATCTTCACCCGCAAAGCGCTGCGCGGCGCGAGCTTCACGAGCACGGAACAGTTGCGTCAGGCGATTGAGGCGTACATTGAAGCATATAGCATGAGCGCCAAACCTTTCGGCTGGCGAAAGCGTGAAGTCAAGGGGTCCCAACTTAAAAATACTTTAGTTAACTTATGCAAGTAAGCACTAGTTGTCCTCTTTGATGCCCAGGTTCTTCTTCATGTCTACCGACAGGTTCGACAAGTCGGGTTTGTCCGTTGTAGTCGTTTGAGCTGTTTCGGCTGTGGGCTCGGCTTTGGGCTCACCGGGAGGCGTCTCGGGGGCAGCGGCCGGCGGGGCGGCCGTTTCGGGTTTGGTCGCCGGAATCTGGATTGAGGGCGGCGTGCCCGTGGTGATTGAGGGAGCGGGCCGGTCCGCGGCCTTCTCCGCCTTCGGGGCGGCTTTGGCGGGCGGCGTTGCGGGCTTTGCCTCCTCGGCGGGCTTACAGGCGGATAGTGCCATCGCAAGAACCAATGTCGTGAACGCGATGCGGAATCGAAGTGGTCTCATTTCCAAATACCTCCTAGCGGTGTGTGGTGCGGTTTTCCCATACGTTAACTTAACGCGCCAGGCAAATGCCAGATGACAGCACGGCGGAGGAATTGCGGGGATCGATTGATGTTGAGCGAAAGAATTGCACGCGGCCCAGGAATTTGGTATTTTACCTGTCTCTCTGCGTGTCGGAGACCGTCGGCGGCCCTTGGGCCTTAATAACTTCAGCCTGCGCAGACCGCGGTGCGAGACGATTGTAAACGATTTGTTTGAATCTTTTCGTCCCGCCGTGCCTTTCGACACGGCGGGACGATTTTTTTTCGCCCCGGCGCTGGATACGGGAGAGGGGCAGGGCCATTTGGCCCCGGTCAAATCAATCGGGAAGGGGGTGAAGCAAATGAAGAAAACGGAAAAAGAGGCGTCGGTACAGAGTTTTCGAGAGGAATTGGATGGCGCGCAAATCGCCATCGCAACGCAGTACCAGGGCATCACCGTGGAGCAAGTGACGCGGCTGCGAGCGCGGCTGCGCGAGAAGGGCGTAACGTTTCGCGTGTACAAAAACACGCTTGCCAAGCGCGCGCTGGATGAACGCGGTTTGGGCGCGGTGGCCAAATTCATGGAAGGCCCGACGGCGTGGGCGTTTTGCAAAGACCCGGCCGCGCCCGCGAAGGTACTCAAGGAATTCTCGAAGGAAGTGAACAAGGTCGCAATGCGCGGCGGCATCCTCGACGGGACCGCCATCACAAGCGATCAATTGCAGGCGCTGGCGGAACTACCGTCGCGCGAAGTGCTTCTCGCGCAGTTGGTGGGCGTGTTCGCCGCGCCGATTCGCAAGTTCCTGGGCACGCTCGAGGCGTTGCCGCGGAATTTCGTCAACGTGTTGGACCAGGTGAAGAAACAAAAAGAAGAACAAGGCGGCGCAACGTAAGCGCGTGCCGTTAACGATACATTACCAAGGAGCAATAGCATGTCGGAGAAGATTTCAGGAATTTTGGACCAGGTCGCGGGGTTGACGGTGCTCGAGTTGAGCGAGTTGATCAAGGCGGCGGAAGAGAAGTTCGGCGTCGAGGCGGCCGCCCCGATGATGGGCGGCATGATGATGATGCCGGGCGCGGGCGCTGGCGGCGGCGAGGTGGCGGAAGAGTCGACGTCGTTCAACGTCATTCTGAAGGAAGTGGGAAGCCAAAAAATCCCGGTGATCAAGGAAGTGCGCGTGATCACGGGCCTCGGGCTGAAGGAAGCCAAGGACCTCGTGGACGGCGCGCCGAAGCCGCTGAAGGAAGGTGTCGACAAGGCGGAAGCCGACAAGATCAAGGCGCAGCTCGAGGCGGTCGGCGCGGTTGTCGAAGTCAAGGGCGTGTAAGAACCAACGCGAATCAGTGTGATGGTATTGCCGCGGCGGGCCTTTCCGCCGCGGCTTTTCTTTGTTCGGGCCGAAGATTAGAGTGTCTCGATTCAATTGGGGAGAAGAAGCGATGAGATTGTTTGCCACGTTCCTGGTCGCCATGACGATATCGGCGGCGTACGCGCAGTCACCCTCGGAGAAACTCGCCGCGCACACGGCGGAGTTCGCGCAGGGGGTCGTTGAGGTCACGGATGGCGTGTACGTGGCGATCGGTTACGGGCTTGCGAACTCGATCCTGATCGAGGGCGACGACGGGGTCATCATCGTGGACACGATGGAGGGCCCGGTGACGGCGAAATTGGCGCGGGCGGAATTCGACAAGATCACGACGAAGCCGGTGAAGGCGATCATTTACACGCATTATCACGCGGACCATATCGGCGGGGCGCGGACGATGGCGGGCGGCGCGCGGGACGTCGAGGTGTACGCGCACGCGACGACGCTTGGGGAGGTGGAGGGACGGTACAACGAATTGCGCGCGATCGAGACCCGGCGCGCCATGCGGCAATTCGGCGTGGGATTGCCACCGGACGTATTCATGAATTGCGGGATCGGGCCACGGCTCGTGCCGAACACGGCGGACCTGACGGCAGAATTCATGCCGCCCACGAAGACGCTCGATACCGACCACGCCTCGTACGAAGTGGCGGGAATCAAGTTCGATCTCATGCATCAACCGGGGGAGACGGACGACCAGATATACGTTTGGCTTCCGGAGAAGAAGGTGCTGATGTGCGGGGACAACTACTACAAGTCGTTCCCGAATTTGTACGCGATTCGGGGAACGTCCTACCGCGACGTGTGCAAATGGGCCGACAGCGTCGATAAAATGATTGCGGAGGGGCCGGAGTATCTCGTGCCGAGCCACACGCGGCCGTTGGCGGGAGCGGAGGTCATCCGGGAGACGCTTTCGAACTACCGCGACGCGATCCGCTTCGTGCATGACGAGACGGTCAAGGGAATCAATCAGGGGAAGACGCCGGACGAGTTGGCTCAGACGATTCATCTGCCCGCGGAGTTGGCGTCGAAACCATATTTGCAGGAGTTTTACGGGACGGTCGCGTGGTCGGTACGCAACATTTTCAATGGGTACTTGGGCTGGTTCGACGGGAACGCAACGAACTTGTTTCCGCTTACGCCGCGGGCGCGGGCGGAGCGCATCGCGCACTTGGCGGGCGGGCCGGACAAGCTACTGGAATCGGCGCGCGCGGCGTTGGCGAGCGGTGACGTGCAATGGGCGGCGGAGCTAGCGGATATGTTGCTCGCGTTGGAGTATGAGACTCCGGCGGTGAAGGCGCTCAAGGCGGATGCGCTCACGAAGTTGGCGGAAGGTCAAACGAGCGCGAACGGGCGGAACTATTATTCGGTAAGCGCGCGCGAATTGCGGCAGTAGCCGGATCGCGATGGGGAAAATGGTGGGCGACAGAGGGCTCGAACCTCTGACCTCCGCCGTGTGAAGGCGGCGCTCTAACCAACTGAGCTAGTCGCCCCGAATGCGAGGAGAGAAATCCTATCAAACTACGGGGGCGTGCGCAATTTCGATCCGAGATTTCGAGTTGTCGCGATTGCGGGCTTCCACCTGGAAAGTTCGATGACGATGACGAATGACGAGCACGATGACGAGTGGAATATTGGCCAACGCACGCGCTTCGGCTACACTACAACCCATGACTCAACGTAGCTGGCTCATGCTCTCCGGGATTCTTGGCGCGGCAGCCGCCATTCTGGGCGCGTTCGGCGCGCATGGGCTGGAGTCGCGGCTGTCGGAGGACATGCTTCATACGTATGAAGTCGGCGTCCGCTATCAGTTCTACCACGTACTCGCGTTGTTTGCGCTCGCGCTGGCCCCGGAACGCATCTGGCGCTCACCGTGGGCGAATCGCGCCTGCTGGGGATGGCTCATCGGTATCGCCGTATTCTCTGGGTCGCTTTATGTTCTGGCGCTCACGGGCCAAAAGTGGCTCGGCGCGATTACGCCGTTCGGCGGCTTGGCGATGATTCTCGGGTGGGTGTTTGTGGCGCTGGCGGCTCGTCGCACAGCCGAATAGCCTCGAGGTAACTCGGTCATCCCTATTTGGGACTTATCAGTGGATAGCCCTGCGTTTATTGCCGGAAATGGGCATTGGCGCGTATGATCTAGGGCTGGTTCAGTACGCCCTTGGAGCAGCCGTCATACCCCGTAGGTGCACCCATAACGAATGAAAGAACGGTTCAGGGCCGGGAGCCGGCAGCCGAGGGCGGCTGCCCCACACGCACTTGGTGTCAGGGACGGCGGCTCCAACTATCGAGGTAGTTTCGTTGAAGTTTCTTGAAGCGATAAAGAGCCAGGTTGTCGTTCTGGACGGCGCGATGGGCACTATGACCCAGGCGCTTGATCTGGAGGATCTGGATTACGGCGGCGCCGATTACAAGATGTGCGGCGATCTGCTGTCATTTTCGCGTCCGGAGGCGGTCGAGAATATCCACCTCGCGTACTATCGCGCGGGGGCGCATGCGGTCGAGACGAATACTTTTGGCGCGTCGACTTTCCGGTTGGCCGAGTACGACTTTTCGAAAATGGACATCGCGCGCTTCGGCGGCCTTCCCGAAGGGTTTGATATCCGCGTGGCGTCGCACGAATCCATCGCGTATGAACTGAGCAAGCGCGGCGCGCAACTCGGCTGCCGCGCGCGGGAACGATACCGCGCTGGGGCGGACTACGACGGCCGGCCGCTGTTCGTCATCGGTTCGGTAGGCCCGTCGAACCGGGTCCTTTCGAGCACCGACGCGACGTTGCGCACCTCGACGTGGGATGAGATGGCCGAGAACTTCCGCGCGCAGACGCTGGGCCTGATCGATGGCGGCGCGGACGTGGTCCTGTTCGAGACGCAGCAGGACGTGCTCGAGGTGAAGGCGGGCGTTGCCGGGGCGCTTCGCGCGATGGCCGAACGCGGTGTGCGGCTGCCGATCATGGCGCAGGTGACGGTCGACCAGTTTTCGAAGATGCAAATCTTCAACACGGACATCCATGCCGCGCTCGTCACGCTCGAAGGAATCGGCATCGATACGTTCGGGATCAATTGCAGCATCGGCGCGGACCTGATGGTCAAGACGGTCGAAAAGATCGCGCGCTATTGCCATCTGCCGATATCGGTCATCCCGAACGCAGGGCTGCCCGTGTCGGAAAACGGCCGCACGGTGTTCAAGACCACGCCCGAAACCATTGCGCAATTCCAGCGCCGGTTCGTCGAAGAGTTCGGGGTGAACATCGTCGGCGGTTGTTGCGGGACGAGTCCGGAGCACATCCGCGCGATTGCCGATGCCGTGCGCGGTCTCACGCCGAAACAGCGCATCCCCGACAGGGGACTCTATCTCTCCGGCCCGCAGGAGGCGGTGCTGCTCGACAGCGAGAAGACGCTGATCATGATCGGCGAGCGGCTGAACGTGCGCGGATCGGCCGTCGTCCGTGATGCGGTTGAACGCGAGGGCGGCATCGATCAAGACGTTCTCGAGGAAGTCGTCGAAGAACAAATCAACAGCCTCGGTCTCAAAGTCATCGACGTGTGCATGGACTCGAACCTCGTCGATACGACCGAGACGCTCAAGGCCGTTATTCACGCGCAGACGACCGATTTCTCCGGCGCGATGTGCATCGATTCATTTTCCGTTGAGACGTTGCGCGAGGCCATAAAGGTATATCCGGGCCGCCCGCTGATCAATTCGATGTCACTCGAAGAGGTGGAGCCGGGCGTGTCCAAAATCGAGGCCGTGATCAAGGCCACGCACGACCACTGCCCGCTGTACATCGCGCTGTGCGCGAGCCAAGAAGGTCCCGCGGCGACGCGCGAGAAGAAGGCGGCCGTCGCGAAGCAGATCGTCGAGTTGGCGGGCCGATTCGGCGTTACACCGGGGCGTATTTTCATTGATATGAACGTGTTTCCGCTCGGAGCGGAGTCGACGCTGGGGATGAACTTCGCGCTTGAGTCGCTCGAGGCGATTCCGCTGATCAAAGCGATTCATCCCGATCTCAAAACGTCCTGCGGCGTCGGGAACCTCACGAACGGCCTCGCTAAGAAGCCGTACATGAGGAAAGTCCTGACGTCGGTCTGGCTCGATGAGGCGCGCAAACGCGGGCTTGACGCGGCGATCGTGAATCCGAACCACTACGTCTTCGCGCGCGATCTCACCCCGCACGATTACGGCCTTGCGCTGCGCGCGATTCTCGAGCGCGATTTGGACGCCTTCGAGGAACTCGAGCGCATCGCCGAGGCGAAGAAGGGCAACGTGGTCGTGAAGCGCACGAACTACGACGACCTGCCGCTCGAGAAGGCCATTTGCCAAAAGATCGTCGACGGGTACAAAGAGCGCGTCTCGGGCGCGGTCGAGGTTTCAGGCCATGCGTATGCGTATGCAGACACGATCGTGCTGCAAGCCGCCGAGGCCATCAAGACGCATGAGCCGCTCGAGTTCATCAACAAGCATCTCATGGCCGCGATGAAGGAACTCGGAGACGGCTTCGCGCGAGGGGAAGTCTCGCTGCCGCATTTGCTCAAATCGGCGGACGTGATGAAGCACGTGATGGGTTTCCTCGAGGAGTACATGAAGGTCAAGGCGGGCATCGACATCCACACGAAGATCGAATACAAGGGCACGATTGTGATCGGCACGGTGTACCAAGACGTACACTCGATCGGCAAAGACCTCGCGAAGACGCTGTTCGAGAACTATGGGTATCGCGTGATTGATTTGGGCGTGATGACGCCGTTGCAAGGTTATATCGACGCGGCGAAGGAGTACCGCGCCGACGCGATCGGCATGTCCGCACTATTGGTGCAGACGTCGAACCACATGATCACGGTCTCGAAAATGATGAAGGAGCAGGGACTAGAGAGCACCTGTGTGCTCATCGGCGGCGCGCCCGTGAACGATCGCCACGCGGCCTACGTCGCGCTCGCGGGCGACGCGGACGTGGACCACATGCGTGGCAACGTCTTCTATTGCCCGACGGCGATGGACGGCGTCAACGTGATGAACGAGTTGGTCGGGACCAAAGACGCGGGCGCGTTGTTCGACGCAAACCGGCGCAAATTGTCCTCGCGCTACGAACGCGCGGAGCGGAAGAAACACGAAGACGAAGAATTGATTCGGACATTGCCGCGCCGCGCGATCAGTTTCGAGGCCCACATGCTTGCGCCGCGGCCTTGGCTCAAGCCGGAAGTCCTGCGCGTGCCGCTCGTGGAGTTTCGCGATCGGATCGACAAGCGCACGCTCTTCTCGCTGAATTGGAAGTTCGGAGGTACGGGTACGCGGACGAAGCAAGGGACGACGCCGGAGGAACTCGAGCGCCTGTTCGTCGAATGGACAGAACGCTCCGGGCGCGAGGGGTGGCTCGAGCCGCAGGCGGTCCGAGCCGTGTTTCCGTGCCGCTCCGAGGGCAACGACGTCGTCGTGTTGGACATCGACGATCCGGCGAAGGAACTCTGCCGGTTCGACTTCGACGTGGTCATCGGCGCGGGCAAGGAAGACACGGTCTGTTCGGCGCAGTATTTTTTCCCGAAGGAGCTAGGGAAACTCGATGCGGTCGGATTGCAAATCAGCTCGACCGGCCCGCAAATCGACGCGCAACTGGCGCGCTTCAAGAAAGACGGCGATTCGGAGTCCGCGCTGTTCCTGCAAGGTCTGTCGGATCGTCTCGCGGAGGACATGGCCGACTACGTGCACGGGACGCTGCGGCATGCGGTCGGTCTAAACGGCACGACACGCGGGACGCGTTGGTCGCCCGGCTATCCCGCGATTTCCAACACGGAGAACAACAAGCTCATCCACAAATTGCTTGAGGCGAGGAAGAACATCGGCGTGCAAGTGACCGACGCCGGAGAGTTTTTTCCCACGGGATGTACCGCGGCGCTTGTGTCGTTCCATCCCGACGCGCGGTACTCGTAACCGTTGCCGGCAGGATGCCGGTGGTACGAGGTCCTAATTCGCGGAGTAGAGGGGAATCCGCGAGCCGCAGGCTTTGACCTGATCGTTTCCCTCGAAGACTTCCCGTGGGACCGAGGGGCCTTCGCGATCACATTTTTCGTCGAACGCTTTGGTCAGGGTATTGGCGATGTCGACTGCGGTCATTCGCTCGATGTGGCGTCGTTCGAGAATGCCGGCCATCTTGCCGTCGTCAAACATGGCGATGCACGGCGAGGACGGCGCAACGCCCACCATCAGTTCGCGGGCTCGATTGACGGCCTCGACGTCCATGCCGGCGAAGACGGTGCCGAGGTGGGTCGGGATTTTCTCGTGTTGGAGCGCGAGACCAACACCTGGGCGGCAATTTCCAGCGGCGCATCCGCATACGGAATTGACGACAAGAAGCGCGGTGCCTGGGCGGGCGAGGAAGGCGTCCACGGCGGCGGCGCTAGTAAGCGATTCGACACCGATCTGGGTGAGTTCCTCGACCATGGGCTGAACGGCTTTCGGATCGTATGTCGGCGGCATGCGAAATTCTCCTCGTGGGTGCTGGGAACTGCCCGCGCCTGGGCGGGTTGATGATACTACGGATAAACGAGCGGCGGACAATGGATATTCCCACCAACTGCGGCCCACCATGATAGTGCTATTTGAGCATGGCGCGCAAAGGCGTCCTATTGACCAGAAGCCCAAACAGGGTTATTGTCGCGGGGTTGAGAAAAGGAGTTGCAAATGAAGAGGTTTATGTTGCGCGGGACGTTGTCGATGTTGTTGGCGTTTGCGGTCGTAGTACCCGCGAAGGCGCAACAGGGACGGCTGCCCGAGAACGTGGACGGCAAGGCCGTCGAGATTTGGAGCGACGGGACGAAGCTGGCGGGCAACTTGTTCTGGCCGAAGGACAAAGCCGATGAGAAGCTTCCGGCGATTGTGTTGTGTCACGGTTGGGGCGGCGTCAAGCAGCACCTTAACTCTACCTACGGTCCCTTCTTCGCGGCCGCGGGATTCCGGGTGTTGACGTTCGACTACCGCGGATGGGGCGAGAGCGACAGCCGGATGGTGTTGGTGGGCACGGCGCCCAAGCCGGACGCGAATGGCCACGCGAGCGTCGAGGTGCAGATGATCCGCGAAGTCGTGGACCCGTTCGATGAACTTGAGGACATTCAGTCCGCGCTCGATTGGCTCGTGGGCGAACCGGGAATTGATACCGACAAGATCGGCCTTTGGGGCACGAGCTTCGGTGGTGGGTTGGTGCTGTGGACGGCGACGCACGATTCGCGGGTGAAGTGCCTCGTCAGCCAAGTCGGCGCGGTGGACGGTCAAACGAACCTCACGCCGGAAATGCTCAAGACGTTCACCGAAGCCCGCACGAAGCGCGCGCGGGGCGAACTGCCGCCGGTCCCACAAGGGGAAGACGTGGCCGAGGGATTGCGCGGCACGCCGTACATGAGCAAGTTCATCAAGTACCGCCCGGTCGATTTCTCCGACCAACTCTCGGTCCCCATCTTGATCATCGACGCCGAGAAAGAGGAGTTGTTCGACATCAAGAAGCACGGCGGGCTCGTGTACGAGAAGGTCAAAGATCGCGTGCCTGCGAAGTATCACATCGAACCGGGCATCACCCACTACGGCATCTACCGCGAACGCTACCAACAGGGCGCGGCACTGGCGCGGGACTGGTTCGTCGAGCATCTCAAATAGCGGGCCGCAAATTCAGATGTCGTTCCGGCCCCGCTGCGGGCGGGGCTTTCTTTTTTGATGCGCCCGTGGGGGCGCATGAGCGCGGGGGCCATCGCTGCGTCGCTACTCGAGCGCGGTGCGATAAACATCCGCCAATGCGTTGGCGAGGCGGGCGTGGCGAAAACGGAACTGCCACCTCGCCCGGCCGTTCGCAGCGAGCGTGACGCGCAACGCGGGATCGCGTAACCGGTTGATCGCCGCCGCCAGTTGCTGCGGGTCGCAGGGAGGAACCAGCGTCCCGGTATTGTCGGACACTACCTCGGAGATACCGCCGACCTTCGTCGCGATCAGGGCGCGCTCGTGGGCCATCGCTTCGATGAGCGTCATGGGCAGGGCCTCCATCTGGGAAGGAAGGACGACCACGTCGCAGGCGCGGTAATAACTATCCATGTCGCGGACAGTGCCCACGAAGAACGCGCGGGGGTTGAGCGATTTCGCGCGGGCTTCGAGTTCTTGGCGCAGCGGACCGTCGCCCGCGAATAGCAGCGTGACGGACTGCGCCTGCGAGGCGGCTTCGAGCAGATCGTTGAGGCCCTTGCCTTCGGCAAGCCGGCCCGCGTACATCACGACGTATTCGCCTGGTTCAATTCCCAATTCCATTCGGACATTGCGATCCGAGACGCTTCGCAGTTCGTAGGCGTTGTAGACGGTCGTGACGCGATGCTCCGGCAGGCCCTTAGCCACGAGCCACGATTTGACGAACTCGGAGCACGCGATGGTGCGCTCGAGCCGCCGCATTACCCGGAGTTCGACGATTTGCCAGATGCGTAAGGCGAGCGACGGCGCGACGATCTGGCCGTGGCACGTGTTGACAATCGGTACGCGCGGACGCGCCGCCCACGCGGCGATCGTGGCGCGGTAGTTGTGCGTGTGAATCAGACGGATATCGCGCTCTTTCACGAGGCGGCGTATTCCTTCCAACGCGCGATGATCGAACCGGGCACGCATCGGAATTTCGACAATCTCGATACCACGGTCGCGCGCGGCGTCGAATAGCGAGACATCTTCGCGGCGTCCGGAGAGGCACGCGATGAGGGGCTGGAAATCGTTGCGTCCCCGGAAGGCTTCGGCGATGGAAATCAGATGGGAATTGATGCCTCCGAGGTAGGGGCTCTCGGCGAGGAGGAGTATCCATTTTGGAACACTTTTCATGGGTCTTCAGCGAATAACTTAAGTCTAGCAATTCAAGTAGGTTACGCAAAATTTAGGTCAACACGTTTGGCTCTATATATAGGGGGTGTTTTGTCAAACGAGGCCCCCAACGAAACTCAAAGGAGCTAAACATGAAGGGTAGCAAATGGACGTGGGTGTGCATCGCGGGTTTGGTAATCCTCGGCGCGGCCGGGCCGAACGCGCGTCTTCTCGAAGAGTTAAAGATCGGCGGCGGTTACGGTGATACAGCGGACGGCGGCGCCGACTTCGACAAAACCGGCGGCATCTCGACGAACGCTGGGATAGCCGCGGACGATGACATTGCCGCGGGAAAGAACGAAGCGGTGGACCATAGCGTGTCGCTAACTTCGGGGACAAGCAACGACACGTTTGTGAACTTTTTTGACGCCGACGCCACACACGGCGGCGCGATTTGGATCGATGGCAGTGCAGACACGTTTCACGTCGGCACGCGAAACGGCTCTTCTTCGGTGACCAACGCGATAACGATTGCGCGCGGCAGTCAGGACGTCCAAATCGCGGGAAGCGCAAAGCTGGGCGGCGCGCTGTACGAATCGGGAAACTATCAGGGCATATCGACCGAGGGCCTCGTCGCGCTGTGGCGGTGCGAGACGCTCTCGTCGTTCAGGGATTGGTCGGCCCACGCGCAGACGATGACTCTCGGCGGGAGCGGGACGACTGCAAGCAACGGGAAGTTCGGGACGGGGTTGACGCTCAACGGAAGCGGTTATGCATCCACCGGATCGACAATACCGTTGACCTACGCCGGCGCGGACATGACGATGGCCGTCTGGGTCAAGACGACGTCGAACTCGAACGGCGTGATCGGGTGGCAGAGCGGCAGCCGCTACAATCACATGAAAATAGTGAGCAACGTAATCCAGTGGCGTTTGTGGGCGGGCGCGACCGGCGCGGACCAAGCCGGGCCTACCGTTGTCACGGACGGGAAGTGGCACCACGTGGCATTCGTGCACGACTACGGCGTCTCGCGCGTGATCTATGTGGACGGCCAGGCGGACAGCACGATATCCACCGTGGCGGTGGACACGACTGGAAACTACACGTTCTATGTCTGCGGCGCGTCTTCGGCGTTACCGTACACGGGAGACATCGATGAGGCTTCGGTATGGTCGCGCGCGCTGTCTGCGAACGAAGTGCGGTCGCTCTACCTACAACGCCGCGAACTTATGGTGTCAACGGGCGACGTTCATGTCGGGGGTAATCTTGAAGGGACCGGCGACGCCGTGTTCGAAGGCGGAGACCTCACCGCGGGGACCGACACCGGCATTCGTGGCGTCGTCACCGCTTGGGACGGGAGCGGCGGCGCTGCGCCGGGCTGCGTAAAAATTGGATCGCCTAACGGGACAATCTACTACATCTTCGTGGAGGACGACGGCACGCTCAAGGTACACACCGCGCTGCCGACCTCGAACGCGAACGGTGTGGTCGTAGGAACACAAACTTGACCGACGGGAGAATTCGGCTGGGGCCGCCGCTTTGCGCGTGACCGGACTTCAACAAGCGCCTAACGCGCATCGCGGCCCCAGCTGCCCGGATTCTCCGCCCCTTGCACTGATATCAGCCATGGCCGCGATAGAGCAACGGCCACGAAAGATTACGCCCGTCTCGGGGGACGGTAAGATTTGCGTACTGGACGATCACGACTTCGGCGAGGAATCCAATCAGCGCGATGGGAAGGAATCGGAGGGCATCGAGAGGAGCAAATTCCCGCAGTCGGCGGAGCCGCCACGAAGTCGCGCGGACGACCCGCCAGCCCCGCTCCGCGATTTGCTTGCGGACCAGCGCGTGGTACCAATCCGGGTCCTCCGCGTTGCGCCGCGCAACGTACTCCCCGGCATTTTCCCCCGCGTCGGCGCGCTCGCGTAGGTGCTCGATCGCCAACGCCGCCAGCGTGCCGCTGATCCTCAACGCGCGTTCGTGCGCGAGCAACTCGCGTGGCGCGCTGCAAGCCTCGAACACATGAGACGCGTCCGGAACGCGCACCAATCGGGCGATGTTTTTAGGCGCGCTCAACACATCCATGACGAACATCGGTTTGAGAAACCCGTCGTCCAGCACGAGACCGGCCGGCATCCAAATACGCCGTATCGCCGAGGCCCGCGCGCAATAGAGTTGCCCGCACAATTGGGGCTCCTCGCTCCGATTGAGCCGGCTCATGGCGAGCGAAAGGCGCTCGAAAAGTGTCTTGCGCGTCCGCGACGCGATGTCTTTTATCGGCGCGTCCACGGCGCAGTGGGCCTGCGTATCGGATTCGAGCGCGAGAACGAGAAGGCTAATCGTATCCGGTTGGGTGAACCAGATATCGTCATCCATCAAGACGATGTAATCCGCCTCGGGATCCGAAAATTCGTGGACGTAGCGGTTCCAGGCGTTGGTCTTGCCCGCCTCCGCGACTGGGCAAACGCGGCACGTGAGTCCAGGATGACTGCAACGCGCGCGGGCCGTCTCAAACGCCTGGGCCGCCGCGTGCTCCGTGTTGTCGGTACAACCATTGGACACGCAGACCACTTCGACCGCGCTCGCCGCGGATACACCGGGGTCGAAAATGTCCTGGTCGAATAGCGCCTCAAGCGTCCGCGCGATTCGGTGCTCTGCGTTCCACGCGAGGATGCCGATGCTTACGCGCATCTATGTAGAGTACCCCGCCATGACATCGGAATCGGAAGGTGGAACTCGCTCGTGTGCCGGTTCACGGCGATCAAACGACTGATGCCGC
>CAYXRK010000120.1:0-14344 GCA_964467615.1 uncultured Nitrospirales bacterium | reverse complement strand
TCACGCGCGCATGACGATTTAACCAGAAAAGCGACTTCTGCCACGGGCTGCTAGGTGCGATTGGCTGTATTATTCGGGATAGTATCATCGCAGTCGAATTGCACTCTGATGTAAGTTGGAAACAATGATGCCTGAGCGCTTACGGATCCAAGAAGAGCGGGTTGTAGCCGCTGCGATTCGTTGCATTGCAGCGACTCTCGTTGCTTCGGCCATAGCGGTATTTCCCGAAAACTTCCTTTGGTTCTCCTTGAGATACTTCATCGAGACCCTGATGTACCTAATCGCGGCGTGGTGCGTGTGGCTATGGGCTCGGCAAATCGCGAAGTTTGCGACCGGGAATTCCGGTTTCCGGGTGGAGATTACTCCGGGGGCGGAAAAAGCGTGGGCGAAATTCGGTTTCGCGGTGACGGGGTTGTATGTAGCTTTGCGGTATGTTGTGCCTACGGCGCATCAGTTGTCCATCGGCATTGCTGCGCGGCCTGACCCTGCCGCGAGCAGCGTATTGGGTGACCCTACCAGGGCCCTGGACTATTTGCTTCCTAAACTTGCTGGCTACGCCGTTTTGCTGGCGCTACTTTTTTGGGGGGCGGATCGCCCCTTACGTTGGGTGCGAGCCACGCGGAGATTCTCATAGCCAGACCGCACGGATGTCGTGGAAATAGAGAACGGATTTACGGGGAAACGAATATGAAGTATCGAGAATTATTGCGCTTGCTGATACGCATTGTCGCGCTGTATCTGTTGATTCGATATGTTGTGTACGCAGTTGCCCACGCGGTCGAGTTCGCATCGTCCAATCATCTCGAATATTGGTGGGCCGAGGTGTTTCTTTTGTTGGCAAACATTGTGGTTTGGGCAATCGTCCTTCCGAACGCCGAGCGAATCGCGGTTTTTCTGTGGCGAGACCCCCCCGAAGAGGATGTGACTTTCGCTGCTCCCACACCGGGGTGGTATGCGCTGGCATTCGCGTTTGTCGGCATTGCTTTCAGTATTAGGAAGTTCTGGATGGCGTTCGGATCGTTGGTGTCCTACTCGCTCGCAAGCGAAAAAATGAAGGCTGCGATGACTTTGGAGCAGACGCTTGCGAACGCGGGTGTCAGCGTGCTTTTCGTCGCAGTCGGAACAGTTATGACCTTCCGCGCGCCAAGCTTGGGCCGATGGCTGTATTCCATACATCAGGCGAGCACCGACGAACCAGAAGCGAGTGCTGCTCCATAGGTCGTGTCCCGCAGGAGGCTTCGATGGCTACCGTTCGAGTCAATTCCAAGCGTGAGGTCGTCATACCAAAATCCATCTTTCGGAAGTTGGGCCTTGAGCCGTACGACTATGTGGAAGTGACCTACAGGAATAACGAGGCGGTCATTCGGCGAAAATTTTCGGCCGATGGATATCCGATTACCGGAGAACCCCTCGGACCGAAGATGCGCGCGGCGCTCAGGCGATCATTGAAAGAGATTAAGGAAGGCAAGGCCCTCGGGCCTTTCAGCACGGTGGAGGAACTCGTGGAGCACCTTCACTCTCAACCGAAACGGACGAGTAGAAAATCAGTCAAACGTTCCGCGCGCTAACTATCCAGGCCGCCCAGTCCATGATGACGCCGTTTGGGGTCAAGAGGGGCTCGAGCGCTTCGCGAATGCTATCGCGGACTTTTTGGCGGATGGTGTCGTCCTTGTCCATGAGCAGCGAACTGACGGGGCCGATGTCCATCGCGGATTCGACGCTCTTGTCCAGGTTCTTCGTTCCGCCGATGGAGAGGCGCGCGTCGTGTTTGTCGATCTGCACGTTTGCATATCCTGCGGAATTTAAGATTCCGCGAACGCGCTCGGCGTCGGCGAACGCAAACGGCCCCGGCGCGCCCGGTTCCGGCGGCGGCGGAAGCTCGATGTGTTTGGCCGCGGCCTGAAGCGGTATGAGCACCCACGGGTTTTCCATCATCGGCCGCCAACAGATGAAACAGAGGGTGCCGCCCGGCTTCAGTGCGCGCCGTATATTCGCGAAAGCCGCCGCTGGATCAGCGAAGAACATCACGCCGAAACGCGAGATGGTCGCGTCGAACTCGCCCGGCGTGAACGCGAAGACCTGCGCATCCGCCTCGATGAAGGAAACATTCGCGACTGCGCCGGCCTTCGCGCGTTCGCGGGCGCGCTCGAGCATGGGCCGCGAGATGTCCGCGCCCGTCGCTGCGCCGCTGGGGCTCACGCGCGCGGCGGCCTCGAGCGTGGTTGCGCCGCATCCGCAACCGATATCGAGCACGCGCTCGCCGGGCCTTAGGCCGATCTGGTCGAAGACCGCGCGGCCGAACGGATCGAGCTGCGCGTCCAGCCGCTCTTGCAGCGCGACCCATTTCGGGCCGGCCTTTTCGTTCCAATACGTGATCTGTTCTTCATTCGACAGAACTTCGGGCATGATGAATCCTTGCGAATTGAGTGGGAGAAAGTTGCAACGAGACCGCAGTGTGGATCGCCGCGATCATACTACCGTTCACGGTAGCGTTGAAACGACGTTACAACATATTGTTCCAACTTTGGACCGTCTCGCTACTTCCGCGCCATCGCAAGATACTCGTCGAGTTGGTCAAGCGGTTCCCTTGAAGCCACCCTGCATCGACTGGTGCCATGCCGGGACTCTTAGTTGTGGTTGGCGATTCTCGGCCGAGGCAGCGGCGTTAGCCCAAGCGATTTGACGCCTTATGCGGATTCCCGCACAGGCTTGCGGCTTCGAAACCGCCTCCAGGATCCGGCGAGTTTCTTCAGTCCGAGTCCGATACCCGTAATCGACGACACGACCATGAGCGAACTACCCACCGCGAGGATGCTCCTTCCGAAGGTCCCGAACAATTCGCCGCTGTGCATTTTCTTCGCGAGTTGATACCACCTAAACCCTGCCGAGTATTCCCGCGCGTCATCCACCCGCAACACTTCGCCCGAATAAAGGTCCACAAACACATGGCAGTGCGGGCCTTGCGCCGAGAATTCGCCCGCGCGTTTGCGCACCACAAACGCTGACCACGGCGACTCGGGATACTGCACCTGAAGTGTCGGCGAGTCGGGCAGCGCCGCGTCCGCCGCCGCGATGACCGCGTCGAGCGACAGCTTGGGGCGCGTCCCCGCGTCCGCCGGCCGCACCGATCTCGGCTCCCGCGCCTTCAACTGCGGGTTCGCCTCCGTGAATGCCGACTCGGGAATTCTTATGGCGATCATCATCCCGGTGAACGCCAGAAACAGAATTGGAACAGCGCCGATTATTCCGGCGCAGTTGTGCAAGTCCCAAAGAACGCGATACCAACCCGCCGTCCACTTCACGGATCGGCGCTTCGTCCGCCACCAGAGGAACAGCCCGGTCGGCACGAGCACGAGCACCAGAAACTTGGCGACGTTCACGACGACCCGACCCGCGTCGCCGGCCATCAGCTTCGTGTGCAACTGCGTAGAATTGATGACCAGCTTGCTGCTCCACGATTGGCCCGTGTGCGCGTCCAGCACCTCGCCCGTGTACCGATTCGCCCACAACGGCCCATGCTTGTCCAGGAAGTACAGCCGCGCCACCGGCGACAGCATCAGTGCCGTCTCGACTTTCGCGGACGCGGCCTCCTTCTCGACCGCGGCCACCAACGCGTCTTCGCTGAGCGGCCCCGTACCTGACCCAGCCTTGAAGAACGAGGGGTGTACCCAACGGACATAGTTGTCGCGATACGCCAACGCCACGCCTGTCAACCCAACAACTATTAGGACCAGCGCGGCGGTGAGGCCGACGATAAGATGGATCGTCAAAATCACCCGGCGAAACAAGCCAGCCTTCATCGATCAATCCTTCCGCGTTTCGAGACTTCGGCCAACGACCGATCGTGCGACTACCGAAGCTGCACTGGGGGTTCGGGCCACGACACATCCGGTCCGTTGCTCTTCTTACGCGATCTCGACCCAAGTGCGGCGTAGTGGTGTATCTCGCCCATGCTCTTGGATCGCCAGGCGGTCCGAGGCCCGTGATTTTGCGCACGAACCGGGATCAGCGCGACTTCATCCGGGCGCTAATCTCGGTAATGGCGCGCGCCAGTTCCGCCTGCTTGTTCGTCAGTTCGATACGCTGTTGTTCGAACTCGATGGCCCTCTCAAACAGCGGAGTCAACAATTCGCCGCGCGCATCGACCGTTCGTCTAACGGCCTCGATGCCCGCGATCTCGACTTCGATCTCGGCCAACGAATCCGCAAAATGCGAACTGCTCTGCGGCAGCGCAAGCTCGAGCGAGGACTGCTGGTCGTCAAGTTCTATCAATTGTAGTTTCAGTTGGGTCAGTTGATGCGGCGGGAGGTCACCGGCGTCGACGCTCTTCGAGGCTTTCTCCATCTCCGCCTGCAACAACGCGCGTTTTGCCTTCACGCTCTGCATCTTCCTTTGGATCATTTCCAGTTGCACGTTCTTGCGCGCGTCTTCTTCCTTAATCTTCGCAAGGACCGCTTCGCGGCGCGCATTGGTGCGTGCAAGTTCCAGCTCGAATTCAAACTTGCGTTTATCGAGTTCGCGGATTTCTTCGCCAATCGATTGAGACGTTTTGGCATGGAGGGCCTTCAGCATTTCAATATCGAGTTCGCGTAGCGCCACGTCCGTCTTTTGCGCCGCCGCAAGCAGTTCTTCCAACGTTGCCCCCGCGAACGACGGCTGTGCTGACAGCAACAACGTGGCAATGATGACCAGGTATTTCATCGTCCAACTCCTTTAGAGGGTGCTGCTTTGATTTGAAAAGCCACCGTGGTCTTTCGCCTCCGCGGCCGCGAATGAACCCGGAAAAAACGTCGCCAGGTCGCGATAACGCGCTTCTGACAACTCCGCGTCACGGTTGGTCCAATACTTTGCCGCGCACAACAGAATGCTCGCGGATTCTTCTTCGGCGGAGTGGGGGAGGAGGCCATCCTCGATTCGTGCATACATCAACTCGAGCCCCGGCGTCACGCGCTCCGACCGCCGGTTCATCGCGCGGATCACCTCGGTCTCATATTCCAACTGCGCAACCGCCGCCTTCAGGTAATCCATATCGAGTGATTCGTCGGCGTTCGCCATCGGCGCAGGCGCAACCGGGTTGTCGTTCTGGTTCAACACGAAAGGCGCCGCGACCATCAGCATCACAGCCGCAACGGCCGCGTATCGTATTGTCGTCCTGCGCACGATCATTCCCCTCGCACGCCGCCTGATCGCCGCACTATCCGGAAACGGAACGACCGCGTCCGACATCGCCGTCTTCATAAAATCCAGATCGCGGTCGAATGCGCTAATCCGCTCGCTGTCTTCGGGGTGGAGCTGAAGGTGCTCGTCCACGCGTCGGCGCGATTCGTCGTCGAGCCCGCCTTCGTGGTACGCCAACAGCATAGCGTCGTCTATACATCTCATCCTAGTTTCACTCATAGTTCATACTCCCGTAACATTTCGCGAAGTTTGCTACGCGCCTCGAAGGCCCGCGCCCGCGCCGCGCCCTCCGTAATTCCCAGTGCCTCGGCCACCTCCGCGAACCTCATTTCCTCCAGATACCGCAGCACGAACGCGTCCCGCTGTTTTCGCGACAGCGCGCCGATACACCGCGAAGCCACCTCGTACGCTTCCTTGGTTTGGCTCTCCGCTCTCGGCGTGACCACCGGCCGCCTCGCCGCCTGCGGAATGCTGAAAGCCAAACGCCAACGTTGCCGCTTGACCATCGTCGAAAAGTGGTTCAGCGCGATTCGCGTGATCCACGTCGAGACGCTCGCGCGATTGCCAAAGCCGCCGCGTTTCGCCCACGCCTTCGCCAACACGTCCTGCGCCGCGTCGTCCAGGTCCGCCTCGACAATCCCGAACCGTCGCGCAAGCCGCCGGACCCGCGGATACTCCCGCGCAAGGATCGCCTCAAACGGATCGGGCGCATCCTCAACGTCCACGGCCATTTCCCGGAGTATCCCGGCCATCACGCTACCATCGGCAATCTGAACTCGAGCTTCCATCACTAACACATTAGACGAATTGTCACACATTTCGTTAGGGATTGCGCCCGCACCGTTGCCGTCTACTTCGGCACTTCGGTAATCGTAGCGAGCGTCGTGATCGTCCCGTCCTTCGAAACCTTCCGCACCCGCGGCAGCCACTCCTCGCGCAACTCCACGTCGATGTAGAGAAATTCCAAAACATACAAATCGTCACCCTTCACATCGACCCCCATTGGCGACCAGTTGTCCGCCGCTTGCAGCGCGACACTGACCTCACCCTTTTGCGTGATACGCAACACCGCGCTGCACGCCGCCGCCGCGACGTATATTGTCCCGTCCGCCGCCACATCCAAGTTCCGCAGCACCGGTTCGCCGCGACTGTCCGGTACCGCCTCCGGATGCAAGCAATCCGGAACGATAATCTTCTCCGCTACCGCCGACACCACCCCCTTCGAATCAATCCGCCGCACCGAGTCTTTCTCGGCGTAATAGAGATTCCCATCCGGCCCCGCCGCAAGACCATGAATCCACTGCGCCTCGATCGGTTTTCCCTCAAAGCTGGTTTCAATCGCAATCGGCAGCGTCGCGAAATCGGTCGGTTTCCCCTGAGGTCCCAGCCGCGTGACGTGGACCGGAGCGGTGCTCGCAAAATCCGCATAGTACAGGGCCCCGTCCAACCCAATCGTGATCGGAAAACTGCTGCCGCACAGCAGCGTCGGGTTTGTCCCTATGACCTCAATCACACCATCTGCAAAATGCGGCCAACGCTGCCCGATGAACGCCCCCTTCGGGTCTTCGATCATATAGTGATACCCTGGCCCCTCGCGGCGAGTGAGTTTTCCCTGCGGGTCGACCTTCCAAATGCCGAGTCCCGTGTGCGAGAAATAAACATTGCCCTGATCGTCCACCACGATTCCGGTCCCAGGATGCGCAAACGCTCTCGGCGCCATCACGAACGACACCGCCAACACAGTGATCACCTTCGCCCCAATTTCGATTACCGAACGCATGCAACACACTCCTTATTCGTAGTTAACCGCCAGCGGCCGCCAGTCAGACATCGAATTCCAAGCCCGCAAACTCCACCCCTGATAGGCTAGCAGTCGAAAATTTTTGCGGCATCTTCATCTTCTTCACATGGATTGGACACCCGAGCGCGCATTCCGTTAGAAATGGCGGCGAGCAACAGCGAATTCGCAACGCCCGCGCATGTGCGGCAGTCGAGATTTCCGCAGGCGCCCAGCAGCCCGTGGCAAAAGTCGAGATTGCCACATACGCGCGTCCGCCGCGGCGGACAGAAAGGCGCGCTCCTTCGCAATGACGAAATTGGGACATTTTTTAGGTCTCTAACCGGACAAGGCCGGCCGATGGGAGTAAGTCGTATTGACGGGCGACTTTTGTCACGGGCTGCTAGTCGCGGCCGAGGCGTTTCGCTTTTTTCAGAAAGCGGACGGCGAAGTAACAGACCAGCATCACGGGCAGTGCGATGGCTACGCCGTACATCCTTGGCAGAGCGGCGTCGAGACCGTCGTAATGGTACTTCTCCCAGACGAACGTCAGCATGGCGCAGAGAATCCAGGTGAACGTGCTGCCATACTCCTTTCGCAACACGCGCTGCCAATCGAAAGACATGCCCGATGTCGATTGGCGGATTCCCTTCAAACGGGGAATGAAGCGCGGCACGCGTTGGCAATACTCGCGATACTTGTCTCCAAATTTCGCGCCGAGAAATTCCTCCTCAGCGAGCGTGATTGTGATGTACGCGAAAAAGTAGAACGCGCCGCCGATGGCAATAAACAGCGGCGCGCCGTGGATGACGATGAGTCCCGCGAGCACCATCAGGTTGCCGACGTAGAGCGGGTTGCGCGAGTGCGCGAAGATGCCTTCCTGGACGAGATCGTCCGCGTAGATGTGTTTATTTTTTCCGCCGCGCTTCACATAGGCCAGGCCGATGACGACGGCCCGGAGGGCCTGGCCGGCGACCGCAACCGCAAGCCCCGCGGCGTCCATGTAGTAATCGAGTCGCGGATCGCTCTCGAAGCGGATCGGCTTGATGAGCAGCGCGAGGGACAGAAAAATGAACGGAAATAAGAAGTCCCGATAGTGAAAAAAGAAATTGCCGCAACGAATCAGGATTTTCGTCATCTCATCCGCAGTCTAGCTGAACGAACGCAACGAAGCGCGCCGGACAAGTGTCATTTTATCGCCATGAAACCGCAGAAGTTATACCACTTAAAAAAAACGTCGACGTGATTGAAGCCGACGCTCCGGAGTAGTTCGACATTCTCGTGGTGGTGGTACGGAATCAAGACGTTCTCGAGCGCCTCGCGTTTTTGCGCGATCTCAAGATCGCTGTAACCGTTCCGCCGTTTCATCTCGTAGTAGTGTTTGATGAACAGACGATTAAAGGTCGAATCTTCGCCGAGGACCTTCTCGACGATGATAAGCGCGCCTTGATGCCGCAGGCCGTCGTATATGCTTTTGACGAGCGGTTCGCGTCGCATGGGCCGGAGGAACTGGAGCGTCAACGTCATGATCGCCACGCTGGCCTCTTCGAGGACTACACCTTCGTTGAGGTCTGCCATGCGCAGATCATAGTCGTAGTTGAAACCTGCGCGCATGAGCTTCGAGCGCGCCTTGTCGAGCATCTCTTGCGAGGAGTCCAGCCCGACGAACCGGGGCCGCGCGTCCGGTGGAAGATACGGTGCAATTTGCAGGAAGGTGTTGCACGTCGAGCAGCCCAGGTCGTATACGGCGGAATCGGACTTAGCGAAATCGGCGGCGAGTTCCGAGATCATCCGCTGAATTTCGCCGTAGAACGGCACCGATCGATCCAGCATATCGTCGAAAACGGCCGCTGTTTCCTTGCCGAAATTGAAGTCCGTGATCTGCTCGAGGGGCTTCGCGAAAATCTCATCGCGCGGATCCTGGCTCGCAGGATTTACGCTCGAATTGCTCATGATTATCCCCCATCTCTCTGAAACAATCGAGAAAAAGCGCGGCAATCAGACCACAGTTTAGGTAACTTTATACAGGAAGAGCGGACGATTCAAAACCCCGCGCTACGACGACCGAGACGACTACTGCTTCGGGGCCTCGCGGCGTTCGTTGTACCAGTAGCGTTGGGCGAAGGCGTCGATCTGTTTGCGCAGTACGGTGAAATACAGCGGCGCGCAGAGCACCAGCCACACGTAGTGCCAGTCACCGTGCACGTCCCATTTTCGCGTTGAGGTGAGCACCTTGGCCTTGGTGAGGCGAGCGAGACGCTGGCCGCGCGGTTTGCCGAGCCGGCGCATGTCGAACAGAAATTGCACGTCCTCGGCGAAGAGGCGCTCCTCGTTGTACCCGCCAATCGATTCGAAGTCCTCTCGCCGGCAAAACACCACGCCCGTGTCCATCCGCATCAGCCACACCATCGGCACCATCAGGCAGTACGCGGCGAAGATACCCACGCTCATGCGTTCGAGGCGGACGCCCGTCGCCCCGGCAACGTACTTGCCGGATTCGATCCCGTCCTTGATTACGTTGAACGTCTCGGGATGAATCCGGTAGTCGGCGTCGGAGAAGCAAAGGATGTCGCCTTGCGCGACCGCCGCCCCGCCGTTGCGGGCAGCGCCGATACACCGCTTCTCCACGCGGACCACGCGGCATCCGCGCTCTGCGGCGATCTCGGCCGTCCGGTCGGTCGACGCATTGTCCCCGACGATGACCTCGATGGCGTCCGCCCCGCCGCGGTACCGTTGCCGCGCGATATCAATCGTGTCTAGCAAGCGCGGCAGGTAGTGCTCTTCGTTGTACGCGGGGATGACGAGGGAAAAGTCCATAGGGGGGGTGGCCGTGTCGTGTTTCTCTCAAATTCACTCAATCGCGAATATCCGACGATAATCCTGTCGGGCGTGGAGAACCCGAACTATCTCGATGGTGCTTTCGTCAAATCGATAGAATATCAACCGGTCGGGAAACTCACGAATAGACCACATGCGAAGTTCACCATAGCTCGCGTTTCGCAGCCGTTTCACGACTCCGACATCCGGCATCTCGGCGAGGAGTTTGAATGCCCGCTCAGCGCTCGCACGAAATTGACGCGCCGCGTCAAGATTGCGCTCTCCGATATGCGCGAAATGCTCAATCAAGTCGCGCTTTGCGGCGATCCTGCGAAGTATACGCCGTTTCACTCTATTGAACGGCCCTGAATCCGGGCAAGTCCCTCGCGTTCGATATCGTCCCAATCCTCGTCGGTCATTTCCTCAGCGGGACCACTCTCGAAACCTTCGCGGATTTTGTCCTCGACCCAATCATTCGCTTCGCGAATTAGGTCGAGGGCCTTCAGCGCCTCTTGTATCAACTCGGCCAATGACGCATACGTTCCCGACTCGACGCGCGAGTTGAGTTCATCAATGATTTCGCTTGGAAGAATTTCCATGTGTTCGATTATGCGCCAAACCTGGTGGGAAGTCGAGTTACATACTTGGTCGCGTTGACTGTACTGCGGGTCGGGCCTAAGATTACACGAAACTACGGGAAGGCAGTGACGACTATGTTGCGATTTTCAACGGTGATTGCGGCGTGTGCGATATTGGTCTTGGCGGCCCAGAGCGCGTCCGCGGCCGACGCGAAAACCAAAGTGCTCTTCGTCGCGGGCAATCCGAGCCACGGCCCCGCTGAGCACGAACACCGCGCGGGTTGCATGCTGCTCGCGAAGAGTCTCGAAGAAGGATTGCCGCAAGTCGACGCCGAGGTCTCGTGGTACGGCTGGCCCAAGGACGAAAGCGTCTTCGACGGGGCGGCGGCCGTCGTCATGTATTGCGACGGGGGCGACGGTCACTACGTGAACGAGCGCCTCGAGTTTGTGCAGGGGCTGATGGACAAGGGCGTCGGTATCGTGTGCATCCATTACGCCGTCGAAGCGCCGAAGGGACCGGTGGGCGACAAATTCCTCCAATGGATCGGCGGGTACTTCGAGGCACACTGGTCCGTCAACCCGCATTGGACGGCCGATTTCAAAATTATACCGCAGCACCCGATCGCGCGCGGCGTGAAACCGTTCAGCATCGAGGACGAATGGTACTACCACATGCGCTTTCCCGAGGGAATGAAAAACGTGACACCGATCCTCACCGCGTTGCCTCCGAAAGAAACATTGGAACGGCCCGATGGACCGCACAGCGGCAACCCCGCCGTGCGCGCGGCCATCGAGAAAGGGGAGCTACAACACGTGGCCTGGGCCATCGAGCGGCCCGGCGGCGGGCGTGGCTTCGGCTACACCGGTGGGCATTTTCACGAGAACTGGCAGAACGACAACACGCGCAAAATCATGCTCAATGCAATCGCCTGGGCCGCGAAGGTCGAAGTCCCCGAAGACGGCGTTACATCGACCACGCCCACCGACGAGGAAATGAAGGCCAACCTCGACGACAAAGGGAAAAAGTAGACTGTGCGCGGCGATGACGGGCGCGTTCGGCTAAATCCTGCCGGTATCAAATAGTCGCGCGAGTTTGTCGAGACACGTGCCCCAGCCGCCTTGATGGTGGTCGCGCGTTTCGGAATCGGGGAAGCGTTCGTGCGTAAGGGTGACGCGTGTTCCACCCGGGTCGTCGTCGAACGTAAGCGTGACGCGAGTTTCGTGCCCTTCGCCGCCGTCCGTGGAACCCGTTACGCGCCAAACGATCCGCTTGCCGGAAACAACTTCGTCGAACGTGCCTTTCGACGTCCATGTGAAATCGCCCGCGTCGGAGACCATGACCGACTTCCACATCTTGCCAGGTCGGGCGTCCATTTCGAGGTGCGTGAAGTGGTAGCCGTCGGGACACCACCATTGGTGAAGGAGTCCGGGGCTGGTGAACGCCGCATAGACGCGGTCGCGTTTGGCCTTGAATACGCGTTCGACGCAAAAACTGGTGGCTGGATCGCGTGGTTCAGGCATGGTCTTCCCTTTCGTTCGTTGCCGGCACTTCGGCTGTGGCTTCCAAAAACTCGGCGAGAGCACCGAACTGGCGCTCCCAGAACTGACGGTATTCGTCGATCCAGGCTTGCGCGTCGCGCATCGGCACGGCGCGAAGATGCATGCGGTGTACACGGCCATCCTTCTCGCGGCGGACGAGTTTTGCGCGTTCAAGGACTTTGAGGTGCTTGGTGATCGCCGGCCAAGACATCTTGAATGGGGCCGCCAGATCGCCAACGGCAGCAGGCCCTTTCGCGAGCCGACGGAGAATCGCGCGGCGCGTGGGATCGGCCAAGGCGGCGAAGGTGGTGTCGAGCGTAATGGACATATTATTAACCAATTGGTTAAATATAATTGAATGCGTCGTCCTTGTCAAGCCGCTTGTTACAGGTTTGGTGCAGAAGGCAGATAAACTACCCGTTTTACGGGAAGAAACTGCATGGGACTCGACAATTGCGCGCACGTATTGGGCGCCGTCATCACGGCGCGGCTGCTGCTGCTGCGGGTGTGACCAACGATGAATGACGCGCTCATTAACTTCACAGCGGACCTCGTTCGCCTCCCGTCCGTGTTGGGTAACGAAGGGCCGTGCGCGGAGCGCGTCGTGCGGGAGATGAAGGCGCTCGGCTACGACCACACCGAGATCGACAACGTGGGCAACGCGATAGGCGTCATCGACGGCGGGCACGCCGGGCCGACGGTCATTCTGGACGGGCATCTCGATACGGTCGATGTGATGCCACGTGAAGCGTGGACGCACGATCCGTTCGGCGGGGAAATCCTTGAGGGGCGCATGTATGGCCGGGGAACGTCGGATATGAAGGGCGCAGTCGCGGCGATGGTGTATGGCGCGGCGCGCGTCGATCGTAAAGCGTGCAAGGGCCGAATCGTTGTCTCGGCGTCAGTCGGCGAGGAATTAATCGAAGGTCCGGCATTGCGCTGCGTGATCGAACGCTATCCCGCGGATTTTGTCGTCATCGGCGAGGCGACCAATCTCGACCTCGTGGTCGCGGGGCGCGGCCGCGCCGAATTCGTAATCACCACGCACGGCACGCCCTCGCACGCTTCGCGGCCCGACTTGGGCGACAACGCGGTACACAAAATGATGGCCGTCATCGCCGAGTTCGAAACGTTGCGCATGCCCGAGTACCCCGGCGTCGGCAAGGGCATCATGGCGCTGACGGACATCATCTCGAATCCCTACCCGGCGCATTCGGTCATTCCCAGCGGGTGCCGAGCGACCTACGAACGGCGGCTCATGCCCGGGGAGACGCTGGAGGAACTCTTGGCCGGATTGCGGCGAGCCTGCGCCCGCGCCAACGCGCCCGATACGACCATTGAATTGGCGACCTCACGCTACACAACCTACACTGGCGTCGAATGGCATGAGCCGAAATGGTTGCCTGCATGGGTCTTCGACGAGAGCGAGCCGATCGTGGCAAGAGCGAGAGTGGGACTGTTGGCTGAGGGGCTGTTTCCGAAATTGGCGAGTTACCAGTTCTGCACGAACGCAGCGTACTCGGCGGGAACGGCGGGCATTCCGACGATTGGGTTTGGGCCCTCGAACGAAACGCTCGCGCACGTTATCGATGAGTACATCGAATTGGAACAGTTGACGCGCGCGGCGGAAGGTTACCGGGCGATAGTTGGGGCGCTTTTGGCGTGGACCCAACCAGACGGGCGAAACTAATCGGGGCGCCCACCTACGAGGTGCTGATCAATGAAAGTCACGGGTGTACTTGAAACGTGCCTCTACGTGAACGACCTGGGTTCAGCCGAACGCTTCTACCGTCAAGTACTCGGGCTCGACACCTATGCCAAAGTGGCCGGGCGCCACGTGTTCTTTCGGTGCGGGGAGGGGATGTTATTGCTATTCCGGCCAGACGCCACCGAAGCGCCGAGAAACAAGAGTATTTCTGTGATTACTGAGCTTACTGGTATTCCAGGGCATGGGGCGAGGGGGGCGGGGCATGCGGCGTTTGAGATGGCGCGGGAGGATCTGGGACGCTGGCGGGAACACCTGGGACGCCACGGCGTCGCCATCGAATCGGACTACACGTGGCCCAACGGCGGCCGGTCGTTGTACTTTCGGGATCCTTCGGGCAATAGCCTCGAACTCGTGACACCTGATACCTGGGAACTCCGCCGGTAATTATTTGACACTTACCTGAACTACTGAAAATCCGTTGACGGGGATCGCGCTAATATAGCGCGTCAGTGCTCCAAGTTATTCATTCTACGGTTGTTATAGCGAAGTGCTGACAATTTATGACGGGTAGCCATTTGCCACGCAGCCGGGTATCGATACCCGATTTGAGCACGGATCGATATGATCAGCCCGGTGCAGCCATCGGATTCGAATGGTCAATTTGTAACATAATATATATTATCGGACGTTGCATTAGCCCGCATCGCTCACCACACCGGGATCTAAAAAGGCCGCTTTGGGTATTAA
>CAYXRK010000119.1:4187-14474 GCA_964467615.1 uncultured Nitrospirales bacterium | reverse complement strand
TTCGCCCTGAGGGTGTCGAAGGGTGGACGGGTGAGGGGCCGTCGACACTCCTTATGGCCTTGGTTTGGTTGCGGCTGCGCCGCACTGCGTTCCTTTGCGTGACTCTGCGGACTTGCGTTGAAGTTCTTTAGTTGCGCCTATGCCGCGCCGAGCTTCTGCCTAAGCAATTTAACGATGTCGCTAATCACGCGAGCGACGGGAATCCCGGCGGCCTCGAGTTTGGCGATCTTCGACGCCGCCGTGTCGTCTTCGCCGCCGACAATCGCGCCCGCGTGGCCCATGCGTTTGCCGGGCGGCGCGGTGAGTCCCGCCATGAAGCCGATGATCGGCTTCTTCATGTTGGCCTTCCAATACTGCGCCGCGAGGACCTCGTCTTGTCCGCCGATTTCACCGGCGATGACTAACGCGCGGGTTCCAGGGTCTTGTTCGAATAGCGGGAGGAGATCGATGAACTTGCTGCCGATGACCGGGTCGCCGCCGATGCCAACGCAGGTCGACTGGCCGTATCCCGCAGTGGTCAATTCATGCACGATCTCGTAGGTCAACGTGCCGCTTCGTGAAATGACGCCGATGTTTCCAGGCGTATGAATACTCCCGGGCATGATGCCGATCTTGCACTGTCCCGGCGTGATGAGTCCGGGACAATTCGGGCCGATGAGCCGCACACCTTTTTCTTTTAGAAGCTCATACGCCTCGAGCGCATCGAGCGTCGGAATCCCTTCCGTGATGGCGACCAACAATTTGATGCCGGACGTTGCCGCATCAAGCATCGCCGCCTTGGCGAACTTGGCCGGCACGTACATCACAGACGCGTTCGCCCCCGTCGCATCGACCGCTTCCTTGCACGAGTTAAATACCGGTACGCCGCACGCTTCCTGGCCGCCCTTGCCGGGCGTGACGCCCGCTACAATCTTCGTCCCGTATTCGATCATCTGGCCAGCATGAAACGAGCCGTCGCGCCCGGTAATCCCCTGGACGATGACCTTGGTGTTGTTGTCGATGAGAATGCTCACGGCTGGCCTCCGATCAGGGCGGCCCTGCGCGCGCCTTCTTCAAGCGTTTGGGCGGTCTCGAAGTTCGAGTCCTTGAGCAGCGCGCGGCCCTCGGCCTCGTTCGTCCCCACGAGCCGAATGACGATAGGCACCGGCACGTGGAACTCCTTTTGCGCCGCGAGGATGCCGCGTGCGATGTCGTCGCAGCGCGTAATACCGCCGAAAATGTTGATGAGAATCGCCTTCACGTTCTTGTCCTTGAGGATCATTCGGAACGCAGCCACGACTTTCTTCGGGTCCGAACTGCCGCCGACGTCCAGGAAGTTCGCGGGACTCCCGCCCACGTGCTTGATGGTGTCCATCGTCGCCATTGCGAGGCCCGCGCCGTTCACCATGCAGCCGATGTTGCCCTCGAGCCGGATGAACGTGAGGCCCTGCGCCTTCGATTCAAGTTCGTCCTCGTCCTCCGAGTCGATGTCGCGAAGTTCTTCGAGGTCCGGATGCCGGAACAGTGCGTTGTCGTCGATCAGCATCTTCGCGTCGAGCGCGATGACGTTTCCGGCCTTGTCCGCGATGAGCGGATTAATCTCGATGAGCGAGGCGTCTTTCTCGATGAAGACCTTGCCCATCTTCGCCATGATGTCCGCAGTCTGATCGGCCTGCTTGGGATCGCTGAACAGTTTCGCGGCAAATGTCCTGAGCTTGGCCCGATCGAGATTGGGCAACTCGCGCGCCGCGCATTCGAGCCGGAGGATTTTTTCGGGGTTCGTCTTCGCCGTTTCCTCGATCTCGATGCCGCCGTCGGCGCAACCGATGAAGACCACTGTGCGCGCGCCGCGATCGAGGAGGATGCTCAGGTAGACCTCCTTTGCGATGTCCGCGGCGGGCGTAACGAGCAGCTTTTTGACCGGCAGTTCCTTAATCGTCAGGCCAAGAATCCGTTCCGCGGTGGGTCTGACTTCCGCCGCGTTCGATACGACCTTCACCCCGCCCGCCTTGCCGCGCCCGCCCACGTGGACCTGCGCCTTCAACACGACCGGCAACCCATACTTCCCCGCCGCCGTTGCCGCGTCGTCCGCATTGGTCACCATCGTCCCTTGCGGCGTGGGAATACCCGCCGCGCGGAGCACTTCCTTGGCCTGATACTCGTGAATTTTCATCGTGAGTCCCGTTGATTGCGATTGGAAATCGTCGGCGCAATCTCTACCCCAATACGCCGCCCGATTCAAGAGCGCGCTACTTTACGTCTCGCGCCCCGGCGATGCAAACGGATGCCGGCGCATTTATCACGCGATCAGTTCCGGCACAATTTCTCCGAAGACGTCGGTGAGGCGATAGTCGCGGCCCTGGAAACGGTAGGTGAGGTGCGTGTGTTCGAGGCCGAGCAGGCGCAGGATCGTCGCCTGGATATCGTGTACGTGGATTGGGCGGTCGGTGATGTTGAATCCCAATTCGTCGGTCGCGCCGATCGTTTGGCCGGGCTTCACGCCGCCGCCCGCCATCCACATGGTGAACGACTGCGGATGATGATCGCGCCCGCGGCTGCGGCCCAGTGCGGCGCTGGATTCGATCATCGGCGTCCGCCCGAATTCGCCGCCCCAGATAACGAGCGTTTCGTCCAGCAGGCCGCGGTCCTTCAGGTCCGAGATCAGCGCGGCCGTGGCCTGGTCCGTCTCGCCGCACTTGTTCTTCAGCCCGCCTTCCACGTCGCTATGGTGGTCCCAACTCCCGTGGTAGCAATTGATGAAGCGGACCCCGCGTTCGACGAGGCGGCGCGCGAGAAGGCAATTGTTCGCGAACGAGTTCTCACCCGGTTTCGCGCCGTAGCGCTCGAGCGTTTTCGGGTCTTCCTTGGAGAGGTCCGTCGCTTCGGGCGCGCTCGATTGCATTCGGTAAGCAAGCTCGTACGCGCTGATGCGCGACTCGATTTCGGGATCGCCCACTACGTCGCGCCGAATGCCGTTCAGGCCGTTGATGAGATCGAGCGACTCGCGTTGCATCGCCTGATCGACCCCTTTGGGGTTTGCCAGATCCAGCACCGGCTCGCCTTGACTCCGGAACGGCACGCCCTGGTAGACCGTCGGCATGAAGCCGCAGCCCCAATTCGACGCGCCACCGCTGGTGCCCTCACCGGAAGTGAGTACGACGAAGCCGGGCAGGTCACTCGCCTCGGTGCCGAGGCCATACGTGACCCAGGACCCCATGCTCGGCCGCCCAAGGCGCGGGCTGCCCGTGTTGAAAAATATCTGCGCGGGCGCGTGATTGAACTGGTCCGTGTGGACCGACTTGACGAGCGCCAATTCGTCCACGACCTTGCCCAAGTGCGGCAACATTTCGGAAAGTTCCGCGCCGGATTGGCCGTATTTGCCGAAGGTGAAGGGCGAACCCATGAGCGCCGCGTCGCGGTTGATAAACGCGTACCGCTGCTTCTTGACGATCTCTTCGGGGACCGCCGAGCCGTCGAAGCGCTTGAGCACCGGTTTGTTGTCGAACAGATCGATCTGGCTAGGCGCGCCCGCCATGAACAGATAGATGACGTGCTTCGCCTTCGCTTGAAAATGCGACGCACGCGGTGTCATCGGATCGGCAGCCACGTTGGCAAACGCATCGCGCCCGCAAAGCATCGACGCCAGCGCAATCTTGCCCACGCCGATGCCGCACTCCTCAAAGAAGTGCCGCCGCGTGATCCCGCAAAGCGTATACCGTGACGAGGCTTTGTCCATATGTTAACTTCCTGTCCTATGGAAATCTTAAGCGCCATAGGCGCGAAAGCATTGTAGCTTGGCGCGTAAGCGCCAAGTCGCTGTGCCCACCCCGACTCTGTCAAGCCCCATCGGGGCGAAATAATGGGCTTTTTAACAGAACACTAACTTCTCGTAATCATCTCATCCAAGTTAAGTATAGACCTGCACACCATCGTCCACGCCGCCAACTCCGCGCGGCGTTCCGACTCGAACAATCCCACCGGCCCGGAAACTTCCCAGGCGCGCCGAGGTCCCGCCTCGAACCGGGCGAGCATCTCCCTATAGAACTCCTCAACTCGTTGCGCCTCTTCGAGCGCCGCAGGGCGGTTGAGCGCCAACATGAACAGATGTGAAATCCGGTCGCCCAATCGCCCATCGTGCGTCATCACCCGCCAAGCCATCGAACGCGCCGCTTCCACGAACACCTGGTCATTGAGCAAGGCAAGCGCCTGGAGCGGCGTGTTCGATTGACGTCGCCGCAGGCAGGTCTCGTCGCCCGTCGGCGCGTCAAACAACACGGCCCCCGGATACGGCGCGGTCCGTTTCCAATACGTGTAAAGCCCCCGCCGATACCTGTCCGCGCCGGTACTCACGGGCCAATCGGGCGAGCCGTACGCCAGCGCCGTAACTCCGGATGGTTGCGGCGGGCGGACGCTCGGGCCCCCCACGGCCAGATTCAGCAACCCCGCCGCCGCCAATGCCGAATCCCTCACGACTTCGGCATCGACTCGCGGGCGCGGCGCGCGCGCAAACAATAGATTGCCAGGATCGTGCTCAAGCAGTTCTTCAGTTACATAGGATGATTGTCGAAACGTGGACGACGTCACCATGAGCCGGTGCATCGCCTTGTAATTCCAGTCCGATTCCATAAACGCAATGGCCAACCAATCCAGCAGTTCGGGGTGCGTCGGAGGATCGCTCCGCATTCCGAAGTCTTCCGGCGTCGCGACCAAGCCGCGCCCGAACACCTGTTGCCAGAGCCGGTTCATCGTCACTCGAGCGAGCAGCGGATCGCGTTTGTCGACAAGCCACCGCGCGAGCGCGAGGCGATCTTTCGGAGCGTCGGCCTCCATGAGTGGAAGCATCGCGGGCGCGCCCGGCTCGACCTTTTCCGTCGGGCTGAGAAACTCCCCGCGATGATGGATGAACGTTTCGCGAGGCGAAATTCGCGCGGCCATCGTTAGCGTCGATTCCCGCGCCGGGACCGATCCCCGCAGTTTGGCGATCTTGTCCCGCCATGTCCCAAGCTTGGGCGCAACGCGAAGATAGTAATGTCGCTCGATAACGGCGCGTTCTTCCGGCGAACGGGAACCTTCCGGCACGACGAAAGCGGCCTCGATCTCCGCCGGGACGTCGAGCGCCGAAACCGGCCCGGGGTCCGACGTGACGCTGATGCGAAACCGTCCAAGCGTGTGCTGGTGGATGTAGTCCTGCTCGAGAATGAGTCGAAGCCGGGATGATTTGCCGGATACCGGCGCTGCGAACTCGAAAACCGCCGCGTGTTCGCGGCCGATCGCGCCGTTGATGGACCACCCCGTGTCCGCGTGCCCGTCTAGCGCTTGATCCGCAGCACGTCCCTCCCCCGCGTAGTCATGCGTCGCACGCGCAATCTTGACGCTCACCCATTTGGAACCGGACGACAGCGCCTCGGCTTTGAACTCGGTCAGAAGAAAGTCGCCTTCAGCTAGAATAACGCCCCGCCCCGGCCCGCCACCGGGCAGACTCTCGTGCGGTAACGCCTCGATACGAACGGCCGTAATAGGCGCGCCGTCGGTTTCGAACTCGACTTCATATGTGTCGTCGTTCGGGATGTCCTCCGTCGCGAGAATGGAACCGTCCTCGAGCAGTTCGAGAGTCGCCCCGTTCGCCGAATGAAGGGTGTCGGGCCGGACGATCTGCCAACTCGAAGCCTTCTCCGCTGTTTCCTCGATCCAGTCCTGGCACTCCGCGTGAATCTCCGAATTGCTTCGCCCTAGCCAAAGCGTCCACGCTTCGAGGCCCTCTGCCTCTTGCTCGATCCGTGCGCGGCCCGCACTGGCCTTCTCGTCCGCGAGTGGCAACGTGACTTCCGTCGCGTCGTTAAAGAACGCCATGAATTGGTAATACTCACGTTGAGTGATCGGGTCGTATTTATGCGAGTGACACTGCGCGCAGCCCATGGTCAGCCCTAGGAAAACGGCGGCGGTCGTGTTCACCCGATCGACGGAACGTTTGAACCAGTCCTCCGCCGCGTCGATGCCGCCTTCCTCGTTCAGCATCGCGTTGCGGTGGAATCCCGTCGCGATCCGTTGCGATTCCGTCGCGTTCGGCAACAAATCGCCCGCGAGTTGTTCGATGACAAATTCATCGAACGGCATGTTCCGATTGAACGCGTCGATGACCCAATCGCGGTACGGCCATATCGAGCGAGGCCGGTCCTTCTCGTATCCGTTCGTATCGGCGTATCGCGCCGCATCGAGCCAACCCCGCGCCTGTCGCTCGCCGTAGTTCGGCGACGCGAGAAGCTCATCAACAATTCGCTCGTATGCATCGGGCCGTTCGTCGGCGGCGAACGCAGCCACTTTCTCCGGCGAGGGTGGAATCCCAATCAACTCGATATGCGCCCGTCGAACGAGTGTGTAGCGATCCGCTTCGGGCGATGGCGCCAGACCATCTCTTTCCAATCGCGCGAGAATAAACGCGTCGATGGGATTGTGCACACGCCCCGCTCGCCACACACTCGGCGGCGCATGCTTCTCCGGCGCGATGAACGACCAATGCCGCAGTTTAGTCGCGGAGTCATCCGCGTCCCACACCGCCCCTTCGTCGATCCACGACGCAAGCAACGCGATTTCTGCTTGCGTGAGAGGGTCGCCCTCGGCGGGCATCCGTTCCTCCGGATCGCTCGACGACACCCGCCGAATCAGCGCGCTCGCGCCGCTGTCCCCCGGAACGATGACGCGTTCGCCAGAGTCTCCGCCAAGCAGCGCCGTCTCCCGGTCGTAGAGGCCAAGCCCTCCTCGCCGTTTATCCGGGCCGTGGCATTTCAGGCAATGCGCTTCAAGAATCGGCCGAATCTGCGTCTGGAATTGGATCGGCCCCGCCGCAGGCGCGGCGGAAGCCACTGACAACGCAACACCGACCACGCGCAACGCGACACTTGACAAGAAGGTCACCGGTATTTTGCACCACGTAGCCACACGACATCACAACTCAAGTTCAACGACCGATGATCCTACGACTTATACTCGGACAAACCAAACTCGCGCGCCAATCAGTGCGTCAACTCCGTCGAATCAAAAACCTGTCCTTCCTCGTTTACCGCCTCGAACGTGGCGCGATCGGCGGATACGTTGACCAACCAGAAGTGCGCCGTGCTCGACGCAATGGCGGTGTACCACAGCGGATACGCCCGGTTCAGTTCGCGCGGCCCTTGGCCGAAGCACCCGTCGCCGAGGTACAGCGTGCCCTCCGGATCGACCTTGTCGCCGCGCAGCAGGTGCGTCCGCTTGAAGGTGTGATCATGGTTCTCGAACGCCATGTCGAGATGATGCTTGTCGAACACGGGCAGCCACGCTTGCCGACCTTCAACGCTGCCCCCGCCCGAGTACTCTCGATGCGTCGGATACAGCGGCACGTGATATACGGCCATCTGCCAGGGAGCTGCGCCGTCCGCGGCCATTGCGCCATCGAGCCACGATACTTGCGACTCGTGCGATTGAATATGGCCCGAGTCGAGCGCGTATACGGTCAAATGGGGCCCGAACTGCCGCCGAAAGTACGACTCGCCCCCTTGCGGAAAATACGCGAAATAGAAACGCGCCCTATCTTTCGGTTCCCCAGGGTTGTCGCCGACTTCGTGGTTTCCGATCGCGAGCACCATCGGCGTCAACCGGCCCGCCAGTGATGTCAATCCGTGGCTCCAATTGCCGATCCACCGATCCCACTTGCTCCACTCCTCGAGCTTATCATTCGCATACGCAATGTCCCCGCCGACGAGGACGAAATCCGGTTCATACTTGGCCGCAAATTGCATTAACTTGAGCGGGCGTGGGCCCACGCTCATGTCGCCGCCGGTGACGAATCGGATCGGGCCGCCGTCATTGCGAATGGTCCGGAACGAATACTCCTGCGAAACACTGCCTTCATTTCCGCCAGCAACGAAGTAGTACGTCGCGCCGGGCGAAAGGCCCGTGATCTCGGCTGAGTAAATGTAACGAGTCGTGAACGCATCAAGGCCAGGTATCTGCGACATCGTCGCCTCGACCGTATGTTCGTAACTCTTCGGTGTCCCGTCCTTGGGATCGGAGTCGTAGCGGACCGCCGCATCCCGCAATTTATCCCCCGTCTGGAAGGTGACCGTCATCGTCGTAGATGGATCGGATTGCCAGGTCAGATACACCGACAACGGAGGCTGAGGACATGCCGTCGTGAAGAGGACGGCAACTATCCCGAACAAAAACTTCAGTTTCATAGGGGCCTTCCCATGCAAGAGTTTCGATTGCCGGGCCGTTCGCGATACCATTTCCGCCCGCAAGCCCCTCATATTACAATTTCCCCGGTACCGCTAGAAAGCATCCGCGCCCGCCAATGGCCAACGTCCTCTTTGTTTGCATGGGCAACATCTGCCGCAGCCCCACGGCCCACGGCGTGTTTGAACATCTCGCCCGCACACGCGGGTACGACGGGCGCATCAGCGTCGATTCGGCCGGCACCTCCGGTTTCCACGTCGGCGATCCGCCGGACCAACGGGCCCAAGCCACCGCCCTCGCGCGCGGCGTTGACCTCAGCCCCCAACGCGCCCGCCAAGTCGCGCCGGCCGATTTCGAGACGTTCGACTACGTCTGCGCGATGGACTACGACAATTTAGCGGTCCTCAAGCGCTGGCGGCCGAAAAAGTTCACGGGCCGGCTCGACCTCTTCTGCAACTTCACGCCCGAGCTCAAGGGCCAACCCATACCCGATCCGTACTATGGCGGCGCTCGCGGCTTCGAGAAGGTCTACGACCTGATCGAGCGCGCGTCGGAAGGTTTGCTCGCCGTCATCGAGCGCGAAAAGTTCAGCGGTGGCCAAGCCGGTTGATCGCGCCATCGCCGAGGCGCTGGGCCGGCCGGTACAGCACATCGGCCCGCTATCCGGCGGGTGCGTCGGCGAGGTGTATCGCGTCGTCCTGAGCGACGGGGAGGAAGTCGTCGCGAAAGTCGACTTCGGCCCAGACCCGCGCCTCGGCATCGAAGGCTATATGCTCGATTACCTCGCCGCACGCTCGCGCCTGCCGGTACCAAAGGTCTTGCACAATTCCCCCTCGCTGCTCGTGATGGAGTTCCTCTCCGGCGTCAGCGGCTTCGACGCGCAAGCCGAAGAACACGCCGCGGAATTGCTTGCCGATCTCCACTCCATCACGTCCTACCGTTTCGGCTTCGAACGCGACACGCTTATCGGCGGCCTCCACCAACCCAATCCGTGGACCGAAAAATGGGCCCCCTTCTTCGCCGAGCACCGCCTCATCGCCATGGGCAAGCAAGCCGTCGATGCGCGTCGCATGAACACGAACACTTTGGCCCGAATCGAAAAACTCTGCGGAAAACTCGACTCGTTAATCGAGGAACCAGACCGGCCTTCACTGATCCACGGCGACGTGTGGTCGGCAAACGTCCTCGCCGAGCGCGGACGAATCACCGGCTTCATCGATCCCGCGATCTACTTCGCCCACCCCGAAATCGAACTCGCCTTCATCACGCTGTTCAACACCTTCGGCAACGCCTTCTTCCGCCGATACAACGAACTTCGCCCCATCCGCCCCGGCTTCTTCGAACTCCGGCGCGACCTCTACAACCTCTACCCGCTCCTCGTCCACCTCCGCCTCTTCGGCGGCGGCTACCTCTCCAACGTCGAAAGCACGCTAAAACGGCACGGTTGCTGAATCAGGCCCAAAAATTCACGAAATCCTCCCATGTAAACTCTTGACAACTTCCCGGTATTTGGTATATTGGCCCCATCACGAGACGACGATGGCCTCCATTTAGGCCGGGGTGCGTCACGGGGATGGAAAGGAGGTGGTCTGTCTATGGATAGTCCAAGTACTCGTTCTGACGTCGTAGGTAGGTCCGCCACCCTCGGGTGGAGGGCTTTGGAGGATTTCAAAGTCTAGGGACCGGGCCTGCGCTGTCAGGCATACCTTGGACATGGCGCCCCGCCTGGGTCTGACCCCCGGGCGGGGCGATTTGCTTGTGAACGAAACCTTTTCGCGGGGACGACCGTCCATCTCGCGGGACGACTGATTCGGCTGGAAAGCCCGGCGAGGCCGGGGTAAACTTACCCATCCGACAAACAGGGTCGAGAGGCGCAACAAAAAGGGACCGTATATGAAAGATATGTTGACGGTGAGATTGGCCGCGGCGGCTTCGTGCGTGTGCGTTGCCGCATTCGGGAATGAAAACGAGGTGCCCGACCGGGTCACGTACACGAAACACATCGCTCCAATTCTCTTTGACAACTGCGTGGGATGTCACCGTCCCGGCGATATCGCCCCGATGTCACTACTCAGCTACGAAGAGGCCCGCCCCTTCGCC
>CAYXRK010000119.1:0-4177 GCA_964467615.1 uncultured Nitrospirales bacterium | reverse complement strand
CACAAGACCTTGGCTACAAATTTACGACTATTTCAGGGGGGCGCGGTGCCGATGCGCCGCAAAAAACACCCTTAGCCGTGACAAAAAGACTTGAAGAGGCATTCGCCAAGGCCATACAGGAGAACGTCGTCCAAAAGCGCATCATGCCGCCTTGGCACTCCGCCGATCCGCGCGGTACGTTCTCCAATGACCGCCGCCTCACCGACGATCAAATCGCGCTGATCGACACTTGGGTCCGCACGGGCGCATCGCAGGGCGATCCCGCCGACATGCCGAAAGCGCTGGAACTTAGTTCGGATTGGCGGCTCGGCGAACCCGACTTCGTCTTGAAGTTCCAGCCCGTCGAAGTCACCGCGGACGGCCCGGACCAGTTCGAGAACCTGATCAGCGTCGCCAACTTCGGCGAGGACAAGTGGATCACCGCGATCGAAATCAAACCCTCCGAGCGCCGCGTACTCCATCACGTCATCGCGATTACGCAGGACGCGATCGCGGCGACTCAGGACGATCCTTTCGCCGTGCAGGGATGGCTCGCCGGTTGGGCCGCGGGCACGGACCCGCTCGTCCTCCCCGAAGGAACCGCGCGCTTCGTCAAGGACGGCACGCCGATCATCGGGAACATGCACTACCACCCCATGGGCGAAGCCGCAACGGACGTCACCGAGATCGGCTTCCATTTCGCAAAGCCCGGCGAAAAGCCGCGAGAGATCATCAATCACTGGATCAGCAACGGCAAATTCGAAATCCCCGCCGGCGCCCCGAACCACGAAGTCAGCCAGTCCTGGAAAATTGACGAAGACATCACCGTCATGATCATCGCGCCGCACATGCACTTCCGCGGCAACGACATGACGATTACCGCCACGCTGCCCGACGGCGCAAAGCAGGTGCTCGTTTCGTCGCCGGACTACGACTTCAACTGGCAAACGCAGTACGAATTCGCCAAACCCGTCGACCTTCCCAAAGGCTCCGTCATCGACGTCGTGGGCCATTTCGACAACTCGCCCAACAACCTCGCAAACCCCGACCCCACCAAGAACGTCCGCTTCGGCCCGCAATCCTTCGACGAAATGTTCATCGGCATTCTGGACTACGTGAAGCAGGACGCAGGGACGACAAGCGGCGATTGACCCAGACCATACGAAATTCCCACGCGGCCGGATCTGATCTCAGATTCGGCCGCTTCTATTCGGAGAGTGTCTTTAAGTCCGCAAGCGCCATAGGCGCGAAAGCATTGTAGCTTGGCGCGTAAGCGCCAAGATGGTCCGCCCATCCTCGGTAAGCCCCATCGGGGCGACATAATGAACTGTTCAAAAGAACGCGCATGCCTGCCGCGCCATAGACAAACGCGTCTGCTATCATGCACCCGTCGTTTGTGGAGGGACGAATCATGGCGCCCGAAGTGCTCTTCCCCGCCAAACAAGGCCGCAGCCAGCTCACGCTCAAACGAATCTTGTCCTACGCCGTAAAACTCGGCGCGTCGGATGTCCATCTCAAGGTCCCACGTCCGCCGGTCTTGCGCGTCGACGGCACCTGCCGCTTCGCCGGCGAAACGCCGCTGTCCCAAGAGGACCTGCTCAGCTTCCTCGACGACCTCATGTCCGAACAGGAAAAGGCGCGCTTCCTCGAACGCGGTGACATGGACCTCGCGTACAGCCTCGAAGACGTTGGCCGCTTCCGCGTCAACGTGCTCAAACAGCGCGGCACCGTCGCGATCGTCATGCGTCACGTCAAGGAAAAAATTCCCGACTTCCGCGGACTCAACCTCCCCCCCGATGCCATCCACCGTATCGCCGAATTTCGTCGCGGCATGATACTCGTCACGGGGACGACCGGCAGCGGAAAATCAACATCTCTCGCGGCGATCATCAACATCCTGAACCAAAACCGCCGAGATCACATCGTCAGCCTCGAAGACCCGATCGAATTCGTCCACCCGGACATTCTCAGCACGATCACGCAACGCGAGATCGGAATCGATACCCACGATTTCAAGACCGCCCTGCGCGCCCTCATGCGCGAGGACCCCGACGTGATTCTCATCGGCGAAATGCGCGATGTCGAGACTTTCGAGGCGGCGATCCACGCCTCCGAGACGGGCCACCTCGTCTTCAGCACGGTCCACACCACCAACGTCATGCTCACGGTCGACCGCATCGTGGACCTCTTCCCTCCCGTCCAACACCAACAAGTGCGCGCGCAGCTCTCGCACCAACTCAAGGCGATTCTGTCACAGCGCCTCGTGCCCTCGGCCGACGGTTCGGGCCGCGTCCCCGCCGTCGAAATCATGTTCAACAACCCCGGCATCAGCGCGCTCATACGCGAGAACAACCTGAAACAAATCCCCGGCGCGCTCATGGCCGGCCGCTCCGAGCACATGCAGACGTTCAACATGAGCCTCGTCGCGCTCATCAAACAGGGCCTCATCACCGAAGCCGACGCCATGGCCGCCTCCGACAACCAAGAAGAACTCAAAATGAACATGCAAGGCATCTACGTCTCCACCGGCGGCGGCGGAATCCTGAAGAAAGGCTGAGCGGAAAACCTACGGTTCCGCGCTGTCTCTCAAGAGGATGGCCGACAGCGGCAAGACGTTCAGCTTCGGTTGATTTTCAATTCAATAAAAGCTTGAACGATTTTGCTCCATTTTGGAGCGAACACCTCCGTGGAGAAACAACGGGCATTATCCAGTTGACTCCCTTGTCGTCAAGAAAAGCTTAAAATAAAGGGGATTTCATGCATCTCCTTACACGCCTTCGTCACTCAGACTCTCAAAATATCCTTGTTTTCCGCGCTGGCTTGCCCACAAGGGAGTTAAAGCGATAATTCCCGAAACAACCCTCTCCGCATTTTCGAGTTTTTGGTGAGCAAAATTGCGGCGTGTGTCAAGTAATTATTATTCGACGACAGCTCGTCCCGGAGCACGCCCGTAGAAATCCTTTTACGTAGAAATCCTTTTACGGCGAGGGTGGGGCCGAGAGAAGCGTTTTTAGCGAGTCCGGCCATTGATACCGTTGGACTTAGCATTGGTTTATGCTCCTTTTTGTCCGATTTTGGTCGTCCAAACTCCGTTCAAGCGCGTGAATTTGCCGTCCAAAGACGCGCAAAGTCCTCGAAAACTCCCGTCCATCCTTCGACAACCTCAGGACGGACGGGTTTGGACTTCCGATCTTGGGAACGCGCTCCGACGTTTGGCGCTCGTTCGGCGAAAGGGGGCGTCGGGCAGGAATATCCGGACACAACTCTCCCCATATATATAGTCCAAGTCTGTTGACCTATTTTTTTGAAAAAGGGCCGGTTTTAGGGGCTGGAATCGATGTTTTCGTGGGGTGTTGGCGGGGTGGAGCAGTCTGGCTTCGAGGCCGGTACGATGTCTTCTCCCGACGAATCGTCGTTGGAGCACGTTCGCGGAGGAGTGTAGAATCCATTCATGAACACGATATCAGCGATATACGACAACGGGGTATTCAAACCCATGCGGCCCGTCGACCTGCCTCAAGGAACACACGTTGAGGTGGTGTTGCCGGCTAATGGCGGAGACCCGGTGGCGATCCTGCAACTCCGATTTCCAGGTTCGTTCGGTACGATGTCCGAAGAGGACGCCGACGAACTGCAACGCATCGTCGACGAGGAATTCGGCCAGGTAAATCCGGATGACTGGCGCTGACGTTCTCGCGGACACGAACGCCGTCATTGCGTGGACGAAGCAGGACGAGGACCTGGCGCGGGTTTCCGTGGCCTACCACCGTCCCGCGATCTCTTTGATTACGCTGGGCGAACTGTATTTCGGCGCGTTGAAATCCGCCAAGCCGGATCAAACGACGAAAGCAATTGATGCAACACGCGCCGCGTTTTATCTGCTGTTTCCGGGGGAACGCTCCGCGCAAATCTACGCTGAGGTGCGTTGGAGTTTACGACGCAAAGGCAGACCGATTCCTGAGAACGACCTATGGATCGCGGCGCTCGCCCTCGAACATGACATTCCGTTGCTTACGCGAGACGCGCACTTTGTCGAGGTGAACGGCTTGCGCGTTGTGTCGTGGTGAGGATGGGGGTAAAACTGAGATAGTCAAAGAGGAGCGTGTTTAGGGGCTGGAATGTGTATTGACGTGGGGGGCTGCCGCATAAGCGCTAACTTGTTTTGATTTGCCTTGTCATGCATTGATATGCTCCCAGT
>CAYXRK010000118.1:0-14729 GCA_964467615.1 uncultured Nitrospirales bacterium | reverse complement strand
GTGGAAGTCCATTCCTTCATTGTCGAACTTCGGGTCTTTATGCGGCGGGGACATGGGAGGCGAAGTGACGATTACGATTACGATTACGAGCACGAGCACGGGCACGAATGACAAACACAATGACGATAACTGAAGTTGATCATCGCTAGTGCCCAATCTTCTGCGGCGAGAGGGTGTGGAGGTCGCGGGCTTCGGTGATGTGGAAGGTGTTGATGCGGTGGGGGGCGAGGAGGAGCGCGGCTTCGTCGTGGGCCTTGCGGTCATCGATGATGAAGACGGAGACGTTGAAGCCGATGACCTTCATCTCGGCGAGGACCAACGCGAGGCGCTCGGACACGAGTGGGCAGACGACGAGGAGCGCGGCGTCGCGCGGGAGGTTGCGGTGCTCGATGAGGATTAGCTGATCGATGTCGAGTCCGCGCGCGGGGAGGACGCGGGCGAGATTCTCGGCGATCTTCTGGGCTTGAATGGATGATTTGAGCGTGGGCACTTGCAAGGGTTTGATGCGGTCGTCGATGAGGTCATACGACAACGCAGAATCGAGATCAGTCTTGGCGACGACATCGCGCGCTTCGACATCGTACTGCGCGACGAGCGCGGCGTCGAAGCCGTTGGTCAACATCCCGACTTGTTCGCCGGCCATTTGCAGAAGATACGCGATGGACGCTGTAGTGGTTACGGCGAGTTCGACGCGTTTGTCGCGTTTTTCGGGGAGATAGTTGTCCTCGCGCAGATCGAGAACCATCGTGCCGCCGGTGACGGTCGAGGCCTCGAGCGTTTTGGTGAAGAGGCGGCCATTGCGCGCGGTGGCCTTCCAGTGGATTCGGTTGAGCGGGTCGCCGCGCTGGTACTCGCGAATGCCGGCGATACGCGTGGGGTCTTCGTAGACGCGGTTCGAGATGCGGACGGGGCCTTGCGGGCGGCGGCCGGAAATGGTGAAGGTGTCGATGTAGGCAATGGTCGGCAGGACGGAGATGTAGTTCTGCGAGACGCCCGTGCGAAAGCGGCGCTGGAGGCCGAAGAGATCGCCCGATTCCATGATGAGCGGGCCGATGCGGTGGTAGCCGCGGCGGTGCAGGGTGAGTGTGTAGTCCAGATCGATTTTGCGGCCCGGCATGAGGACGGCGAGGCGGGCGTTGTCGCCCTTGCGCGCCATGTCGCGCGGGTATTGGTCCTCTACGAAAATCCACGGGATGGGCCAGCCACGTTTGTTGTGGATGGTGAGGCCGACGTCAATCGTGTCGCCCTGTTGGAACATCGTGCCCGAAACGCGGCGCGAGGCGTCGAGCCCCGCGAGCCAAGCGTGCGACGAGAAGTACGCGATGCCGACCAGCAAGAGGAAGGCGTAGACGGTGAAGGCCATATAGGGACTCTTCACCGCGAAGGCGATCGCGATCAGCACCACCGGGATAGCGAAGAAAAGCGTGTTGCGGACGGCGATGGACACCGCGTGAGGACTCCGGGGTTGGCGTGTGCATTCTAGTCTCGCACGACTAGCAACTTCACCCGGTCAAGCCTACGAGCGCGCGACCGCGCACAAAAAAACACAGGGCCAATTCGGCCCTGCGTGAAATTGATCTATCGAATCGTTATATTTCGTGCATCGCGGCCTGACGAGCTACCGCCTTCGCCAATTTGCGGCGGCGTTTCTCGCTCGGCTTCTCAAAATGCTTCATCTCCTTGAGCCGCTGCATCAATCCCTCCTTGTTGCACTTCTTCTTGAAGCGGCGGAGGGCCTTTTCAAACGGCTCATCTGGACGGACCCGAACTTTTGTCACGCTACTCTGACCTCCTCTCGAACCTAGGATGTTCACGGTGGAGTCGGCCCGAGTTGGGCCCGAAACACTTTCGCCCTTTCCACCGGAAGAACACATAGATAGCATTTATAGCATCTCGGATACAACGATCGTGCTATAGAATGTCGCGGCCCGTCAAAAATGTCCCCTTGGTCTGGGTAGACTTTCGGGATCATAGCTACTGCCGTCTGCGGAAGCTTTTCTCCATTTGCGTCAGGGTGAGTTCGGTGATGATGGGCCTTCCGTGGGGGCAGGTGTAGGGGGGGCGCATGCGGCGGAAGCCGTCGATGAGTTCGCGTTTTTCTTCGGGGCCGAGGCGGTCGCCGGCCTTGACGGAGGCGCGGCAGGCGCGCGTGGCGAGGCGGAGCAGGTCGGCCATGAAGTCCTCGCGGTCGAAGAGGTCGCCCTGTTGGAGTTCGTCCAGCACGCGGTAAACCATGTCCGGCACGCGCGACTCTTCGTAGAGGTGGCAGATGGCGGTGACTTGGTAGGTGCTGCCGCCGAAGGGTTCGAGTTCGATGCCGAGTTTCGAGAAGGCTTCAAAATTCGACTCGATGAGTTTGGACTGCGCGGGCGCAACGTCGATGACGACCGGCACGATGAGCTGCTGCGCCTCGTAGCCCGAGTCGCGCAATTCGTCCACCAGCGCGTCGTAGTTCATGCGTTCGTGCAGCGCGTGCTGATCGATGATGAGCAGGCGGTCCTCTTCCGGCACGAGCAAATACGTCTCGAACAACTGCATCGCCTCGCCACCCGCGAGGCCTTCGACTGCGCGATACACCGCGGCCGGTTCAATCCCGGCCACAACGAATTCCGTTTGCACGTTTGGCGCGGACGCGGGCGGCGGCGATTCCGGCGGAGCGGTAGCGGGCTCGCGATGAAAAGGCGTTGCGGGGGTCGGTGTTGGCCTGGGCTGGTTGCCGACTGGGCGAGGCGCGGGCTGTGTTGTTCCCGGCGTGTACCGCGCGGAAATTACTTGCCCCTCCGCGCCCGCCGCCTCGGGCAACGTTTGCTCGTGCAACGCCTCAAGCCGCCGCCGGACGATGTCGCGTACCGCATCACGCACGACGCGTTCGTCGCGGAATCGAATCTCTTGTTTCGTTGGATGGATGTTTACGTCGACGAAGCGCGGATGCGTCTCGAGCAGCAGTATCCCGACCGGGTGCCTGCCGATCGTGAGCAAGGATTGGTAGCCCGCCTCGAAGCCGTACTGCAGCGTGCGGTTGCGAATGGGCCGGCCGTTCATGAAGAAAAACTGGTGAGACCGCGCCGACCGCGACAGCGCGGGCGTGCCGATGAGTCCATTCACCTTGAGGCCGGCTTGCTCGCCGGTGATTTCGACCATGTCGCGGACATAGTGCAGACCCCAAATGAGCGCGGCGCGTTCGCGCAGGTCCGCGTGCGGCGGCACGTCGAGCAGCGTCTTGTCGTTGTGAATGAACTGGAACCCGACACCCGCGTTGGCGAGGGCGTGCCGCTGCACCGCGTCGATGCAGTGGCCGAGTTCGGTCGTGATGCCCTTCAAAAATTTCGCGCGCACGGGCGTGTTGAAGTACAGCCGGTTCACCGTCACGCGCGTGCCGACCGCCGCGCCCGTCTGCGTAACCTCGCGCATGATGCCGCCGTCCACCTGCACGCGCGTCGCCGCCTGGTCCTTCTCGCGCCGCGTGACCAACTCGAAGCGCGATACCGCCGCGATGCTCGCGAGCGCCTCACCGCGAAAGCCGAGCGTGTGGACGTTGTCGAGGTCGTCCGCCTTGCGGATTTTGCTCGTCGCGTGCCGCTCGATGGCGAGCATCGCGTCCTGCTCGCTCATTCCGAGACCGTTGTCCGTCACCTCGACGAGCCGCCGCCCGTCGCCGATTAAGCGCACGGTGATCCGCGTAGCGCCCGCGTCCAGCGCGTTCTCGACGAGTTCCTTGACGACCGATGCCGGACGTTCGACGACCTCGCCCGCCGCGATCTTGTTGGCGACGTCCTCCGGCAGCACCCGTACCGGGCCTATGGCGTTCTTGCGACCCATGAAGAGCATGGTAATCAACCATCGCGGGACGGAACAAGGATTCGGGGAGGCCCCGCAGGACTAAAGGTCGTCCGGCGTCAAGCCTGTCGATTTGGCAATCCGGGCGAGCATACGCGGCCCAATTTCATCGTTGTCGTGAAAGGCAAAGACGACGTCAGGCCAGTCCAGACGGTGGAGCACTTTGTGGGAACCCTGTTGGCGCTTGATTTCCCAACCGATCCGAAGCAACGCGGCCAACACCCGGCGGGCCTTGGTTGACCGCCAATCACTCACGCGGAGACGGCAAACAACTCGGTGAGTTCGGGCACCGGCTCGCCATGCTCGACGCGATCCGCCAAGACGCGAAGCGCCAACGCTTTGGCCTTCGAGATGGCTTCCTCGCGCGACTCACCATAGGCCATCACGCCTGGCAAGTCCGGGATCTCGGCAATCCAGCGGCCGTCGGTTTCCCGTTCGATATCCATGATCATACCGGTACACGCGACGGGCCGAAACACTCCGTTCCTCGCATCAAGGAATCTCCTGATCTTGAGTATACCAGACGGCGAAATGCTTGGACTTCGGCGGCGACGCGGGGCCCTCTATCGCGATCACTATAGCGCCGGCCTCAGCGTATCGGTCGGGCGCGTTTCGTCTCGTTCCGAAGCAGACGTTTGACGGGCGCACACGCGGCCCGCGGCCCCTTTCCGGAACATTCGGAGAAATAGGTGGCCAGGAGCTGCCGGGCCTCGACGAGCCGCGTGATCTCATCGTCGATGCGTTTCTTTGCGGTTTGCACGCGAGGCGCAATGGACTTGCATCGGGCGCCGTTGGCCTCAACGTCGCCAAGCAGTCCGCCGATTTCGGCCAACGTGAAACCGATCTTCTGGAGGGCGCGAATCGCCTCGAGCCGCGCGACAACGGAATCGTCGTATTCCTTGTATCGATTGTCGCGTCGATGCGGCGCAGGAACCAGCCCGAGTTCTTCGTAGAACCGGATAGTATGGCGGCTGGCGCCAGTCCTGTTGGCAAGTTCGCCGATTAACATTCAGCGATGATACGAGACCGCCGAAGGACAGTCCAGCAGGGCGTGGAATTATTTTGCTTGACCGTCGAGTGTAGACGACGGTGTATCGTCCCTGCAGTGAGCGCCAACAGCATGTAGTTGCGCTCGTATCGGAGGAGCAGAACGATGAAGAACATGTTTCAGCGCAGCGGCGCGCCAATGGCCTTGATAGCTGCGGCATCCATGCTGGTATTGGCCGCCGATGGACCAGCGGCCCAAGAGAAAGGGAGCAAGGCCGTGGACGGAACCGCCAATACGTTTGCATGCACGTTGCCGGCGCCGGAGTTGCGTGAGCGCAGGGCGGCGGTGCGGGAGGAGATTGGGAAACGGGTCGGATCCGTGGAGAAGATCGAGAACGGCTATCGCATGGAATTCGGAATAGACGACGTGCAATGGCTCGTGGAATTCATCTCGTTCGAGCGCGGTTGTTGCTCGTTTAAGACCTTTAGCCTGCAATTCGAGCCCAATGATGGGCCAGTATGGTTCGGCGTTACCGCACCCAAAGAGGCGAAATCGGTGCTGGATGGATTCCTCGCACCGTTGATGCCATCTCCATCGACCAAATAGCGGCCGCTGACGGCCCATAGCCTCACGCGTCGCGCCATACGAAAGGGCGGAGCTCGAAGTTCCTCGATATCAACGGGAACGGAGCCGCGCGGCGCCTTGCAATGCAATCATGATCGCGTTGTCTCCCGCGAGAGCGGCTTCGTATCGCGCGCGAGCGTTCGCGATGTCCCCCGCGGCCTCGAATTGAACGCCCTCGATGACGAGCGCGAGCGCCTCGTCTCCATCAGCGCGCGCCGCATCAATCGCCTCGGGCCAGTATCCCGCGTCGAACAAACTTAGCGCAGAATGGTCCGGCGGGACCGCCGGATTCGCCGCACGGTACGCGTCGAAAAGCCGCTTCGCGTCTGGTAGCCGCCCTTGGGCGAGCGCCAAGCGGGCCTCGATGAGTCCGTCACCTTGGACGTTGCTCGGCCCAAGTCCAAGCGCCGCGCCGGCCGAACCGGGGTCGGTTTCGTTGGCGGAGCGCTCCATGGCTTCGTAGAGCAACGGCATGTTAAGAACGGCGGGCCCAAACTCTTCGGCGATGCGCGGCAACGCGGCGGGCGCCAAGTAGAGTGCTTGGAGCAGGTCCTTTTGCGCGTTGGGTAATTGACCCGCTCCATAGGAGGCGCGGGCGCTCGACAAAAGGTCCTCGACTTGAGCGCGCAATTGGAGCGTGCTGCCGCCACTCCGCACGGCGATCAACAGCCCGACGGCGCAGGCCGTGAGAACTAGCCAAAGCGCGAGTGCTCGGAAGAGCGGTTTCATGGCGTTGTGCCGATCGGCGGACATCGTCAATATCCTTCGCCGCTTTTGAGCAGAACGGGTATGGTCTTTAGCAGGATTTTCAAGTCCAGCCACAACGACCAATTCTCGATGTAGTCGATATCGAGCCGGACCATCTGCTCGAAGGAGAGCCGGTTGCGTCCGCTGACTTGCCAAAGTCCCGTCAATCCGGGGCGAATGTGCAGCCGATTGAGGTGCCAGTCCTCGTATTCCGCCACTTCGTACTCGATGGGAGGGCGCGGCCCGACAAGACTCATGTGGCCTAGCAACGCGTTGACGAGTTGAGGCAATTCGTCGATGCTTGTCTTGCGAATGAAACGACCGACGCGCGTAACTCGCGGGTCGGACTTAATTTTGTACACGGGCTTGCCCTGCTCATCGACGGCTTGGGCCTCGCCGCCCTTGATGAGGCCCTTCAGGTATGCCTTGTGCTGGCTCGCGTCGTTGTCGGTGCGCATGGAGCGGAACTTGATCATGGGAAACGTGCGGCCGTTTAGGCCGACGCGGCGCTGCACAAAGAACACAGGCCCGCGCGAATCGAGTTTGATCGCGAGCACCGTTAGCAGCAGCAAGGGGGAGGCGAGAATTAGCGTCGCGAGCGAGATGGTGATATCCAAGGCACGCTTCGCCGCCTGCGGCCAGGTGGCGTAGAGGCCGACGTTCTCGACATGGAGCACGGAGACGTCGCCGATCATTTCCGGCCGCGCGCTGGTCCTGAAGAAGGGTTGAAACGGCGTGACCATTTTGAGCGCCGCGCCCATCCGCCAACAGGTCTGGGCCATGTCGAGGCGTTGCTCCTGCGTGAGTTCGCCGGGATCGACCGAGAGAATGACTTCGTCCAAGTTGTGCTCGTTGATCAGCCGCGAGAGTTCGCCGAGCGACCCGAGCGCGCCGCCGCCTTCTTCAATCGCGATGAAACCGGCGTAGCGGTATCCCGAAGCAGGGGCCGCGAGTTCGGCCTCGAAATTCGCATCCGGCGCTCGGCCCACGATGGCCACCCGCGCGAGACCCACATCGAGCGCGCGCAACGCGGCGAGGGCTATAAGTGTGGCGGAATGGTACAGCCATACGCCGAAGAACACGGCGAGCGCAACGTACACATAGATGAGTCCGGCGTATCCCGCGGTGGCGGCAGCGGCGTTTGCGCCGGTCAGCGCGCCCACGACGAGCAGTCCTCCCGCCCCAAGGACGGATGCGCGAAGAATCTTGTGTGCGCCTGCAAACGGGCTGCCGTGCAACCCGCCTTGTTCGTAGAGGCCGAACTCGCGCAGCAGCATGATGTGGATGACCGGTGACATGAGCACGAGCGCGAGAAACGGCCGGAACTCGGGCGCGCGCAGTACGCCGAGCAACAACACAGGCAGCGTGAGCAGCGTCCGATCGACCCGCCCCATCGACGCGGGCCAACTTTGGTGCATCACCCAGGCAAGCGGCGGGGCCAGCGCGGTGATCACACCCGCGCCGAGCAACTGCACGCCGAGGAACAACTCTCGTTTGCGCCCGCGCGGGCGGCCCCATGACGCGGGGTCGATTCGAGGGCGGGCTTCCGGTGAACCGTCCGCCGTTAGATTACCCGCGCGATTCGCGTGGGCCACAGGCCATCTCCCGCCCGGCGCGGTACCGCCGAATCACGCCGGCCACGAACGCGATCTGTTCCTCAGTGAGTTCCGGGTGCATCGGCAGCGACAGCACGCGCCGCGCCAACCGCGACGACACCGGCGCGCCTTCCGGGACCGTGCGAATTCCGGGGTACGCTTCTTGTTCATGCACCGGCACGGGATAGTGAATCCCGCAAAAGACATCTTCTTCGCGAAGCGCCGCGATCAGTCCGTCGCGGTCGTCGTGTTGCACGACGTACAAATGCCAGACGTGCTCTGCGTGTGGATGCTCGCGTGGCAACACGACATCGGCGTCCGCTAAGTGGTGGCGGTAGCGCTCGGCCGCCCATTGCCGTTTGGTGTTCCACTCGCGCAGATACTTGAGCTTTACATCGAGCACGGCGGCCTGAATCGTATGCAGGCGGCTATTGAAACCGACCACCGGATGGACGTACTTCTTCGATTGGCCCACGTCGCGAAGCACTCGCAACTTCGCCGCCAGCGATTCGTCGTTCATGACCACCGCCCCGCCCTCGCCGAGCGCGCCCAAGTTCTTGCCGGGATAAAAACTGAAACACGCCGCGTCGCTGAGCGATCCGACCGGTCGGCCACGGTACGTTGCGCCGTGCGCTTGGCAGGCGTCCTCGACGATGAACAACTCGTGCCGGCGGGCAACTTCTTGTATCGCGTCCATTTCCGCGGGCTGACCGTACAAATGCACCGGCAGGATCGCCTTGGTCTTCGAGGTTATCGCCCGTTCGAGCAATGCCGGGTCGAGGTTGTAGTCGTCCTCGCGAACGTCCACCAACACCGGCGTTGCGCCGGAAAGCGCGATCGCGTTCACCGTGGCGATAAACGTGTTCGCCGCGGTGATGACCTCGTCGCCCGGCCCGATACCCAGTGCGCGCAACGTCAAGTGTAGCGCGTCCGCCCCGGACGCGACACCGACGCAATGCTTCACGCCGCAAAACGCCGCGAAGTTGTCCTCGAACGTCTTGACTTCGGGACCCAACACAAACGCACTTGACTGGATTACCGAATCCAGCGCGAGGTCGATTTCCCCGCGAATCCTCGCGTGCTGCGCGGTCAGATCAACAAAGGGGACTCTCATCACCGGGCCAGTTCATTTCGCGCTTCGCGGAGCGGCGCTATCTCGAAGTTGCACTGCACGCCGCAATCCTACCTTATTTTGAAAACGGTCGTAAATTTGTCTCGCGCCGCGTCGCCCGCGGAGGCGCAATCTATGCTATAGTGCCTGTGTATAGACTACCGAATATGCCCTACACATTTTCACCCATGAAGGCCGTTCAGGCCACATCCATTCTGCTCAAACCGTCGCCGGACATGACGATGAGCTATATGAAGCTCATCAAACTTCTCTACATCGCCGACCGTGAAAGCATTAAAGAGACACGGGCCCCCATTACCGGCGACCGGCCTGTAGCAATGCCGCACGGCCCAGTCCTCAGTTCGATCTACGACTTCATCATGAAGCGGGATCGGCCGGGCATCGAAACTTGGGAGCAGTTTTTCGAGACCGCCGGAATCGATATCGTTCTCCTGAACGAACCTGGGACCGATGAGTTGTGTCCTTACGAAGTAGATAAGCTTCGAGAGATCGCTGCGCGGTATGCCGACCACACTCAATGGGACTTGCGGGACCTGACGCACGAGTTTGACGAGTGGAAGCGAAACGACCCCGGCCACTCGTCGCAAGCCATACCGCTGGAGCACATCATCGACGCCGTTGGACTATCCAACGAAATCGATGAAATACTTCAAGACCGGGAAGATTCGAAGTATTTTGCAAGTATTTTTCAAAGGTGATTTGTAGCGTTGGGATCGGGTGATTGTTTCGTAAACTGCGGAACCGCATCGCATCGATCCCATCTTTGGGTAATCATCTCCGATCCGCATCAAGATCGCGAACTCGTCGCATTGGTGAATTTCACCACGTGGAACGACTCCCGAATCGATTCGAGTTGCATCATCGAGTCCGGCGATCATCCTTTCGTACGCCACAAAACCTGCATAAATTACCGCGAAGCGAGTAAGTCGTCCGTCGCGGCGATTGACCAAGGTTTGCGGAGCGGCCTGCTCATCGCTCACGAGACCGCGTCGGGAGAATTGCTAAGTCGAATTAGGCGAGGCGCGCAAAACTCGCGGTTTGCGCCGGGTTGGTTGATCGCCTTGCTCTCGGAGCAGGGCCTACTCTAGTTCGATGCCGCACTGTGACGCGGCCGGATGCTGTCATGCGCCATGGGCCCGCGACGCTATAATCATGGGTCAACGGATCACTATGTAGCCAATCACGCGCATTCACGAGACCCAGGCATTGGACTGCATCCTCGCATTTGACGGCGGCGGCACCCGTACTTCCGCCGCGTTGTTCGGGCCTTTGGGCGTCATCGCTCGCGTTGACGACGGCCCTGCTTCGAACCCCGTCGAAGTCGGCGCCGCTCGCTCGGGTGCGGTGCTGCGGCACTTGGCGCGGCAGTTGATTCAAGGCCGCGATGTTGCGGTGAAAACTATTGTGGCCGGGATTTCCGGCGCGGGCCGCGGCGGCTTCACCCCCGAAATCGCGCAGGGGTTGGCTCGGAACTTCATGGGCGCGCGTGTCCTCGTCACAAATGATCTCGTGCCCCTGGCCTACGCCAATCTCGGCGACGGTCCGGCTGTACTCGTCATCGCAGGGACCGGCTCGAGCGTCCTGACACAAACGCCGGACGGGACCTGGTCGATCCACGGAGGATTCGGGCCACTGCTCGGCGAACCGGGCAGCGCGTATGCCGTTGCCGAGGCCGCGCTACGGTTGGTCGCGCACGAAACGGGCGTGAACTCCCGCGTGGCCGGTCTCGCGGCGGACCTGTGCGCCCGCGCCGATCTCGGCGGTTTCGATGCCTTTCCACGCTGGGCGCGGACCGCGAAGAAGAGCGAGATCGCCGCGCTCGCGCAAGCCGTGGCCGAGCGGGCCGAAGCGGGAGAAGCCATGAGCGCCGCGATCATTCGCGACGCCGCGGGGTCGCTCGCTGTGGACGTTTTCCGTGCGTGCAACGCGGAGCGAATGCGGCCCGATCGGATTGTGCTGCACGGCGGCCTCGTGCGAAATTGCGGACTTTTCCGTTCCACCCTCGAAGAGTCGCTTCGCGCGCGTTTCGCCGAAGTCCCAATCGGACTCGCCTCCGTCACCGGCCCCGATGCCGCGGCACATCTGGCCCGTCAACGAGACCTTCCCTCGTCCGTATTCGTGATCGAGCCGGGCGACGCGTATGCGCAGCCTCCGACTGAATCGCGCGGCGACGCACCCGCGCTGGATCGGCTCGCGTCCGCCGAGATCGCGGCCACCATGTCTGACGCCGAACGCCGCTCGGTGGAAGCCGTTGCCGCCGAAGCAGAAATGATCGGTGCGCTTATCGAGCGAACCGCCCGTGCCTTCGGCGAAGGTGGACGCCTCATCTACGTCGGCGCGGGCACGAGCGGACGTCTCGGCGTGCTCGATGCGTCGGAATGTCCGCCGACCTTTGGCGTCCCCGAAGGGCGTGTCATCGGAATCATCGCGGGCGGTGAAAAGGCATTGCGCCACAGCATTGAAGGCGCGGAGGACAACGCCGGTCAAGGCGCGGCGGACATCGCGGCGATTGATCCGCCCGTGACCGCGCGCGACGTCGTTGTCGGCATATCTGCATCCGGCGGCGCAGCTTACGTGTGCGCGGCTGTTGCCGAAGCGAAACGCCTGGGCGCGTTCACGGGCCTGATCACGTGCAACCCTGCGTGCGTTGGCGCTGTGGACGTTGTTGTCGTGCTCGATACGGGCCCCGAGGTCTTGCCCGGCTCGACCCGCCTCAAGGCCGGGACCGCGACCAAGCTCGCGCTCAACCAAATCACCACCGGCGCAATGGCCCTTGCCGGATACGTCTACGACGGCCTCATGATCGGGGTCGCGCCCGTCAACGTAAAACTCCGCGCCCGCGCCACCCGAATCGTCGCCGAACTCGCCAGCCTACCCGTCGACGAAGCCGAACGCCTTCTCCACGTCGCCAACTACCGCCCCGCCATCGCCGTTCTCATGGCCCGGCTTGACCTTGATACCGAATCCGCGACAGTGCTCCTCGAGCAACACGCCGGATTGCTCAATCGTGCGCTCGATTCGCGAAACGATACGACGTGACTTCGAATCGACTACGCGCGGCCCACCTTCTTGGACGGCGCGTGGACTACGCCCAATAGCCCGTCGATAGAAATATCTTCGTCGAGCAACGGCCAGTGAATACCATACCCGGACGGCGAAATTTCGAACGTCTGGCGCTCCTTGTCCGAAGCGTTCTGAAGCGTGGAGGAAACGTCGCGGAGACGAAAACTCCTGGCAACGCCATCGATCGTTACGTGCAACGCTTCTGCATCACAACGTACATCCGCCAGTTCATGGCATTTAATCACGATTGACGTCTCCGTTGGAATTCCGACCACTGTTCTTCGATGTACTCGAAATGATCCACGATAATCTTCTGGCTTACCGGCCTGCAACGCCTGTTGCTCGCTGAGCGGATCGCTCGACTGAATCACTGAAATCGTGTACACTGATTAAGTGTGATTACCGGCGATGAGGCCTGTCGATGAAGAACATTACGTTGAGCGCGGACGAGCGATTGATTGAGGCGGCGCGGGAACGGGCCCGGGCGGAGCGGACGACGCTGAACGCCGAGTTTCGGCGCTGGTTGAGCGAATACACGCGGCAGAGGAAACGTGCGGATGAAGCGATGGCCGTGCTAAAAGACCTTCAGCGCAGAATACGGACCGGAGGACGGAAGTTCACGCGGGACGAAATGAATGAGCGGTAATTTCTTGGACTCGAATGTGTTCGTGTATTTGTTCGATGAGACGTCCCCGCGCAAACGCAAGACGGCCGAATCTCTAGTCCAGAAGGCGCTGGAAACTGGTGACGGGACTATTAGCTTCCAAGTGGTGCAGGAGACGCTGAACGTCGTCGCGACAAAGCCTGCGGCGCCGGAAGCCGTGCGGAGTTTTCTGGAAAGCGTGCTCGTGCCGCTCTGGAGAGTGATGCCGAGCCAGCGGCTATACGAGCGCGGTCTTGAAATTCGGTCACGGTATCGCTATAGATTTTATGACTCGTTGATCATTGCCGCCGCACTTGAAGCCGGATGCACGAGCCTATCGAGTGAAGATTTGCAGCACGGGCAGCGCATCGAAACCGTGACCATCGAGAACCCGTTCGTGGCGTGAACACGGGCTAAAACTGATATCGGATGCCCGTCACGAGCGTATTGTCCCACTCCGAAATTTCGTCGCGGCCGGGGTCGTTGTCGAATTCCGTGCGCAGGCTCACACGCAGGCTGAGTTGCTCGCTCAGCGGCGTCGTGAACACCGCTTCGTTGACCGCCCTAAAATTGCCAAGCTCGTCCAAACTCGGGAACATGGACAGGTCGTTGATCAGTTTCGAGGCCTTGAAAATCGCCTGCTCGTAGTGCGTCGTCCCCACGACATTGACATGGTTCTCGGTGCGAACCTTTTCCAACACGTCCGGATCGACGATCTGATCGGCCAGCCGCACGCTATCGGCCACCGCGGCGAAATCGAGAGGACGTGCGCCTGCACCGACGGAATTCACGAGGACCAGGAGTCCGTCGAAACCGGTCTGCTGCGTCGAATCGATCAGCTTGCGCCGCTCGCCGCGCTTGAAATTCTCCCAACGTTCGTGAGCGTACTCGAACCCGATGTCGCTCGAAAATTTGCGTCGCTTCTCGTCGATGAATAGATACCCAACGCCGCCGCCCGACGACGACCGTAACTCGAGTTGGCGTCCAAGGTCGTGTTCCACGCCAGAGGTAACGTAGTAGTAAAACCGCCGTTCTGCGAGCGGATAGAACTGCCACTTGCCCGAGGCCGCGGCCCTCTGCGTATTGAGCGTGTCATCCGCCTCGCCGTACGCCGCCGTGAGCTTCAGCGTCAGAGTATTCGTGGGCACGGTGCGCACCGCGGAGAATGCCGCGTTCGCATCAAACGTATCCCGTTCACCCCGCCGGATCGACAGGCCGGAATCCAACGTGCCCTTCCAGATGTCCGGACGAGTTGCTTTTTCGGCTTCCTTCGTCGCGGTTTCGAGGGCCTCGATTGTCGGCGCAGCTCGAAGCACGGCCTCGGTGGCGGCTGGCTCGATGACGCCGCCACGCTCGATGGCCTGCGAATCGCCCGTGATAACAAGCTGGCCCGGCGTCGGCTCGGAGTCCCCCGTCTTCAACACCAGTTCCCCATCCGTCTCGATAGCGCGCACATGACCGCGCTGGATCGTGATGGTCCCGGCGTATTCCGTAACGAATTGGATCGATTCGGGCGAAATGGAAACGACCTTGCCCGACACCTGATCTCCGTTCTTCATCAATACGGTGTCGGAGAAAGCCGGCGAGCACGATAGCGCCGCGACCAGCCACCCGGACCAAATCCATGTTCTCGCGTTCACGGCCTTCCTTCCCATCCCTTGCCTGCCCGATTAGGCCCCATGTAGACGAACCCCGGCCCGTTTTCTTCAAATCAGCGAGATAGCACGTCAGAAACGGGCGCGGCCCCTCCTATATACCCGGAGGGGCCTCTGAGTTTCGGAAGGACGACTCGCGGCGCGGCTTCACTCGATGCGCTTGGCCGAAATGTCCGCGCCGCCTTGGTGAAGGACGAGCTCCGTCACCTTTCCGTCCTTGTCCTTCTTGAACGTGATTTGCGCGTCCACGTCCTTGCAGAAGAAATCCGACTCGGATTCGGGATAAATCGGGATCGAGGGTTGGTCCGCTAACTGGATCATCAGACGTTCCCTCCTGAAATCCACGCGCATGACGCCGAGGTTTCCCAACTGGTATTTGCCCTCGTACGACGTTAGGAAGAGACGCAAAATAACATTTTCAACTTAACGTTTCGCTTGTGGTCGA
>CAYXRK010000117.1:0-14803 GCA_964467615.1 uncultured Nitrospirales bacterium | reverse complement strand
CACCGAGTATGTAATCGTTGAACTCGGCGCCTTAATGTCGCGGAAATGGCTTAGGGCGTCATTTTCGAGATTCGTACAGCACCTCCGATCAGACCCCGCGACTGAAATCGTCCCTGCATCGACAGTTTTCTTTGACCAGGGTCTCGCTTTGTTCGATTCCCGCACGGACAAGGATTGGTCTCTAACGGATTGCATCTCATTCATTGTTATGACGCAGCGCAGGATTGACCACGCTCTCACTTGGGACCATCATTTTTCGCAAGCGGGGTTCCGAACACTGTGACTCTGGCAGTACCGTTCGAACATGTAGCTCCTGATCTTGCACACAACCGCGCCACGGTTTGGAGGTTGCTATAATCCCGCGCCTTGGGTGGGCGGGCGCGGGGGAGTGCCGTGGGGGGCGCGGAACGATTTCTGGGGGAGTTGAATCCCGAGCAGCGTGCCGCCGTCGAGCATGTCGAAGGGCCGTTGTTGGTGTTGGCGGGAGCGGGCAGCGGCAAGACGCGCGTGGTGACCCGGCGCATCGCGTATCTCATCGGCACGGGCGAGGCCGAGCCTGAGCAGGTCCTCGCGGTGACGTTCACGAACAAGGCCGCGCGCGAGATGCGCGAACGCGTCGGCGCGCTGATCGGACACGATGCAGCGAAGCGCGTCCTCATCTCGACGTTCCATGCGTTCTGCTTGACGGTGCTGCGCGAGCACATCGAGCGGCTCGGCTACCGGCGGAATTTCACCGTCTCCGGCGAGGGCGACACGTACACGCTGCTGCGGCGCGTGTTGAGCGACCTCGAGGGCGTGCGCGAATCGTTCAGCGCGCCGATGCTCAAAGAGTCGATCAGCCTGCTCAAGTCGGTGGACAAGGAGCCGAAATTCGCCGCGGACGCAAACGACAAGTACGCAACGTATCTGCCGGAGGTGTATCAGCGGTATGAGTCGGCGTTGCGCGCGGCGAACGCGCTCGATTTCGACGACCTGTTGCGGTTTACGGTCCGGCTTTGGAAGGGGCACCCGGAGGTGCTCGATGCGTATCGCGAGCGCTTCCGGTTCCTGCTCGTCGACGAGTATCAGGATACGAACGCGGTGCAGTACACACTGGTGCACGCGCTGGCGGGCGAACGGCGAAACGTGTGCGTCGTCGGGGATGACGACCAGTCGATCTACGGGTGGCGCGGCGCGGACGTGGGCAAGATACTATCGTTCGAACGCGACTTTCCCGGCGCGAAAATCGTTACGCTCGACCGCAACTACCGCTCGACGCCGTTGATTCTGCGCGCGGCGAACGGCGTCATCCGGAACAACCGGCATCGGCGCACAAAAGCCATGCGCGCGGAGGGCGGCGAAGGGCGGCCAATCGATTGGATCATCACGGGCGACGACGATCACGAGGCGAGCGTGATTGTCGAGTGGCTCCAGCACATCCAAGCCCAGACCGGCGCGGATCACGGCGAGTTCGCCGTCCTGTACCGCTCGAACACGCAATCACGCCCGATAGAAATCGCGATGCGGACCGCGGGCATTCCGTATGTCGTAGTGGGCGGGCAGGAGTTTTATGATCGCGCGGAGGTGCGCGATGTGGTCGCGTACCTCAAGCTGCTCGTGAACCCGCGCGACGAGGCGGCGTTTCTCCGGATCGTCAACGTCCCGCGGCGCGGCATCGGCGACGCGACACTCCACCTCGTCCACGACATCTGCCGCGAGAAGCGGTGCTCATTCGGTCAGGCGATGGCCGAGGCGCTCAAGACATCGCGGATCACGGGCCAGGCGGAAAACGGTGTACGGTCGTTTCTCGGGCTCATGGCACACTACCGCGACCGAGTCAAGGACGGCGGACATCGTCTCGACGACATCGCGCGCGACTTGGTGCGCGACATCGGCTACCGCGACGAGCTGACGCGCACGTCAAAATCACCCGAGCAAGAAGCGTTTCGCTGGGAAAACGTAGAAGCCGTACTTCGATCAATCAACAAGTACGAAGAGACGGCGCCGAAGGCGAGTTTGCGGGATTTCCTGGACGAATCCGCGCTGAACCAAGCGCCCGGGAGGGATTCCAAGGAGCGTTCCGGGCAAAACGAAGTCACTTTGACGACGATTCACGGCGCAAAAGGTCTCGAATATTCCTTCGTATTTATTGTGGGGGCGGAAGAAGGAATGATCCCGCACCACAAGAGCGTCACGCCCGCCGAGCTTGAAGAAGAGCGCCGCTTATTCTACGTCGCGCTTACTCGGGCGAAACGTCACCTCACCATCTTCGAGGCACTTTCAAGACATCGACATGGCAAGGATCGAGTGTCAACGACCAGCAGATTTCTGCACGAAATCCCAGCCGAGTTGCTTCGAAAACGCCCCTACGCGCACCGGGAGACACCGGACCCGCCTCCCCCCTCGCCGAATCAGGCGGCGAAGCGCCCGAGAAAGGGCCGCGCCCCGGTAGTTCGTTGAGGCTTCGAGGAGGTTCGTGAGATACTTTCAGCGGATCTCCGGGGAAGGCGCCACCACAACTGGTAGTAGGAGGAGCGTGCAATTCGGACGGTGAAGGGTCTTCGGCGTCACGCGCCGTATTATCTCGTGCCCATCATGCTGGGCCTCTCGGGGGTGTTGTTCTCGACGACCCTCGATGAAGACCCTGTGCTTCAGGGCGTCGTTGTTTTGCTGTGTTTGGGCGTGCCGTTGGTGGCGTGTGGGTCAGCCCTGGCGCGATACGAGACGGCGGGCGGCCAGCGCTTCCTGATCCTGGTCGGAATGTTGATGCTGGTGATCGGGGCGGTGGCGACGGTGTCCGGTCTAACGGAGAATCTCGTCGCCTCGGAGATGGTCTCCGAGCAGGTCGGCCGGACCTCCCAAATTCTAGGCATGGTCAGCCTCTTGGTGGGCCTGGTGGCGCTGCTATTTTCGGTGATTCGTTCGCAGGCGGTCATTGACGAGGTAAGCGAACGATTTCGACACATCGCGGAGCACATGGCGGAGGGGTTCATTCTGGTAGGCCCGGACGGGCGAATCATGCTCGTAAATCAGAGTTATCTGGATATGACCGGCCTAACGGAGAATGACCTTATCGGCAAAGAGGCCTTCGCGCTGGCGCGCGAGTTGGGCGCCGAGACGATGGCGGAACACTCGAGCAAGCGGGCGATGGGGGTGGCGTCGGAATACAAGATTTCGTGGGCGCCCGAGGGAAAGGAAACGCGCGAGTTTTGGGTGAACGGTACACCCATTTACGATCGCCGGGGAAGGTTCGCGGGCGCGCTGGCGACCGTGCGCGACATCACCGAACGCGAGCGAATGGCGAAGCAGTTGGAAGAATACGCCCGCGATCTGCAGCGCAGAGTAGACGAACAAACGAAGAAGCTTCGTGAGAGCGAAGATCAGTTGCGGGAGTTGCTGGTCCACATGAATGAGGGTTTCGTCACGTTGAGGCGGGACCATACTATCCATTTTGCGAACGCGCGTTTTTGTGAATTGGTGCGCACGGCCAAAGACGAAGCCTGCGGCCGGCCGCTGTTGGACTACGTCGAGGGCGACGGGCGGGAGCGGCTGCGGCGCGCGCTCGAGGGTGGAAGAATCGGGAGCCGTTCCTCGTCGGATCAGGAGTACTCCTTGTTGCGGGCGGACGGGGTCCCCCTCCCGGTGAAACTTTCGATCGCGCCAGTGGAAGAACACGAGGACCAGGACTCGCGGTATTCGATCGTGGTGACGGATGTTTCGGAGCTGAAAGAGATGCAGCGGCAGATTGAAGTGCGTGCGCGCCAACTCGAGCGGGCCAATGAAGAGCTTCGTGAATTGGACGAGGCCAAGGACGTTTTTCTCTCGAACGTAAGCCACGAACTGCGAACGCCGTTGAGTACCATTGAAGGCTACCTCGAGATGTACGAAACGGGGTCGCTCGGCCCGGTTAGCGGTCCGCAAAAGGGTGCGCTCGCGGTCATGGCGCGGAACGCGGAACGGCTGCATCGGTTGATCAATGAAATGATCGAATCGAGCCGGATGGAGTTGCGGGGCGTGCGGATTTATCGCACGTTGTTCAGTCCCTCGCGGGTCGTGGAAGAATGCGTTGCATCGGCCCAGCCGGATGCGATGCAGAAGGACATCACGATCTCGGTGTTCGTGGACGAAGCGCTTCCCCATTGTTGGGGAGACCGGGAGAAGGTATGCCAAGTGCTCACGATTCTGCTGTCGAATGCGATCAAGTTCAGCCCCGAGGGCGCGCACGTGCAGGTACGCGCGCAGATACTTCGCGAACGAGATGTCGTTTTTTCAGTGACGGACACGGGGATCGGTATCGCGGACGAGCACCTCGAAAGCGTGTTCAAGAAATTCTATCAGGTAGACGACTCGATGACGCGCCATTATCAGGGCACGGGTATCGGACTTTCCATCGCCAAGCACATCGTGGAGGCGCACGGCGGTCATATTGAGGTCGCAAGCGAAGTGGGCAGGGGAAGTACGTTTACGGTCACGCTCAACGACGGCGCTTTCTCCTCTGCGGCGGCGATCGACGGCGAACTCGATGAGTTGCGCATCGTAGTCGCCCACGGACAACTCGGCTTCAGAGAAGCGCTTGCCGAACTCGTAACGCGATCCGGGGGAAAGGCGTTGGATGCGCGGACTGGGAAAGTCTGCATCGACACCGCTCGAACGGCAAAACCCGGCCTAATCATTCTCGATGAGACGCTACCCGACACTTCGGGAGAGGAAGTGTTGACTCACTTGAAAGAAGACGCGGAGACGACGGAAATTCCAGTGATCTTTCTCGCAACCAGGGGCGAATCCGGAGAACACGGACAGATTCGGTTACTGGACGGAGTGATCCAACTCGAAAAACCGTTCACGGGCGAGGCGCTGATGGAACAGATTCGCTTCTTGATTCCTGAACCATCAGGGGGACGGCTCGCCCGTCAACCACAATCGGCTTGAAACGACAGGTAGCCACAATTGCGAAAGGGGGGAACGCACGTGGGACTGTTAACAGCGCTTGTCGCGGCAGGAACTATCGCGGTCTCGGCGGCGAATGGCCCGAGCGAGGTCAGCACGATATGTATCGACGCGGCGACGGGGAAGGTCTTGTCTTCCGGCAACGCGACCGTGGTACGCCCTCCGGCAAGCATGGTGAAGATGATGTTGTTTTTGCTAGTCACCGAGGGCGTCGAGGCGAGGGAGTGGTCTTGGGAGGACCCGATCACCGCGTCGCGTCACGCGGAACACATGGGGGGCTCGCAGGTTTTCTTGCGCGCGGGAGAGACGTATCCGCTGGAGCACCTGATGCAGGCGGTGGCGGTGGCGTCCGCGAACGACGCGGCGATGGCGATCGCGGAGGGACTTTGGGGAAACGAGGACGATTATCTCGAGGCGGTAAATGCGCGGGTGGCGAGTTTGGGAATGGTGGACACGCGCTTCAACAGCGTGCATGGACTTCCACCGGACGATGGCGTGGCCCCCGACCGAACAACGGCGCGGGACATGGCGCTCCTGGCGCGCGCGTGCGTTCGCCATTCGAAGGTCTTGGACTGGACGCAGGTCCGAGAGTTTTCATTTCGCCATGGCGACGCCACGGAATACAACACGAACAAACTCTTGTGGCGGGTCCCGGAGTGCGACGGACTCAAGACGGGGTATATCCGCGCCTCGGGGTATTGCGTGACGGCGACCGCCGAACGAAACGGACGCCGCGTAATCGCCGTGGTGATGGGGCATGAAAGTTTTAACGGACGATTCCGGGCCGCGCAAGAAATGCTCGAGAACGCGCTCGGGAAACCTGCGAACGCATACGCGGGGGACGACTAATCCGCGTATCTCAGCGCGACGCGAAGACGTACTGAGAGAGGCGAGCGAACGCGGCGCACTACACACGCAGCTTCGTCCGGATGCTCTCGATGGCGGCGTCAACGTTTTCGGCGCGGCCGAACGGGCTGAAGCGAAAGTACCCTTCGCCGTGCGGGCCGAAACCGGCGCCGGGCGTGCCGACGACGTGCGCCTCGTTGAGCAGCTTGTCGAAGAACGCCCAAGAAGGCATTCCGCCGGGGGTCTTGAGCCAGATGTACGGCGCGTTCACGCCGCCGAAACAGGTCATGCCCATCGCTTGAAGGCCCTCGCGGATGCGTTTCGCATTCGCCATGTAGTAGGCGATTATCTTTTGGCATTCGGCTTGGCCTTGCGGCGTGAGGACCCCCAGGCCGCCGTGCTGCACGACGTTCGATGCGCCGTTGAACATGGTCGTCTGGCGCCGGTGCCAATAGCGCCGCGCGACGCCGGGTTCGCCGTCCTCGCACACGAGCGACTTGGGCGCGATGGTCCACCCGAGCCGGACACCGGTGAACCCGGCTTCCTTCGAGAAACTGTTCAGCTCGATGGCGCATTCGCGCGCGCCTTCGATTTCGTAGATCGAACGCGGCAGCGACGCGTCCGTGATGAATCCGGCGTAGGCCGAATCGAAAATGATGACGGCCTTATTCGCGCGGGCGTAATCCACAAAGGTCTTGAGTTGACCGTGCGTGGCGACGGCGCCCGTGGGATTGTTCGGGCTGCATATATAGATGAGATCGACTTTTCCGGAAGGTACGTCCGGAAAGAACCCGTTGGCCTCGGTGCAGGGCATGTAGACGAGGCCGTCGTATTGGCCGTTTTTGCCGGCGCCGGTATGACCGCCGATGACGTTGCTGTCCACGTAGACCGGATAGGCCGGGTCCTGCACGGCGACGACGCTGTTCAAGCCGAAGATGGATTGGATGTTCGCCGAGTCGGGTTTTGCGCCGTCGCTGATGAACACCTCGTCGGCCTCGACCGCCGCGCCATAGCCCGCGTAGCGCGTGACGATTGCCTCGCGCAGCGGCGCGTTCCCCTGTTCGTCGCCGTAGCCGGTGTAGGTGTCGCGCGACGCGAGCAGGTCCACGCCACGACGCAGGCCGGCGATGACGGCGGGCGGCAACGGCTCCGTCGTGTCGCCGATCCCGAGCCGCAAGACCTTCGCGTCCGGATGCGCGGCCTGAAATTCGCGCGTGCGCCGGGCGATCTCCGGGAACAAGTATCCTGCTTGCAGCTTGGCGTAGTTCGCGTTCAGCGTCGCCATCGAGCGTGTCTCCTTTGGGCCTGGGCGTTACGCGGGCGGGTATCGTAGAGTATTCGCGCCGCGCGGGTCTAGGCTTCGTCCGACTGTCCCTCCTAAACGGTCTGTGATATGCTCATCCGCGGCTATTGAAGGCGCTCACCCATGAACATTACGCTCGATCCGCAACAATCTGCACTCATTGAGCGACGCATCGCGACTGGCGAATTCGCATCCGCCGCGGATGTGATTGCCGAAGCGTTGCGGCTGCTTTCGGAGCAATCCGAGGACGTGGAATATCTTCGCGAGGAGATCGCGAAGGGAATAGAAGATGTCGAGGCCGGGCGGCTGATAACCATTGAATCCGCCGAGGACCGTCAGGCGCTATTCGATCGAATAGTTGCCAACGGAAACGCGTTGCTGAGATCCGTTCAACACTAATGCCCAAGTATCGCATTGGACCCAAGGCTGGACAGGACCTCGAAGAAATCTGGTCATATATAGCTGGTGACAACCCCGATGCGGCGAACAAATTTATCGAGACGCTTCTGGATTTGTTTGATCGCATTTCGGAAAATCCAGGAATTGGCCGCGCTCGTCCAGGATTCGCCAAAGGTGTTTTCTTGCTGCCGCACCGGCGTTACAGAATTGCATACAAGCTTCACGAGGATACTGTGGTGGTACTTCGGGTCGTCCACAGCCGCCGCCAACTTTCGTCAGAAGACTACTTCGACAGCTAGCATTCCCTTCAACACCGTCACGGCCTGACCGCCGAGGATGACGCGATCGCCCGCCCGCCGAACGCGGACCACGCCGCCGCGCGCGCTGGCCTGAAAGGCGAGGAACTCGGAGCGGCCGAGTTTCTTCTCCCAGTACGTTGCCAGTGTGCAATGCGCCGAACCGGTGACGGGGTCTTCGTTGACGCCTTTGGATGGCGCAAAGAACCGCGAGACGAAATCGAACTGAGGATCGGACGAACGCGCCGTGACGATAAATCCAAAGTAGGGAAACGCCCGAAGTTTCGTGAAATCGGGAGTGAACTCGCGTAGCACTTGCTCCGATTCGACCTCGGCGAGGACGTAGTCGAGCTGACTGAGACCCGTGTAGCCTACCGAAACGCCCAACGCGTCCTCGAGTCCCTCGGGTTTCGGAATCGGCGATTCGGGCACGGCGGGGAAGTCGACGTTGATCCACTCCCCGTCGCGCGTCGCGACGAGTTCACCGCTCAGCGTGTTGAATCGGCACGACGCTCCGAGCGGCACGTGCTCGCCCTCCCACAGCATGTGCGCAGCAGCGACGGTCGCGTGGCCGCACAGCTTTACCTCGGCGGCTGGCGTGAACCAGCGCAGGTCCCAGGCATCGCCGCGCTTCCAAAGGTACGCCGTCTCGGACAGGTTCATCTCGTTCGCAAGCGACTGTAGCCACGCGTCCGGCGGTTTTGACTCCATGACGCAAATGGCCGCGGGGTTTCCGCGAAACGGAATGTTGGTAAACGCATCGACTTGCACAAATCGTTGACCCATGATCGCCTCCCTTTGAACTGACCAGGCGAGTATGCGCACGAGGGGCCGTTTTGTCCGGGCCGCTTTGCCGCTGTTATAGTTCGCGGCGCTTCAAGAACTATGGCATTCCGAATTCACACGCTGTGTTTCGTGCTCGTCCTTGCGGTGCAAGGCGCGCGCGCGGACACCATCACCGTGGACGGCGTCACGCACACGGACGTTTTCGTGCGGCCCGGCGGCGCGATGTACTACGTGCACGTCCCGGCGGACGGCTCGTTGTTCACCGTCCCGCGGGCGAGCGTGAAACTCGAAGACCTCGAGCTCACCCCGGACAAGACGGAGCGCCGCGTCCTCCTTCAGTCGTGGCAGGCGAAACAGACGAGCGCCCCGCCCAAGCCCGAAAAGGTGGGTCAGTTGGATAAGCTTCGGGAGTTGCAACAATCGCGCTCGACGAATGACGCCGCAGGACGAGGCGGCCCCGCGCGAATCACCAATCGGCCCGACGTATTGGCCGGCCGACGCTCCGGCCGCAAGAAATTTATCGACGGAGACGGAATCGACACGCTGACCAATCGGCCCGCAAAGTTTGAAAACAACCCGGAATACGTTGAAGTCATTTTGCAATTCGATCCCATCGAGGTCCCCGAAAAATTTCGAGTGAAGAAGCACACGCGGACGCTTGCAGCCACGGAGGCCGTCGCGGGGTCGTATGACGAGGTCGTCCGCTACTATGCCGAGCGGAACAATCTTGACCCGGACCTTATCTACGCGATCATCAAGACAGAGAGCAACGGCGATCCCTACGCCGTCTCACGTGCGGGAGCGCGCGGCTTGATGCAACTCATGCCCGGCACCGCCGTGGAAATGGGCGTGCAAGACATTTTCGATCCCGCGCAAAACATCGCCGGCGGGACCCAGTACTTGGCGAAAATGATCTCGTTCTTCGACGGAAACCTGACGTTCGCCTTGGCCGGCTACAACGCCGGGCCCGGCGCCGTGAAGAAGTACAACGGAATTCCACCCTTCCAAGAGACGCGAGATTACGTCCGGAAGGTGCAATCGCTCCAACGAGAGTATCGCCGCTCGGGCCCGCCGAGTTTCATCGCCGACGGTGCAGTCACGCAACGCCCCAACAGCCTCGCATTCTTGCCGCCCGACGAACGCGAGCACTACGTCATGGTCCTGTCGAACGGATCGACCCTCCGCGCCGAGGGCATTGCCGAGAACGGCGACTACTACGACTACGTGTTCGAGGGAAAGTCGCTCAGCATCCGCAAAGATTGGGTCATTCAAATCTACGAGCCGACCTGATCGCGCGCAAGTTCCCCTCGCGCTCCGTAGCATGGACTTCCAGCCCATGCTGCCACCCTGGAATCCTCCGCCCCCTCCCAGTGGGCCTCATCAGCCGCACGCACCTGCTTCGAACATTCCCGGCATCGCCCCCCTGTCCCCTACTTTAATCCGAAGGAGGGGGATTGCCGGCCCAAGCGATCCGATATTTTCATCGCTTCTCAGTGTCCCCGAAGGGCAGGTGGCAACTGCTCCGAAAATCGACTCGCCGCACGACCAATCTTCCCTGCGCCCACTATTCCCCTTCACACCCTTCGCACTCAACTTCGCGCCGCTCCCAAAATCAGGCGCCACACTCATCGGATCGCTCAGCTAACCGTACTGCTCCGAAAATCGCGTCCCACGCCTGTCGGACCGCTTCGCTAATCGTGCTCGTGCTCGGCGGTTCGCTCTACCCCGATTTTCATCCTTTCCAGGTGAAAGCCCGCTTTCATTACAACTCGTTCTCGTTCTCGGACTCGTGCTGGTTCACTTTCAAAACATCGGCGTATCGCGGCGAGCGTACTGGCCCGATCAGAGGGAACGGTACCACGAGACCGAATCAATGCCTTCCTTGTCGGCACTTGGGATGAGCGTAACGCGCTTGATATTCGGCGTAGTGAAGCTGTAAAACCGATTGTCTAGGTTGTTTTGCTCGAAGTCGACCATTGCGCCTTCGTCGTTGAAGACCTGAATCATGAAGTCGTCCCTCATGTCGGTTTCCACGTCGCCGACATAAAATCGAACGGCGGACACTGGAATTGCAAACACCATGGTGATATCGCCATTACAGCCCCCGTCTCGCAATGATCCGCAGACGGACACGATCGGCGATATGTAACAGTCGCAGAAGACAAGCACGCCGCTGGACTCAAACGTTATGCCGAGGTCTTCGTAGAAGCTTCCGTTGAAGAAATCTTCGCCAGGGATGAAGGGGTAGTCGTCGAAATTCACGGATCCGCCGTTCCCCGCCACTACTTGGATAGATCGGCTGTCGGACTCATCGCAATCGTTCACGATGGCGACCTCGGCGAAAAAGGGGTCGCTCGTGTCGGTCACGCTGATGCTCAACATGCCTTCGTCCGGCGGATCTTGCCCCGTCCGGACGGGGCCTGGCGACCGCTGAATTTGCACGCGCTCGTCGTCCGCCGAAGCGGACCAATGCAAATCTCTCGGACCGCCCGGGGCGATTGTAATCAACACCGAGGCCGCGTCCGCGGTGGTCGGAAGAACAACGTCCAGGGGATCGACCTGCAGTGCGCTCTGTACGGCACGGGGGTTCTCCAGACTTTCGTGAAACGCCACGACGGCGTCAAGAATCGCCGGACGAGTCGTGCCGCCGACATTGCTCGACAAATACGCCGAAACAAAATCGTGCGAAGTAATATCGGTCCCCCCGCCCGGATTTCGCTCCCACGGAAAACAGGCCGCGACGCTGAAACGAGGCGATAGTTGCGGCACGGGATCCTGGCAAATTTCGATTCGCGTACTGGGTGCGGGCATCGTCGGCGAGGGACTGGCGACCTCGATGATTCCGACCGAATCGGAGAAATTGCCGGTCGCATCCGACCCCATTCCGTTTACCGCGTCCCGGGTGAACAGGTTGCCCTGCGAATGGCACACGACAACCAATTTTCGTGATCGATCGCGGACCTGTCGTACAAATTCTTCACGGATGCGTCCAATATCAAACTGGGTCGAGATGTTGTCGTCCAGACTCGGGAACAGCGAGAAATCGTCCAAGACCATTTGTCCTGCTTCGCCCAAGTCAATAAGAAACCCTCCCGAATCCCGGCAAACCGCCTCCAACTGTGCCCCGTACACGGGAGTGAGATCGCCGACGATGGGACAGATCACTCCGCCGAAGAAACTCTGCTGGGCGTCCGTTGCCGAACGCTGATAGATTCCCGAAACGCGAATGTCTTCCGCTTGCAACCGGGCATCGGAGGAAACGGCCTCATTCAGGGCCCGCACGCTTGCCACAAAGCCGGGGTAAGGCACGTTCATGCCGTTCACAAAGAGGACCGTCGTACCGGCACATACCGCGGGGACATTGGGCGGGTCGTCGGGTAACGTCCCATCGTTCACGATCAGGGGGGCGTCGACAATCCTCCCTTCGAGTTGATCGGAGCGTTCGAGCAGTCGGAGTACCGAATCGGCGTCTACGACGGCGCCGGCCATGGCCTCGTCTAGCCGCGCCATCGCGGGTTCGAGTCCTTGACTCTCAATGAAAAACCCGAAGGTCTGTTCGATCTCCGTCGCCGCCGCGTCGACTTCCACGTCCGGGTCCATCAGATCGGAAAGCGCCTGCTCCAGGGTGACGTGGACGGTGATGTAGCCTGTACCTATCATGGAGTCGGAAGCGACCGCGGTCGCGACTGTCAGCTGGACCGAAAATATGCCAGCCGTCGCGTAGACGTGTTCGGGAGACGGTTCGGAACTGGAGTTCTCCTCGCCGCTCTCCGGATCGCCAAAATCCCACGCCCACATGGTAATCGGGGACGTCCCGGGCAACGATTCGTCGGCGAACGACACCCCGAAGGGCGTCACCCCCTGTGCTGCTTCAGCGCTGAACGCGGCGGTGGGCCCCGAGGCGAAAACCGTGATGTAGTTCGGCATCGCCGCTATCGAGTCCGAACCTGAGGCCGAAACGGTGAGGCTCACCGTGAACACACCGGCGGCAAGATATGAATGGACCGGGCTTTGCTCGGTGCTTGTTTGACCATCGCCGAGGTCCCAAAACCAAGAATCGATGGGGGCGGAACCCGCGGTGGACTCGTCTACGAAGGTTACGGCCAAGGGGCCGGGGCCCGACCTGACATCGGCCGAAAACGCTGCCGTGGGAGGCTCGACCGTTCCGGGGCATTGCGACTGACCCAACAAAAACGGAAACGCGGCGACCATCGCCCAACCGGTCGCTCGAAAGACCCGATTTCGCCGTCGATTCATGAAGTACTCCTTCGTTTGCGCCAATAGAGAGTCCCGCGACATGATGCTAGCGCGATTCGACGTCCTTTGCAATGGCCGGCGTTAGCCGTCACGTCGTTTACGTCGCGAAACGGCGGAACGAAACCGACGAGAATGAGAGGGTTACAGCTAGACACGTATGCGCCTGACGGGGTCTGGCGTATGTGTTATTTGCCTCCGCGGTCACCGATCACGGGCCAGAAAGGCCTCCTGGTTGCCATTGGACTGCGGGATTCCAGGGTTCCCTCGAAATCGTATAGACCATTCGCGCACCAAAGATGCGTGGTTACACAGGTCCGTTCTTATCGCCTCGTTACTTGGTGTCGCGCCGTCTCTGCCCGGTTCGTCGTCCGTCATGCGGCCGTCGTCGACGCGGCCGACGAAACTTGTGCGTGCTCCCCGGAGGTCTTGCGGTCCCGGAAGAATTCAAAAACGAGGAAACTGCAATATGTCACGAAATAGATAAGGAGTCCGAACGAAATGCACAAGGTAACGACGTACCGAGGGGCCCCGGTCGACATCACGCTCTGCGAGAGCGTCTCGACGAGAAAGAGCAAGGTTAGCCCCACGCGGTTACGCCACTTGCTCAGGTCCGATACATGCGCGATGACGAGAAGAAAGCGAAGGTTGTAGTAGTTCGTTTGCGCGACGGTAACGCAGAATAACGGCACCGTGGCGAGAAATATCAGATCATGCAACGGCCGTTTTGTCCGCCAGATATACACGCTCAACAGCCCAATGGATACCCAGCCGATCGTGTACGTGACCGGTTTTAGGTTATTGACGCGAGTGCGTTTCCCGTCGGTCCCGCCATGTCTATCAAACTCTTCTTCAGAAGTTTCGCCTTGGTACGCCAGCACGCTGCCCAGACCGACCCGATGCGAACTGTAGGTTTGCGCATGCAGCTTCAAACTTTCATACGACTCCACGAACGGCCCCGGACCGAATTGTATGAGCGTCCCGCCCGTGAGTATGCAAAATACCCACAAACTCCCCTTCACAAACGCTAAGTCGCGCGGCTGAATCCCCCGCGCTTTCCACGTATCGCGCAGGCCGAAAATGAACCAAGGGAAAAAATACAACACCGGAAACACCCGGCTAAGCATCGAATACGTCAATAGTCCGCCCGCCCAACCCGGTTTGTTCAGCTTCATCATGCAAACCGACATCGTCAACGCGGCGACCCAATCGAACCGCAGCAAGGCCTGGCCCAGAATCGGCCACCGGCCGCTGAACGTGAAGCAAAACCACATGAGCGAAAACATCATCACCGCGCTGCCGAACGCGCGACCGATCACCAACACCGTCAGCACGATGAGGGCGAAGTCGATCATGGTAATCCGCTTCAGGTCCTCGATCGGCGTGTACCGGCTGAGCGTCCCTCCGATGTACGTCCACGTGATGGGAGGGTTGTAACCTCGATCGATCATTAAGTACGGCCAATCGTGGTATCGCCGCGAGAAATATTCCACGTCGTGCTTGAATTCCTTCCATCGTGCGGTTGAAAAATGTCCCTTCACCTCCTGGATCCGGTCCGCCGACAGGCCCACCCGGCGGTTTACAATTACATCGTTGCGCAAATCGCGAAACCGCTTCACGTCGCGCATTCGCTTCGACCCCTCGCTGTCCGCGATTAACAACGCTGGGTACAAATCGAAGTGCCCCAACTCCGTGAAGTACTTCGAGTTCGTGTAGTAATACACGTCGTCCATATAGTCGTTGACTTGCGTCAACATCCGCTTGTCGAATTTGTAATAATTGAAGACCGCGATAACGGTCGTGCAAAGAAGCAAACAAAAGAAAATTTTGACGGGGACCGATTGGCGCGCCGTACGCCCCGGCCACCATGGCCACTGTAGCCGGCCGTATCGAATCTGTAGACCGGCGTACCCCGCGCCCAGAAGGATCGCGACGATCGATACCCCAATCGAGAATCGGTGCGAGTCCATGAACGTGATCGGCCTATGATCCA
>CAYXRK010000116.1:0-14878 GCA_964467615.1 uncultured Nitrospirales bacterium | reverse complement strand
GTTCTTCGGCCCCTGGTCGGGCGCGATACTGACCATCGTAATCGGCGCGTTTGTCGGCAGCGTTGTCGGTGTAAGCCTCATTCTTTACAACAAGCGCCAACGTAAGGCAGAAAGCGGCGGTACGTACCTGCCCTTCGGCCCCTACCTTGCCCTCGGCGGCGTCATCGTCATGTTCTACGGCTCGCAAATCGTCCAGCGGTACATCGAATTTCTCACCGAGCCTACGGCGCTGTAGCCTGGGTGACGCCGGTCATGCACTCGCTGGACGAACTCGGCATCGTCGCCATTCCGCTGCCCACGCATTTCCCCGTGGGCGATGTGAACGTGTTTCTCGTCAAACGCGATCCGCCATTGCTCGTCGATACCGGGCTGCGCACGGACGAGACCTACGAGAAGTTGACCGCCGCATTCAAGGAAAACGGCTACGCGATCTCCGATCTCGGCGGGATCATCGTCACGCACGGACACCGCGACCACGTGGGCATGCTCGGCCGGCTCGCCGAGGAATCCGGCGCGCCCGTGTACGCGCACCCGCTTGTGGGCCGTCAATCCGCAGCGCAACTGGCCGACGCGGAGGGCCGGCGGTTGTTTTACGTCGGAATCATGCACGAATTCGGCGTGCCCGAAGAGGTGCGCGATCAAGTCAATTCACTCTATGACAAATTTCAGGCAATGTCCGATTTTTTCGAAGTGGATGTGTCCTTCGAGGACGGCGGGGAAACGCTCGGCTATCGGACCGTGTTCGTCCCAGGCCATTCGGCTTCGGACACGTTGCTCATCGACGAAGCCAACGGTTACACGTTCGTCGGCGACCATATCCTCACCACGAGCAACCCCAACCCGTTGATACGCCGCGCAGAAAACGGCGGGCCGCGCCCCAAGAGTTTGGTCGAATATCAAGACTCGCTACGCAAGGGCCGCGCACTCGACTTGGGCCTCTGCCTGCCGGGCCACGGCGAACCGTTTCGCGATCACGTCGCGGTCATCGACGGAATCCTCGCGCGGCAGGACAAGCGATCTCAGCAGGTGCTCAAGCTCGTCACCGAGGGCCACAGCACACCCTACGCGGTATCGCGGATTCTCTTCCCGAACCTGCCGCTCGAGAACATCCACCTCGGCCTGTCCATCGCCATCGGCCACATGGAAGTGCTCGAGACGCGCGGCGAACTGGCCGAAGCCCGCGATAACGGCGCGTTGCGTTACATACCCGTGTGAGTGACGCGGCGTATCGCTACGCTGAAGTAGCGTGCAGTTGCAATCCGAGCGCCTTCACGACCTTCAACACAGTCGCGAATTCGGGATTGCCATCCGGCGACAATGCTTTGTATAGGCTTTCCCGGCCCAGCTTTGTCTTACGCGCGACCTGTGCCATGCCCTTCGCGCGCGCGATGTCTCCCAGCACCGCCGCGATGAGTGCTGGATCGCCGTCCTCGAGTGCGGCTTCGAGGTACAAGGCCATGTCTTCGACACTCTCAAGATGTTCGGCCGGATCCCAAAGAGTCGTTTTTGTTTTTGCCATGACCGTCTCCTATATCTCGCGTGCGAGTTTCAGCGCTTGCTTGATGTCCCTCTCCTGAGAGCCTTTATCGCCGCCCGCGAGAAGAACAACCAAGGCCAGACCACGTCGTACAAAGTACACTCGATAACCGGGGCCGTAGTCGATTCGCAACTCAGAGACCCCTTCGCCAACAGGTTTCGCGTCACCCACGTTCCCTTTGGACAAGCGGCGGATACGCGTGTCAATGCGTGTCCGTGCGCGCCGATCGCGCAAGCTCTTGAACCACCGCTTGTACACCGCAGTTTCACGGATTTCAATCACGGCCCGATAGTGTATCCTAAAAGATACTCTCGCTCAAGATTGTGATTTGGCCTTCTTGCCCTCACTTCGTCTTCGGCCCAAACGGCACATACGCTGTCCGCTCGCGGTCCGTCGCAAGCGGCGGCATTGGCGACAGCGCCGAAATCTCCGCGTACAACTCTGCGCTCATCTGGACGTCCGTGGCGGCGAGACCAAGCTCGAGTTGTTCGATGTTCCGCGCGCCAATGATTGGGCTCGTCACGGCCGGGTGCGCCAACACCCATGCGACGCACAGCGTCGCCGGATGGACGCCTCTCTTCTCCGCGTAGGCCACGAACCGGTTGCTCGTGTCCATGTACTGCGGATCCTTGAAGCGCTCAATGTACATGGCGTTCGTTGAGATGCGGCCGGTCTCCTTGCGCTGATACTTTCCCGTGAGCAGCCCCGCGCCCATCGGGCTGTACGGACACACGGCGACGCCCTCGTGCAGCGCCATCGGGAGTATCTCTACCTCGGCGATCCGCTTGACGAGACTATACTGCGGCTGAATCACCACGATGGACGCCCAGTCGCGCGCGGCGCAGAGATCGATGGCCTTTATCGTTTGCCACGCCGAAAAATTCGACACGCCGCAGTAGAGCACCTTGCCCGCGCGCACGAGGTCGTCCATTGCCGCGAGCGATTCGTCGAGTGGCGTCTTCGCGTCCCAATGGTGCAGATACAGAATGTCGATGTGGTCCGTCTGCAAGCGCCGGAGGCTCTGGTGTACGCCGCGCAGGATATGCACGCGCGAACTCCCGCGCTCGTTGGGCCCCGGCCCGGTTGGGTAGTGAACTTTCGTCGCGACGACGATTTCTTCCCGCCGTTCCCGCATCCACGCGCCGATGATCTCTTCGGATCGGCCCTGGCTGTAGATGTCCGCCGTGTCGAAGAAATTGACACCGGCCTCCGCCGCGCGATCCATGATCTCAAACGACGTCTTGTCGTCCGCCTCATTGCCGAACGTCATCGTCCCGAGGCAGATTTCCGGCACACGGATACCTGCTTTGCCCAGTTGGACGTATTTCATTTCCACCCTCGACTCATGTTCGTCTCTCTCGCCCGCCATCACGCCAAGCGCGGCATCACCTTCTCGGTAAACAACATGAACGACTCGTGACTCAGCGGCGCGCATAGGAGGTAGTCCAAGAACATCTCCTCGCGCAATCGCGCGAGTTGGTCCGCGACCGATTCCGGCGTGCCATGGATGACGACCTCATTGACGTACCGCTCGATGGGGTCGGCATCGTCCTTCGCGCCAAAGTCCTTGTTCATCGGGCCGGCGCCTCGCTGCGTGGCGTGTTGCATGTACGAGCCGGTCATCCATCGCGCGCCGTTCCTGGCGACGGTCTCGGCTTCGTCTTCGGTCTTTGCGATGGCGATGAGCCGCGCCATCGGGATATCGCGCCCCGTGATCGTGTGCCCGTGCTCTTCAAGGATGCTTCGATACAGCTCGCGTTTCTCCGCGATCTTCGGATGAGACGAATGCGGATCCATCATGATCGTATGGCCCTGTTCGGCCGCCCAACGCACCGCGGTCTCGGACGACGCGGCGACCCACACGGGCGGATGAGGCTTCTGATGCGGCTTGGGCAGCACCTCGACGTCCTGAAACTGCCAGTATTTTCCTTCATAGCTCATGCGATCATTGCGCCACGCCTCGAGCACGATCTCGACGGCCTCGCGGAACCGGTCCGCGCTTTCCTGCGGTGGCACGCCGAACACCCGGAACTCGGTCGGGTCGAAACCCCGGCCCGCGCCCCAATTCACGCGGCCTTCCGACAGCACGTCCATCAGCGCGACTTCCTCAGCGAGGCGCAGAGGATGGTAGAACGCCGCGAGCGACACGGCCGTCCCGATTCGGAGGTGTTTGGTCCGCGCGGCGACGTGCGTGCCCATGATATGCACGGACGGGCAAATGCTGTATGAGCTGAAGTGGTGTTCGGCCAGCCACACCGCGTCGTAGCCGGTTTGGTCCATGATGCCGATTCGCTCGAAGGCACGCGCGTAGACCGTTTCGAGTTCCACGCGCCGGTCCGGCCAAGAAAAAAACTGAAGCACGCCAAATTTCATTGCGATGGGTCCCTATCTAGCGTTGTGATTGCGTTGAATCTAACCGTTTGAACGCTGCGATTGCGAACCCGTTCGAACCCTGGCGCCGCCGCGGTGTCCAAGGTAGTGCGCGCGCGAAACCAAAGCCCACACCGCGGACATTGAATCCATGCTCCGCGCACTTCCATCGAAAGGACGTTACTACCATGTGGACCCGTATTACGAAAGCCAGAGCTGTGGTCATCCTTGCCGCCGCTCTCAGTTGTATCGGCGGCGCAGCGCATGCCCGCATCAACGCCGGAAACCTCCGCGCTATAACACCGGACGGCGAGGAGCGTGGCGATTGCTCGCTCAAACACACCGATGTGAACGTGAGCATTTCCGGCTTCATCGGCCGCGTGACGCTCACGCAACAGTTCAGCAATCCGTTCAACGAAGCCATCGAGGCCGTGTACACGTTCCCGATGTCCGATCGCGCGGCGGTCGATTCGATGACGATGACCATCGGCGACCGCGTCGTTCGTGGACTGATCAAGGAACGGGGCGCGGCCCGCGCGATCTACGAACAAGCGCGCGCTGCGGGCCAGGCCACGGGCCTCCTCGATCAGGAGCGGCCCAACATCTTCACGCAGAGCGTGGCGAACATCATGCCCGGCGAGGACGTAAACATCACGATTTCGTACGTCGAGTACCTCGAATACGAAGACGGCGAATACGCGTTCTCGTTCCCGATGGTGGTTGGCCCGCGCTATATCCCCGGCACGGTGCAAGTGCCCGACGCTGGCCGGATCAGCCCACCGGTGACGCCCGAAGGCGTCCGCGCGGGCCACGACATCTCCCTGCGCGTTGAAATGGACGCGGGCGTGCCCATCCAGGCGATCCAGTCCGTGTTGCACGAAGTTGACGTCACGCGCAACGGCGGCAACAAGGCCGTCGTGCAACTCTGCAATCGGCGTGAAATTCCGGACCGTGACTTCGTGCTCAAGTACGCCGTTGCGGGAGACGAAATCAACGACGCGGTGCTGGTCCACGCGGACGCGCGCGGCGGGTTCTTCTCGCTCATACTTCAACCGCCGAGGCAAGTCGAGCCCGAATCGGTCACGCCCAAGGAAATGATGTTCGTCATCGATTCGAGCGGCTCGATGAGCGGTTTCCCGATCGAGACCGCAAAGAAGACGATGCGGATGTGCATCGACCAGATGAACCCGAACGATACCTTCAATCTCGTATCGTTCGCGGGTGGGTTGGGCTACTGCTTCGACCGGTCCGTCGCGAACACGCGCGAAAACCGGGCGAAAGCGCTCGAGTATCTGAGGAATCTCGAAGGTGGTGGTGGCACCGAAATGATGGCCGCGATCAACGCCGCGCTCGGTAGCCAATGCGACCCCGAGCGGCTGCGCGTCGTGTGCTTCATGACCGACGGGTTCATCGGAAACGACATGGCCATTCTTGACGCCATCCAGAGGAACGCCGGCCAAGCGCGCGTATTCGCGTTCGGTATCGGCAACAGCGTCAACCGTTTCCTCGTAGAAGGCATGGGCCGCGAAGGGCGCGGCGCGACGGAGATCGTCACGCTCGAATCCGACGGCGATGCGGCGGCGCAGAGGTTCCACGACAGCGTCCACAGCCCGCTGCTCACAAACGTAGAACTCGACTTCGGCGACCTTTGCGTTGAAGACGTATCGCCCTCGCCGAACGCGATACCCGACCTGTTCGCTGCGCGTCCGCTTATCATCACGGGGCGGTACGACCGCGCGGGCGAAGGATATGTCACGCTCAGCGGCCGCACCGCCGCTGGCCGCTTCGAGCGGAAGATTCGCCTCGAACTGCCCGAAATCGAAGACTCCAACGACGTACTCGCCCCGCTCTGGGCGCGGCAACAAATCGACACGCTCATGGCGCGGGACTGGGCCGGCATGCAAATCGGCCAACCGCTCGCCGACGTCCAGGGCAAGATCACGAAGCTAGGTCTCGAGTACAGCCTCCTCACGCAATTCACCAGCTTCGTTGCGGTCGAGAATCGCATCGTCAACGAGAACGGACGTCCGCGCCAAGTAGAGGTGCCCGTCGAAATGCCCGACGGCGTGAGCTACGAGGGCATCTTCGGTTCACGCGATGCAGACGGCCCGGCCGCAGGCCAGATGGTCGAAACCAAAGCCAGGCAATTGCTCTCGTTGAACAGCGTCGCCGTGCCGACAAGCGTCGCGCCTGAAATTGCCGCAGCAGCGCCCCTTGCGTTGCGCAAACCAGTCGAGGGGCCTGCCCGTCAGGAATTCGCCCAATCCGAGGACGAACGGATGCGCATCGAAGGCGACAAGCCCGACAGCAACGAACGCGCGAAAGACCATCTCGACGCAACCGCCGCCAAGTTGCCTTCGTCGTTGGCGAAACTCGTTGGCGGATCAAGTGCGGACGGCCAATACGATGGCTTCACCGTCACGAGCGGAATGATCGAGATCGTGCTCCATCTCGAGCGTGACGATGCTGCGGCGCTCGATCAGATCAAAGGTCTCGGCGCGCGGATCCTTGGGCACGTCCGTTCGAGCAAACGGTTGCTGGTCGCGGTGCCGGTGACTGCGTTGGGCGATCTCACCAAACTCGACTTCGTGACTCGTATCAGCGCCCCATAACTGAAACAATCCCATCCAACGAATCGGGCGGGGGAGAACGTTTCTCCCGCGCCCGAAAGTTTTGTAGTTGCGAGAAATCCTTAAGCGCTGACGGCCATCAATTCCCGGATTACTGGCCGAATCGATGCGAGTTTCTCCGGCAGCATCGGTGTCAACGGCAACCGCAGCACGTTCTTAATCATGCCCATTTCCGCGAGAATCGCCTTCACCGGCATCGGGTTCGTCTCGACGAACAACGCCTTGAACAGCGGCATCAATTCGTAGTGGATCGCGCGCGCCGTTTCCAAATCGCCCGCGAGGAATTTGTCACACATCTCCGCCACGCGGTCCGGCGCGACATTTGCCGCGACGCTGACCACTCCCGTCGCGCCCACCGCCATCATCGGCAACGTGAGGCTGTCATCGCCCGACATCACGTTGATATCGCACAGGCTCAGTATCTGCGACACCTGGTCCACGCTGCCGCACGCCTCCTTCACGGAAACGACGTTCGGAATCTGTTGGAGCTTGCAGATCGTTTCCGGTTCGATTTTCGTCCCCGTGCGGCTCGGCACGTTGTAAAGCATAATCGGAATGTCGACCTTGTCGGAGATCGCGCGGTAGTGCGCCATCAGCCCCGCCGGGGTCGGCTTGTTGTAGTAAGGCGTGATGAGCAACGCGGCGTCCGCGCCGACGCTCTTGGCATACGCCGTCAACTCGACCGCTTCCCTCGTGTTGTTCGATCCCGTCCCCGCGATGACCGGCCGCCGCCCCTCGACGCGCTCGACCGCGAACTTGATGATCTTCTTCTGCTCGTCGTGGCTAAGCGTCGCCGCCTCGCCGGTGCAACCGCACGGCAGAATTCCATGCGTCCCCTGTTCGATCTGAAATTCTATCAATCTGCCGTACGCGTCCCAATCGATCTCGAAATCGTCGCGAAACGGCGTCGCCAACGCCACCACCGATCCATGAAACATGTTGCGCAGCTCCCCCGGGGCCCAGGTCCCGGCTGTTGAAAGTATAGCAAACACCGCCGAACGCAGATATCATCGTCCAGACCTATGCGCATAATTTTCTGCATCGGGCCGAGGACCCGCCGCCATGTATCCCGGCCCTAAGGAATTGACCCCGCGCCGACTCGCCCTTTTGCTCGGCTTGATGGCCGGGCTCGCCGTCCTGACCGTCTGGCGCCTCGGATCCGCGCCGCGCGGACTGGTGCTCGAGTTCGCCGGCCAGACCATGGGCTCAACCTACTCGGTCAAGGTCGCCCGCCCGCCGCGCGGCCTTGCGAAGGAGACGCTCCGCGATGCGATCCAGGCGCGGCTCGATCGCGTCGAGGCGCTCATGTCGACATACCGGCCTGAGTCCGAGCTTTCGCGATTCAATGCGTCTCAATCGGACGCGCCATTTACGCTGAACGAGGAGACCTTCGAGGTGTTCACGATGGCCCAGCGGGTGAGCGAGGAATCCGGCGGCGCGTTCGACGTTACCGTCGGTCCATTAGTCAACGCATGGGGCTTTGGCCCCGACGGCACGACCGATCCTCCCTCGGATGCGCAAATCGAGGAACTGCGAGCGCGGGTTGGATACAGACTCATTGAGATTGACGCAGCATCACATACGATTCGCAAACTCCGGCCGGATGTCTACTGCGATCTGTCCGCCATCGCGCAGGGTTTCGGGTCGGACGAAGTTGCGGAGGCGCTCGAGGCGCTCGGGGTCGAGAATTACATGGTGGATGTGAGCGGCGATATTCGCGCACGAGGTACGAACGCGCGGAACGGACCGTGGGTCATTGGTATCGAGCGGCCCATTGACGGTATTGAGCGTTCCGTACAGCGGATTGTTCCCTTGGCCGACATGGCGATGACTACGTCGGGTGATTACCGGAACTACCGTGAAATCGACGGCAAGCGCGTGTCCCACGAAATCGATCCCCACACCGGAAGCCCAATCGCGCACGGCCTCGCGTCGGTGACGGTTTTCCATCCGGTGTGCGCAATGGCCGATGCGTACGACACCGCGCTTATAGTTCTGGGAGAAGAGGCCGGTATGGCCCTCGCGGACCAACTCGGCTTGCCCGTATTAATGATCGTGCGCACGCCCAACGGGTTCGAGGAGCGCACGAACGCCGCGTTCGACGCGATGCTCCCTCACTGACCCTCGCTAATCTCAAACACGGTAAACGTCTGGCTCGGAGCGTTACCGAATACGAACGGCAACGGTCCGTACGAGCCCGCGTAGGACCCCGCGCCGATATCAATATTGAGCGTCGAAACTGGAAACTTCATGGGGACCTCGATTCGCTCGATCTCGCGCGCCAGCGCCGGATCGAAGTAGCGCACATTTGTATTGTGCGAAGGAATGATTACGCGATCGCCCGCCGCGAGTCGATCCAGCCGCGTGTAGTCCAACGCTCGAAACCCCTCGCGCTCCAGGTAGTACTGAAATCCCCAATGGCCCTCGAACCACGTGTGTTCAGCATCGCCGCGATACTTCTCACCGAGTTGGGCCGCCGCATCACGCGACGCACCGGCCAGTTGATAATCGCCGTACGACACCGCCATCGAAAGGACGGCCGCCACCGCCACCGGCATCCAGCGGCCCCATTGCCCGTGGTTCACCGCGGGCCCCGAGGGCAAAGCCTTGGCCAGGAAAATCGAAGCTGGGACGATCATGGGTAGCAAGGATCGCGCGTTCACTGTCCAGTTGACGAAGACGGAAAACACAAACGTCCCCCCCAGCCAGAGGAGCAGCAGCAACGTTTCGGCGGATCGTTCGCGGCGCAGAACGAGTCCTGCGACGGCAAACACATGGATTCCGCCAGCGATAAAGGCACCCGCAAGGACATACGACGCCGCGCTCAACTTCGTCACGTCGGGAGCGGCGACGAACCCCGGTACCAGACCCACTGCGGCAATCGAAAGCGCGGCGACGAGCATCCATCCTGCCAGTGCGCGCCGACGCCAGACTATCGGCGCGGCGAAGCCGATTCCCGCGAAACATCCGCCCGCGAAGCATAGCCCCGCGAGTGTGACACCTAGCGAAGTGACGCCACCTTCCGAGTTTCCGGCGGCGTACGCAGCAGCGGACGAGAACAGACTGTGCCCATAGAGCCGCGCGGTGTGCCACTGGTACGCGCCCAGCACGAGCACCGGCACGGCAAGCCACCACCAATGCGAGGCGGGCCGTCGTTCGCGCGCGATGGTGTACACGAGCAGCAGCGGGACCAGACTCACCGCGAAGTATTTGGTCAAGATCGCCGCCGCTCCGCATGCCGCGCTCGCGCCAAGCATCGTCCGTGAGCGCATATCCAGTCCCTGAATCCAGAGCAGCACGCACCACGTGTACAGTGCCAGCATCAGCACGTCGGCCATGAGCGTCGAAGCGCTGACCACGAACCCCGGCGCAGTCACGGCCAACAGCGCGGCCATGACCCCGTCCGCATTCATCCGTTTCGCCAGCACGTACACGCCCGCGCTCACCGCCGCGGCGGGCAACAGCATCCAAAGGTGAAGAGCGATCTCGTTCCATCCCGCAACGCCGCCGGCGATGGCCAGGTAAAACGAAACCCCCGGAGGGTTTTGATTGAACTCGGACACGCGCATCGGCGCGCCGTACCAATTGATCACTCCACCATAAAAATCCAGCGGCGATTCGAGGATTCGTTGCGCGACCCAAATGTAGACGGGGTCGTCGATATGGGCCGGCTTGCCGGCGAATGGCAGCAAAAGTACGACGGGCGCAAGTGCAACCGCGATAATTTGCAGGCTGCCGCGAGCAGCATGAACGTTGTCTCGAAACATGGGCAGAGTCCGCGAGGATAACACAAGTATTTCAATTCAACTTGTACTTCGACGGTCAAAAGTCCTACTCTTTCGCCTCGATTCCCCTCCACTCCCCCGATTGCGAAAGGTAGCTCCCGCTATGCGAACCGTCTTGATCTCCGTCACGTCGTTGCTGTTCTCCAGTCTCGCCGCAATCGGACAAGAACTCAAGGACGACAAAGATAAATCCAGTTACAGCGTCGGCGTTCAAATGGGAAACGCCATCAAGGCCGGGAAGGACCTCTTGAACACCGAGGTGCTAATCAGGGGACTGACTGACGTTCTTAACGGCGCGGCGCTCGCGATGCCAGACGACGAATGCCAGGTCGCCTTCAGAAAATGGCAACAAGATGTCCAACAAGCCGACGCGGATCGGCTCGGAACGGAGGGCAAAGTGTTCTGCGAGGAAAACGGAAAAAAGGAGGGTGTCGTTACCCTGCCGAGCGGCCTTCAATATAAGGTGCTCAAAGCAGGAAGCGGCGCAAGCCCCGGCCCGACGGACACCGTGAAGACACAATATGCGGGCCGCCTCATCGACGGCACTGAGTTCGACAGTTCGATCAAGCGCAATGAACCGTTCGTCACGCCTGTCAATCGCGTCATTCCCGGTTGGACCGAGGCGCTCCAGTTGATGAAGGAAGGCGATAAGTGGGAGCTCTATATTCCCCAGAACCTTGCCTACGGAGCGCAAGGCGCAGGGAACGTAATCCCTCCCTACTCCACGCTGATATTCGAGATGGAACTTCTCGAGGTAGTGAAGAAGCCGTAGACGTGTACGCGAACGTCCACCTGATACGTCCGGCACTCGGGGTAGATTGGTAAAGTTTAGCGGCGTAACAGTGCGCCAAGGGTCTGGATCAAAGCGAGTAGCTCCCGGTCCGCGCCGAGGCAATGGTAGAAGTCGCGGCATCCCCGGCACACGCGGCCTTGTTCGAGTAACAGACTGAATTGGGACCTTTCCTCATAAGCGCCATACAGACAGTGGATCGTACATTCGTGAATGAAGTCCTCCGGTATCAATAGGCTATTCAACTGCAGCGTTCGCCACTGGACGAGACCTAGCATCGCGCAAATGACCCAATACTCGTGAGTAGTGATCCCCGCGTACGCCGCAATTTCGTCTGCTTGCCAGGTGGAGACCCGAATCGGTCCGTCTCGCAAGGCCAGGAACGGCGCCTCGAATTTTTCGTGCGTCAACAATATCGCCGGATGGTCCTTGCATCCTTGATTCACTAGCTTGGCGACAGAAAGGTCGCCGGCCCCAAATTGATACCAGGACTGGGCGTGGTTCGCGATGGTTGCGATAGTAATTCCACTAGGCTCAACGGATTCAACGCTAACTCGAAGCACGAGGAGTATCCCGCTTTCTATAGTAGAAGACGCTTTCGGGCCTGACTATTGTGCAGATGGTCTTGGCTCCTTTTGACGGTTACTTTTCGACCGACGTATGATGCGGACCGTTCCCAGCCCCAACGGAGGTGTTTACATGCGGCCCGTGCTTGCCGGAATGCTCATCGCGTTCACTGTCGCCGCGCAGGAAAACGGCCCCGCGCCCGAGGCCATATCAATCGGGTTCGACGGCGTATTGGAGGGCGTTCGCGAATTGCTCGATTCGGTCGACACGCTGGGGCCCGTTGACCTGGATTTGGCGGAGGAGGGGGAGCCGCTGGTCCTGTCGGCCCGCGATGCCGTGCACAAGGCCCTCGACACCGCCCCCCGCATCATCGGAGCCGAGGCGGACGCCGCGGCCCAGAGGGCGTTGCAGGGCCAAGCCCGCTCACAATACCTCCCGCAAGTCATGGTGCAGTCCGGATATAGCTATCTGGAGAACCCTTCTCAAGGATTTGGCGGGGGCTTTCTGACAAGATTGGTTGTGCCGGGAGGCATAGAAGTTGACGATATTCAACGCGCCGATTCGCTGAAAGTGCAACAGCTCGTCTTTGCCGGCGGGAGCATCCGTGCCGCGGTAAGGGCGGCAGGATATTTAGCAGAGTCTAAGGAATGGCAGCGGAACGCCACCCGGAACGATGTCGAATTCGAGACGAAGCGTGCGTATTACGACTGCCTCTTGTCGCTCGCGTTGGTTCAAGTCGCGGAAGATAGCGTCACGACCTTCGAACGCCACCGCCGCGACAGTCAATTGAAACTGGATGCTGGGCTCGCCAGCCGTTTCGAGGTCCTTCGCGCGGAGACCGAGTTGGGTTCGCGCGAGGCCGATGTGGTGGAAGCTCGGAACCGAGTTCGGTTGGCGTACGCGGCGTTGCGCCGCCTATTGGCGGTAGATCAGGAACAGCGCCTTGCGCTTACGGACACAATACCGTGGGTGCCTCTCGAGGTCTCCGCCGATCAACTCGCGTCGAACGCCGTCGAAACGAGGCCCGAGATTCGCGCGCTCAGGGCCGTGGCGGAAGCGTCTCGGAACGACGTCAAACGGGTCAAGGGGTCCTACTTCCCGAAAGTCGCGGCGTCGGCCGAGTGGGCCAACGTCGAAGGCGGTGGAAGTTTTTCTCTCGAGGGATGGCAACTGAGGCTCGGCGCTGAACTCGAAATATTCACCGGAGGCCGCCGCAGATTCGAGAAGAAGGAGGCCGAGGCCAAGGTGCGCTCGGCGGAAAGTCAGATCGAAGAAGTTAAATTGTTAATCGAGCTCGAGGTCCGCCAGGCGCTCATCCAGGTGCAAGACGCGATTGCGAAAATCCGGCGCGAAGAGGGCAACGTCGAACTCGCGGATGAAGGCCAGCGATTGGCCGAGTTACGCTTTCAGGAAGGGGTGGGTACGCAGGCCGACGTGCTCGATTCGGAACTCGCGCTCACCAATGCCGAGACCCAACTCGTCCTAGCACTCCGCGACTACGCCGTCGCCCACGCTGCCTTGGACAAGGCGACGGGCAAATCCTGGTTTCCGCTTGAGGAACAAGCGGCTGATAGCGAGGAGTAGCCCCGAACGCGTGCGGCCGCGCCTGTTCAATGTTCTTGAGTTGCTGCAGACGGTTCGGAGATCAAGGCGTCTGCGGCGTTCGTCGTCCGGACGCTTCGAATCGCGAAGACCGCCGCGACGGCCACAAGCAACGCGCTCGCCAAGAACGCCGCTCCCGGAAGATGCGCTGGCGCCGAAGCCGACGTAAAAAGTCCAAATAGGTTGGTCGCCAACAGAGGTCCAAACACCGCCATAATCGCGTGTACGCTTGTGACAGCGCCCTGTAAGGCCCCCTGCTCATCCGCGGGAACGCGCCGCGTCATGATCGACTGCACGCTCGGGCCGGTCAGTCCGCCAAGTCCCGACATGGCCATGATGGCGTAGATCATCCAACCCTGCGTGGCGAATCCATACATCGTATAGGTAACTGCCTGCACGCAAAGCCCGATCAAGAGCGCTTTGGATTCGCCCCAACGATTCACCAATGGGCCAACCATGCCCCCTTGCACGACTGCGTACACGACCCCGACAAGCGCGAGTGAGAGCCCGATCTGAAGTTCAGACCAACTGAACCGATACGTCAGGTAGAGCACCCAGGTCGCCGGGAGCGCGTCGTGGGCGAGCCGCTCGAGCGCGATTACACCGATGAGCCCGAACACCACCGGATAACGGCGCAGCGCCCCGAGCGACGACAACGGGTTCGCCCTTCGGAAATCGAACGCCCGCCGCTCCGAGGCCGGTAACGACTCTGGCAGCACGAAATATCCATACAGCGCGTTGAGCAACGTCAGCCCCGCGGCCGCGACGAATGGCGCGCGCAACCCGAAATGGGCAAGCGCCCCGCCCGCCGCCGGCCCCAGAATGAAACCTACCCCGAAACAGGCCCCGATCATCCCAAAGTTGCGCGCGCGTTTTTCCGGTGGGCTGACATCGGCAATGTACGCATTCGCCGCCGTGATACTTGCCCCGGTAATTCCTCCAACGATTCTGCCGACGAACAACCAGCCCAAAGTCGGCGCGAACGCCATGAACACATAGTCAAGTCCGGCGCCCAGGAGAGAAAGCAAAATAATCGGACGCCGCCCAAAACGGTCGCTCAGGTTTCCCAACACCGGTGAGAAGATGAACTGCATCAGCGCGTAAACGGCGATGATCCAGCCAAACATCAGCGATCCGCTGCTAATATCCTTGCCGTACATTTCCGTCACCAACTTCGGCATCACCGGAATCACAAGCCCGATTCCCAGCATGTCGATGAGGACAGTGATGAGAATGAACGGCATCGCCGCGGCGTGAGATCGCATGGAAATACCCCGAAAACGCGCGAAAGGACAACGAAGTATAACGGATAGCGTGGCCCATTCGGCCCCTGCCGCTAGCGCGATTGACTGCCGCCCGGAAACCGCCTAGGATTGAATCGGGTCGAATAGGCTAGAAGGTCTATTCGCTGGAGCAGCGCCATGCAAGTATTCGAAATGGTCGTCCTGATCGTGTTCTTTGTGACCGTCAGCGGCGTGATACGGTCGTACTTCTATTCCAAGCGCGTCTCGGGAAAAGCCCACGGGCAAATCATGGACGACCTTCGCGGCGAGATCGACGGGCAGATCGACGACCGTTTCCGCAAGCTAGAAAAGCG
>CAYXRK010000115.1:0-14959 GCA_964467615.1 uncultured Nitrospirales bacterium | reverse complement strand
CCGGGAAGCTGTGGGACACGATGACCGGCATTGTGGCGCTTACGATTACCGAAGAGGGCGGTGGTGTGAATTCCGTGGCGTTCTCGCCCGACGGTACAAACGTGCTCACGGGACTGGACGATACTACGGCCAAACTCCGGGATGCGGACACGGGCGATTTGATTCGCAGCTTTGCGGGACACACAGCCAGCGTCAAGTCCGTCGCATTTTCGCCGGATGGCGCTTTCGTACTTACCGGATCGAACGACAACACGGCCAGGCTCTGGAACACTGAAACGGGGTCGGTGCTGCGTACGTTTGCCGGCCACACGGGCCCGGTCCTGTCCGTGGGGTTTTCGCCGGAGGGTACCTGGGTGCTCACGGGATCGCTTGACGATACCGCTAAACTCTGGGACGCCCAAACCGGTAAGCTGCTTCGCACTTTCAACGGACACACGAACGACGTCTCCTCCGTGGCGTTCTCACCGGACAGCAATTTCGTGCTTACAGGTTCCTATGACGGGACCGCAAAAGTCTGGATCGCATTCACCGAAGCGTGTATTGCCCTCGTCTGCGGCGGGGGCGATTCGACCGACTCCGACGCCGATGGCTTGGCAGACTGTGTTGAAGTGGAGTGCGTCGGCACGGATCCCCTCCTCTCCGACACCGACTCCGACGAAATGCCGGACGGTTGGGAAGTTGAAAACGACCTTGACCCGCGCGCTAATGATGCCACGGGCGACGCGGACGGCGACGGCCTCAACAATTTGGCGGAGTTCCAGCGCGGTACTCGTCCGGACGATGTCGACACCGACGGCGACGGGATGTACGACGGATTCGAAGTCATCAACGATCTGAATCCGCTTGTACCAGACGCAGGCGATGACCAGGACGGTGACGGCCTGACCAATGGCGAGGAGTGGGACCGCGGCACGCGCGCAAACCTCTCTGATACCGAAGGCGACGGAATGCCCGACGGTTACGAAGTGCTGAACGGCCTTGACCCCTTGGCAAGTGATGCGGTCTTCGATCCCGACCACGACGGTCTCGCAAATATAGCGGAGTTCCAGGCCGGCACGGATCCGAATAATCCCGACACCGACGGCGACGCGATGACCGACGGGTACGAAGTTAGAAGCGGTCTGAATCCTTTTGCAAATGACTCCACCGGCGACCCAGACGGTGACGGCCTGACCAACCTTGAGGAGTTCGACAGTGGCACGCGCGCGGACCTCGCCGACAGCGACGCGGACGGAATGCCCGACGACTACGAAATCGAACACGGCCTCGCCCCCTTGACCAATGACTCTGGCGGCGATCTTGACGGCGACGATCTCGTTAATCTGGTCGAGTTCCAATCCGGCACGAATCCGAACAATCCGGACACCGATTCGGACAGTTTGCCCGACGGCTATGAGGTCCTCAATGGACTAGACCCCTTAGTCGACGATTGCAACGAGGACCCCGATGGTGACGGACTTACAAACTGCCAAGAGATGGACACGGGCACGGACCCGCAGAACGCCGCCGATCCGCCCGACACCGTATCCGTCAGCACAACAGGCAGCGACAGCACCGGCGACGGAACGGAAGGCAGCCCGTGGCGGACCATCGCCTTCGCGATGGCGGATGTCTCGCGGTATTCGGAAGTACACCCCGTCGCGATTCTCCTCAGCGCGGGAGTATTTGAAGAGCGGGTGGTATTCGTGGCGAATGTCACGCTCGAAGGAATGGGGCCGCAACTGACGGCGATATCGGTGTTCGACCCGGCGAATGATGACGCCGTTATTGTTCAGGCGGCGGCCAATACCGTCATTCTGGATTTGACGATCTCGCTCCCCATCGGTTCCTTCGGCAACCCGACACTCGTCCGTATTGACAACGTGGACGCGACGTTGGACAACGTCGTCCTCGACGGCTCGATCAGCATCTCCCAGGCGACGGGCGTGTATATCACCGGCGCGGGGTCGTCCGGCTCGGTGTTTCGCAATTCGTCGCTTCTCAATCTCGAAAACGGCGTGCATTCCATCAACTCCGGGGTCATTGTGACGCGAAACTCCTTCAACAACATCCACCGCAACGCGGTCTTCATCGGGTTCACGGGGGCCAAGGGCGCGCAACTCACGCCGCTACTGGGCGCGGAGGACGACATCAGCAACACCGGCTTCAACCGCTTCCGCGACGTGGACGAAAATTTCATCAAGTACGACAACGCGAACCCCGCGACTACGTCCGCGCAGTTCAACGATTGGGGCGTGTTCACGGAGGCGGAAATCCGCGCGAAGCTCGACGTGCCGGCCAAGGCGGTCGATGATCAAATCCAATTCGACCGCTTCATCGGCGAAAAGCTGACGCTGCCTTCGGTGATCGCGGTAGAGCTTCTCGACGAGGCGACGGATGATCTCGTCCCCGATTGCGCGGAGCCGGTGGTGACCCTTGAAGGTGTCAGCGTGGATCGTGACGTTCCCAGCGGCGTTTGGATTTTCCAACTCGCGACGCCCGGCTCGTACGACGTCGCCGCGGACGCGGATGGCTACGCCGAGCAATCGGGCATCGCCGAGGTTATGAATGGGGAAGTCAACGCGTTTCCGATGATACTTGCGGTCAACTCCGAGCCGAACGGGTGCGAGGGTGAAGGCGAAGGCGAAGGTGAAGGTGAAGGTGAAGGTGAAGGTGAAGGTGAGGGCGAAGGCGAGGGTGAAGGTGAAGGGGAGGGTGAAGTGCCGATCGAAGTAACTTTTGTAACAGCGGATTTTGGCGTGCTCGAGCCTGGGCAGTCGACGGATCGCACGTTCACCGTCCGAAATACCGGTGACGCACTGCTCGTGGGCGAGGCCAGTATTGATGCACCGTTCTTGCTGCTGGGAGGGATCGGGTACTCGCTAGTTTCGGACGCGTCGAAAGTGATCTTGGTCCGGTTCGCGCCGGACTCGCCGGGAGCGTTCGACCGCGATCTGACATTTACCGGCGGCGGCGGATTCAGCGTGACGCTTCACGGCGTGGCCGAGGCTGTCGGCGAAGGTGAGGGGGAGGGTGAAGGCGAGGGAGAGGGAGAGGGTGAGGGTGAAGGAGAAGGAGAGGGCGAATTCGATCCGATTGCCGCCGCGAATGCGCTGCTTGCTCAGTTCGATGATATCGATGACGACAGCGACGGCCAGCTTTCGTTGGAGGAAGCGCGTGTTGCGTTGCCGGAATTGTCAGCGGCCGAATACGATCAACTCGACTCCGGACCGAGTGGGCTCACGCTCGATGACTTGAACGCAATCGGTGGCGAAGGAGAGGGTGAAGGTGAAGGACCGTCGTGTGTATCGGCAGGCGATGGCAGGCCGCGCGCGTCAGGCCCATACGCCGATCTCGCCGCGATATCCCTCGCCGTCGCGTTCGTTTCCACGAGGCGGCGTCAAACGACGCGCTAAGACTCTGAACTTCCATCGCCGTTCGCGGCGGCAAAAAGTATCGTAGCGCTCAGTAGCGCCCGCCTCGATGAGGCCGGCGCAGCCACGCACGCTACATCGCATTGCACTCGGGTCGCTGTTTTCTTTCGCGGCCAATTTCAACTTCGAGTAAATCGCGACGATCAAAAGGAATGGCCGCGAAGAAACGCAACCGCCGCAGGCATCCTACGTAACTGAGTTCTCTGCGTTCTCTGTGGCCATCTCCTTACGCGAGGTGGTCACAATTTGTGACCACGTTCCGCGTGATCATGTCGAGATTTCCGGGCGGTTCTTGTGGAGTTCGGAGCGGTTTTCGCGGCGTTTGGAGACGATTTCGCGGGGTTTGAAGATGGTTTCGCGGCGTTTGAGGGCGGTTTTCAGGGAGGTAAATTCTTGACGAACGGCATGTGCTCCTAAATGGAACAAGGAGAGTTTCGTCCAGATCGCACGTCCTATCCCTGCCAACCGTGACTCTCCGCATCGTCCCCGCGCCGTGCGGATCGGGCCGGTACCGTGGCATTGTTTGCGGCGTGAAGACCACGGTCGAAATCATTCAGGGGAACGCGCGGTCGGACCGATCGGATCGGATTGACGCGCTCCTGTTGGCGGCGTGGGGCGCGGCGCGTTTGGTCGTCCCGACGGAGCGGTACGCGCGGCGGCGGCTGATGACGTTGCTCGATCGCGCGGGTCTCCCCGGCGCTATTGGCCGGCCGATCATCGACTTCCAAAGTTTCGTGACGGACCTGTTGCGCGGCACGGCGTTCGAGCGGCGGCGCGTCGATGCGCTCGAACAGCGGCTCATGCTTCAAGCGGCGGTAGCGAAGGCACGCGAGGCCGGGAAGCTCGCCGGATTCGAGGCGGTGTCGGCGACGCCGGGGTTCGCGCGGCACGTGCAGTCGGTCATCGCGCAACTCAAACAATCGGCAATAGATCCGGGCGAATTCGAACATCGGACGGCGCATCGGACGCATCGGACGGACCGCGCGGTTGCCGCGATCTACGGCGCATATCAGGACTTGTTGGTGTCCGGTTGGGCATACGACCAGCAGGGCATGTACTGGATGGCCGACCTGCTGTGCCGCGAGGGGCGGCCGGGCGCGTTGGGCGAAACGCGCGTGTTGTTGTTCGATGCCTTCGACGATTTTACGCCCTCGGAGTTGCGCGTGATCGAGGCGTTGCGGCCGCACGTCGAGCGCATGGTGTTCGGCCTCAATATGATCGCCGACTCGCGCGCGATTGACCTTTACCAAATTCCGGCGCGCACACTCGCCGCGTTGGGCGAGCGCTTCGCGCTCGAAGTCCACACGGCCGACGAGCGCGACCCGGTCGACCAGATTTCCCACGTCCACGCGCACCTCTTCAGCCGCGAAACCGCCCCCCCCGCCGCGGCCCTCCCAGCCAACCTGACGCTGCTCGAAACCCGCGGCCCAATCCACGAACTCGAGACCATTGCTCGTAGAATTAAAACTTTAATCGTCGATTCCGGCGTCGCGCCGGCGGAAATCGCGGTGGTTTCGAGGCGTCTCGAAGGCATTTCCGGGCCGCTCGAGCGCGTGTTCGCGGAATTCGGGGTCCCTATGACGGCCCCGCCTCGCGCGCTCTCGACGGCTCCGTTCGGCCGATTTGTTCTGGCGTTACTCAATGCGTTGCAGACGTGGGAGCGCGAAAGCGTGCTCGAGGTAGTCACGTCGAATTCGTTGCAAGGCGTGCTTGGCGATCGTTCCATGCACGCGCGACATTTTCCGGTGCTCGCGAAATTTGCAGGGACCATTTCGGGCCGCGAGGATTGGCGCGTGCGCGTTGCCCGGCTGTTGCGGCGCGTGCGGGACGGATCGGGCGTTGAGATTAGGGAGCTGATCGAACGGATACCGGACGCGGTCGCGGCAACCGAGGCGCTGAACGATGCCGTCGCGCATTTGATGGCGGTCGATCGGCGACTGGAAGCGGAAGCGCCCTTGGCTCGGTTTGTGTCCGTGCTCGAGAGCGAGTTACGCGGGTTGTGCGACGAGGAGGATTCGGACGCGGTGTTTCGCGCGTTGGCGAAGTTGTCGCGCGGCCTTTCGAGTAACGCGTCGATTTCGCGGACGGATTTCCTTTGGCTTATGCACGACGCGTTCGAATCGGCAAACGCCGAGGAGGCGCGTGCAGACGGCGGCGTGGTGGTACTCGATTTGGAGGCCGCGCGAAACGTGCCGTTTCGGCATGTGTTTCTGGTCCATGCGAACGAGGGCGTTTTGCCGTCGGCGGAATCGGCCAATGCGGTGTACTCGGCGCAGGACCGGAGCGCGTTGGCGGGAGCGGGCGTGCCGTTCGACGATGCGGCGATGCGTGCGGCGCGCGAGTTGTTGTTGTTTCACCACGTGTTCGGGACGGCACTGGAGGGGCTGACGATCTCCTGGCATGCGCTCGGGGCCGATCATCGGCCCGCGGGGCGGAGCCCGTTCTTGGAGGATGTGCTTCGGGCGCTGGGCGGCGAGGCCCGGGTGCTCGAGGCGCAGGAGTTGATCGTGCCAGTGGAAGAGGCGGCGTGCCGGAGGGAATGGCGGAGTGCGTTGCTTGTGTCGCCGGGCGCGCGGGCGGACGATGAGGACGCCGTGTGCGCGCATGCGGGCGGCGCGGCGGAAATCGAGCGGCGTCGGGCTTCGGCGGCGGCGCCCGATGAGTACGACGGGGTGCTGAGTGGAAGCGCAGCGGCGGCGGCCATCGCGGGCGAATTCGGCGAGGCGCACGTGTTCAGCGCGAGCCAAGTTCAGACGTACATCGAGTGCCCGTTTCGTTTCTTTGCGGAGCGGGTGTTGCGCGTGTGGCGAATCGACCAGCCGGAAGAGGCGTTCGATCGGCGCGTGCGCGGCAGCATCGTGCATGGGATTCTCGAACAGTTTCACCGGCATTACGCGGGCGTCTCGCCGAGCGAGCTGCCAACGCCCGAAGCGGAGGAGACGCTAGCGGGCATCGTCGCCAACGTGTTTGAGAGCGAGGGCTGGAAGAGCACGAACTCGCCGACGGGCGTGGTCGAGGTCGAACGCTTGCGGATGCAGGCGTGTCTCGCGCGGTACTTGCAGCTCGCAAGAGCCAATGACGGCGAGTGGCGGCCATCGCATTTCGAGGTCACGTTCGGGCAAGAGGGGGACGGCGTCGAAGAGCTAACGGCGCACGCGCCGTTCGCGCTCGAGACGGACGCGGGCGCGCTACTTTTTTCCGGAAGGATCGATCGAATCGACATGAAGGGCGGAGAGTTTCGTTTGATTGATTACAAAACCGGCGACCCGCCCAAGCCGGGGTCGATCACACAGGGTAGCCGGATTCAGTTGGGCCTTTATGCGCTCGCCACGGAGTCGCTTCTGTTGCCGGAGATGACCTGCGCCGATGCGGTGTATCTGCGCGTGGGACGCAATAAGCGCGTATCAGCGATGGACGGAAGCAGCGGACAGCACAACTGGGTATCGCGCAAGGCGGCGATGACGCGGTCGCTTTCGGCGGCGGCGGAGGGCATCCGCGCGGGAAGGTTCCATCCCATTTTGCGCAAGAACGCATGCGCGTGGTGCCCGGCGGAAAAGGCGTGCCGGCACGAGCGCGCGCGGATTCTTCGGAAGGCCCCGGACGCGGAGGCGGCGGACGATGAGTAACGCGACGCCGCAGGCAATCGCGATTCACTCGGGCCACTCACGGATCGCCGTTCGCGCCGGTGCGGGATCGGGGAAGACGACGGTCCTTGTCGGGCGGGTCATGCGGATCCTTCGCGAGAAATCGGCTGGGCTGGACCAAATCGTCGCGATTACGTTTACGGACAAAGCGGCTTCGGAAATGAAGGTGCGGCTGCGGCGCGAGTGCCGGAAGGCGGCCGACGAGCAGGGCCGTGATAGTCCGGAGACCGCGTCGTTCTGGCGGGGATTCGAGCGGCGCATGGACTCGGCGCGAATCATGACGATTCACGGATTTTGTTCGGCGTTGCTGCGAGAGAATGCGTTTGCTATCGGCATCGATCCCGATTTCGTCATCGTTCAGGACGCGGCGGCGGTGTTCCTTCGCGAGGAGGTCATCTCCGCGACGTTGAACGCGCTACTCGAAGCGCGGGACGAGGGCGCGTTGCGGCTTGCGGAGGAACTCGAGCTCGGCGAGTTGCGCTCGGCGCTGGACCAATTATTGTCAGCGCAAGCGATGGCGGGCAGGGCGCTCGATATGCTTCGCGGCAAGACGGCCGACGAATTGCTTCGCTATTGGCTCGAGTTGGCCGATGAAAAAAACGCGCGCGAATGGGCCGACCTTCGCAGCGACGCGGGTTTTCTGAAAGCGGCAGATACATTGCGCGGATTGGACGGCGCGTGCAGCGATCCGGGGGACAAGCACGAAGTCCAGCGCGTGGCGATTCTCGCGGCCATCGCCGAGATCATGCGAACGGAGGATTGGCGCGCGGGATCTCAGCATCTGGACGTTGTTCGCGGATTCAATGGCCGCGGCGGCAGCAAGAAAGCTTGGCGTGATGAGGAGACGCTCGCGGAAAGCAGACGGCTGTGTACGGGGCTTCGAGATCGGGCAAGGGAAGTAGGCATCGTGGAGGTTGATGAAGCGCGTGATGGCCGCGCGGCCGGGCTCGTCTTAGATTTATTGGCACTGGCGGACCGAGTCATCGCGGCTTACGCGGCGGCGAAAACCGAGCGGTCGCTCATGGATTTCGACGACCTGCTGATTCAGACGCGCGGTGTGTTGCGCGAGCACGGCGACGTGCGCCGCGCAGCAGCGGCGAGCATCAAACACTTGCTCATCGACGAGTTTCAGGACACCGATTCGATCCAACTGGAAGTGGCCGAGCAGTTGACGAATGGGGCCGACAAACGCGCGACGCATTTGTTTCTCGTTGGTGACGCGAAACAGTCGATTTACGATTTTCGCGGGGCGGAAGTGGAGGTGTTCCGGCGGACGGTCGAAACGATTGGCGGCGCTATCAATCTCGACGCGAACTACCGGACGGCGCGCAACGTGTTGGAGTTCATCAACGATTATTTCGAATCGTCCCGGCTATTGGGAGACGACACGCAACACATGATCGCGGATCGAGCGCTGGTGGCCGACATTGGGATCGAAATCTTGATTCCGAACGGGACCAATGATGACTCCTCGGACGAACGACGGCGCATGGAAGCGCGGTTGACCGCGACGCGAATCCGCGAGATGTGCGCGGATGATCCGGTAACCGTGTACGACAAGGAGGAAAATCGGGAGCGACCGGCGCGATACGACGACGTGGCGATTCTATTCTCGGCGTCGACGGCGATGTCCATCTACGAGGAGGCGCTGGACGAGGCGGGCGTGCCGTACTCGACGGTGTCGGGCCACGGTTTCTTTCGCCGGCAGGAGATCAACGACGTTATCAATCTGATGCGCGTGGTGCTTGATCCGTGGGACGAACCGGCGTTGCTCGGCGCGCTGCGCAGTCCGATTGCGGCGTTGTCCGATCCGTCGGTGTACGAGCTGGCCTCGGCGCGGCCCTTGAGCGTGGCGTTCGAATCGAACGCGCGCCTCGCGGACGTGGAGCAGGACGGACGACTCGCGCGATTTCGCGGACTTGTTCAGGAATTACGCGGGATAGCTGAGGGATCCGTGCCGGAATTTGTTCGAGTGACACTGGAGCGGACGGGGATCGAGGCAGTGTCGGCTTCGCGGCCCCACGGCGGCCAACGCGTGGCGAACTTGCGCAAATTGGTCGACTTGGCGGAGGACTTTTCGAGTGCGGGGGCGCGAGGGCTTCGCTCGTTCGTGTCGTACCTCGAGCGCGTCAAGGACAGCGACTTGCGCGAAGGCGATGCGCCCGCGGCAGCCAAAGGAACTATCACGCTTTCGACGATCCACAAGGCCAAAGGGCTCGAGTGGCCAATTGTTGTGATTGCGGACATGGCGAACACGCGAAAAGGCAGGCAGAATTTTTCGCGCGTCCGCATGGATCGAAACCTCGGCGTCGGACTCATTCTCGACGGAGAGGACGGCGAGCGCGCACCCACGGCGATGACGCAGTTGATCCAACGGGCGAGCAATCGCAAGAAACGGGACGAGGACGCGCGGCTTCTCTACGTAGCGATGACGCGAGCGCGGGACTATCTCGTCCTGGCGGGCGCGCCGGAATCGGGACCACCCGCGTGGATGAATTCAGTCGAAGGTTTCCTCGCGACGATACCACGGGGCGAAGACGGCGTCGCGGAAGGCGGCGCGTGGCGGGCGATTATTCGGCGAGAGTGCGCGTCACCGCTCCGGGCGGCCGGCGAAGCACCGGCGATCCACGCGTATCGGCAGAATCCGCGGCTCGACGCTGCGCCTCCGCGAGCGGGCACGCCGTTTTCGATCTCCGTTGGGCAATTGCTGGATGGATTGCTGGAAGACGACACCGCGTCGACTATCGGCGAATTGCCGGCTGTCCGCCGCGGCGGACGGCGGTACGATGCCGGGGGCATGCGACGGGGCGAGTTGGTCCACCGGTTCTTCGAGCGATGGACGTTCGAGGACGGTCCCGCGGACGCGATCGCCAGCGTGGTCCGAATGGCTGAAGCGGAGGGCGAAACACCCCGCGATCTCGAGGGCGATTTGACCCAGATCGCCGAACGCTTCGCAGCGAGTGGGTTGCGCGAGCTCCTCGCTGGGCGAGGTCTCCGCAAAGAGTTGCCATTCGTCGTCCGGATCGGCCCGGGATTCGTCTCGGGCGTGATTGATGCGCTCACCGCGGACGGCGTTATCGTGGACTACAAAACGGGCAACGCGGACGAAGCGCGCCGTGAACGACACGCGCGGCAAGTGCGTTTGTACGCGCACGCGGCCCGGGCACTCGGTATGGGCGGGACGCTTGAGGCCATAGTTTACTACACAGACTCGGGCGAAGTGCAGACTATCGATACCACTCGCGATGCCTGTGGGCCGGTCGTCGCAGCGGTGGCGAAGTTGATCGGGGACGCGGTCGCGTGAGTTCTACTTCCCTAATTCAACGGTTGGAAACGTAACGCGTTTTTGATTGCCGTCGACTGATAAGTCTGGCCCGCGTCGGCAAACGCCGTGATCTCGAATCTCGCTTCGGGCGGCTATCGTTGGCGGTGTTGGTTTCGATAGCGCGTCGGGCTGGTCCCCTCGTACTTCCTGAACAACTTCGCGAAGTTGCTCCCGTCGTCGATCCCCACGCGGCGTCCGATCGCGCCGATGTCCAGCGCCGTGTCGCGCAGCAGCGCCTTGCTCTTGTCCACCCGCAACCGACCGCAATATTCGGTGTACGTCATTCCAAATTTCCGTTCGAGCCGCCGGGTCAATCCGCTTGGACTCAGCCCAAGGCGCTCCGCGGCTTCGCCGAGCAGCAGTTTGTCGGCGAGGCGCTCGGCCAACATGCCGCTCAACACAACGAGTGGATCCGTGCTGGGCGTTGCGTTGCGTCGCCGTTTCTTGAGCGCGCCAATTACCCGCATCACCGCGAGCACCGCATCGTTATCTTCGTCGTGGGCCGTCGCGATCAGCGCCGGGAATTTTTCCCAGGCCGCCCCTGTGTCTAGACCGGCCCGCTCGGCCGCTTCGAGCACAGCGCCCGCCACGCCAATCGCGCGCGCGCGCCGTGCGTCATCAAGCTTCGTTGCTCCGGCGGGCGTATCACCCAACACCGACCGGACCAGTGCGCGTGCTTGGTCTTGATTACGGCCGGCCATCGCGAGAGCAATTGCGTTTCCAAGGTACGGATCCTGCGGCGCGGAATGACGCGTTCTCCGTGCGGTGCTGCGTGGCGCAGGCCCGCTCACGTGCTCGTCCGGTCCGGCAGTATCACGCGTGGGAATTGTTTCGAGCGTTTCGCGCAGCCACGTTACGCAGGCCACGACCGATTCCGCGCGTCTCGCGGGAATGTCTTCCAAGGAGAAGGGCAAGGTGTCGCCGGCTTCCGCTCGCAATTTCGCCAGACCCTTGCGAACGCCTTGCTCGAGCGCGTCCTTGGGGCCCTCGGGACAAAATGGACCCGCGACGAGCGCCGCGTAGTCGGCGTTCGCGTCGTCATCGGGTTGCCGGACCGCGGCCGCAACGCACGAAAACCCCATGTGGCATAGAAACGGCGTCACCGCCGCACGCCGCGCCGCCAACGTTGCGTGATTTTCGCGCGATTTGCGGCACGCTTGCCGGCCCCACGGCAAACGCTCGACGAACGCGCACGCTTCGCAGCCCCCGCACGACGCAACCATCCCGGCCTCCGCCCCGTGGACGTACGTGTGCAACGAAATCGGCACCGAAACGGCGTGGCTCGCCCGCTCGATCTTTCTCGCCACGTCGCTCGGCAGTCTTGATGTGTTCACTTGCCGCCCTGATCAACCGCTGCGACCAACCCTTGGGACCCCGGCCGCGGCCGCAAAGCCGTTGCTTGGGAAGCATCGCCCGATGTGCGCGTGATGTCGACGGACGTCATAGTCGAATTTCCCGCGCGATCCTTGGCCTCGATTATGAACTCGTTCGTCCCAGGCGCCAGCGCGAGTTCGGTGTCGAACCGCGAGACCTTTCCATCACGCTCAAGCGGCAATGCGTCACCGTTGACCGTCACCGACGCGAGTTCGTCGTTGTCCGCCGCGCTGCCGATGAGCCGTTCGTTGGGCGCGCTGGTCACGGTGACGTCGGCCGGACTCGAAATTCCCAACACCGGCCCGGTCCGGTCGATCCGCACGGCGACTTCGTGCTCGGAAAACTTTCCGTCAAGGTCCCAGGCCTTGACGTGTACGATTTGATCGCCGTCTTTAGGCGTAAGCTTATGATCGAGCAAGAGGGTCCTTTCGCTTCCTCGTTGATACAACTCCTGCCCGTTTACCGTAACGAGCCCGACGCCGGTATCGTCCGAAACGTACACCTTGAATTCGAGTGTCTCGGCGTTCGTGAACGAAAGAGTGTCAATCGAGGTGCGAATCTCGGGCGGGCGGCTGTCGGTTGCGGTGCCCCTGGCGATCCGCTGCGCCAACACGCGATCGAGATAGCTGTGCGCCCGGGCAGTGTCTTTCACCGCCAGCGAATCGCGCAGCAATTTCTCCGCCTCGTCAAGCCTGCCCAATTTGAAATACGCGACGCCCAATTCGCGCCGAGGGAAGTAGTCGTTCCTCGTCGCGCCGTCCGCCGTTTCGTGCCAGGTCTCTTTTCCGTTGAGCTGCAACGCGAGTTCAAACTCATGAACGGCTTCTTCGACCCTGCCGCCGTCCAACAGCTTCGTTCCCGCTAAATAGTGTTCCTGCGCCACCGCGCTCTCGATCTCGAGCTCAATGTTTTCTTGGCCGCGCACGACCGCCGCGGCCAGACATAGGGCGAAAAACAGTGCGAGTCGGCGGACCGCCGCACTCCCGCCTTTGCATGTGCTGGCCCGTATCATAAAACTCGACGCCGCGACGCACGACACTCCGCATCGCCAAGCGTGACTGCTCCCTAGGCACACTTCGCCAATCTACAAGCAATGATTTTATCACTATGCTTCACGCGCTCCAACATGTTCGCATGTTCCGTCCCAAGTGTCCCGAACGAGAAACTCACTGGATTCGTTCGTCGTCATCGTACTCGTCACTCGTCACCCGTCAGCGTCAGCGGGTGGTATGCAATGACTGATCGACCGGAACTATTGGACGAATTTCAGTCCGACGACACGAGGTCAGCGCGCCAGGTAAAGACCAGTCCGCGGCGCGGGCGCAATCAGGCTCGTGGCTTCGCCTTGTGCGGATAGCGTTCCGGGTGCTCGTTGGAATCGAAGTGAACGTGGACTTTGATGCCGCGTTCTCGGCCGCAAGGCACACTCCCGTGAACGGCCCGATGCTTTGCTGACCGGTACAAGGCCCAGCCGGCTTCGCCCCGCGGTCAATCGTGTTTGACGGCCTTTTTGATTTCCGCTTCGATATCTTCCTTTTCGGTCGGGGAGAACCCGCTCTTCGAATACACGACCTTCTCGTCGCGCCCAAGCAGTATCAACGCCGGCGTATTGAAATCCTTCCGGATCGTGGGGACGACAGCGAAGATGTTTTCAATATCATTGCCGCCGCCATCGAGAACGGGATAGTTGATCCCCTTCTTCGCGATGGCTTGACGGACCTTCACGCTGCGGGCCTCCGGTGTGTCGCCCTCCTCGAACGCGATGCTAACGACTTCCAGTCCGGCGTCGCGATACTTGTCCTGCATTTGTACGATGAATGGCAGCGCGACCCAGCACGGCGTACACCACGTCGCCCAAATATCGATGAGCACGACCTTGTCGTTGAATCGTTCGTCATCGAGCGACAACACGTTTCCGTCGAAATCTCGCAACTCGATGCTAATGGTTTTGCCAATCGTGAATGGCGGTCCGGCGTTTTCTTCGCTCGCGGCGACGAGCGCCGCGAAAAGAGCAATCGACACGAACTGCATGGAAGCAACCTCCCCGCCTTAGAGCGGCCAATTGTTAGACATCGTAGCATTAGACGTGGTTTGCGCCTGACAGGTTGCGCACCCCGGATTACGGAATCACGTAGAGTTCATTTTACGTAAGGATTCGGGGCTTAGCGCCGGAAAATCCGACGTGTGTTCGTTGATACCATTGGACTTAGCATCGATTTGGGTCATTTTTTACTCCGATTTTGGGCGTCCAAACTCCGCTCAAGGGCGTTATTTCGCCGTCCGATGGCGTTCAAACTCCGTTCTTTTCCGTTTCGTGGGCAAGACGACCTCCTTTCGAGTGCTCGACGAGCATGCCGTTCAGCACGAAGGGAGTCGGACACAACTCCCCCCATATATATAGTCCAAGTCTGTTGACCTATTTGTTTGAAAAAGGGCCGGAAATAGGGAGCGAAATGGGGATTTACGAGGGGACCGAGACCTAGCAGCCCGTGGCAAAAGTCCAGATTAACTTGATGGTCATATCGAATGACTTGAAGACACCCGCATTTCCCGAGCATTCCGGTGCGCGAGATTCTTCGCATGCGCTCAAAATGACAGTTGGGAAGACTTTTGCCACGGGCTGCGAGGGATTTCCGTCCCGTATTGAGCGTGGGACGGGGCGACATGTGTCGACTTTAGTCAACTTGCTTTGGGTTACCCCTCTTGTAAACACTCTCAGACTATTGGGCCCGGACAAGCTGATCTTTATGGAGGATAGGGAGTTGTCGTTTGGCAAGTCAGTTCGCGAGCAAGCCCTTGTTGCGTCCGCCCGGCATTGTTGTGTATGCAGGCGCTACAAGGCGGTATATGTCGAAGTCCATCACATCGTGCCAGAGGCCGAGGGCGGGCCGAATGACCTCGAAAACGCGATAGTCCTCTGTTTTGACTGTCATGCAGCCGCTGGCCACTACAACGACAGTCACCCGCGCGGCTCCAAACTGACGAGGAGTGAGCTCAGGCGTGCCCGGGAACTCTGGTATGACGCCGTGAGTAAGGGGTTAGTCGAGTACACCACCGAAGAGCAGAAACTTCTCTGTCGTTACTATCTGTGCCGATGCTTCTCGACGACTAATTCTAATTAGCGTTCAAGTTAAGACTAACTATCCAAGGCCAGGCAGTAAGGCTGCGTAGCCCTATCCTATCTTCGGTCATTCTAGGCAGAC
>CAYXRK010000114.1:0-15275 GCA_964467615.1 uncultured Nitrospirales bacterium | reverse complement strand
CTTCTTTTTAGATGGCGCGCAACGCACTCGCTTGTTGTTCATTGCCAAGACTATCCCTGTGGCTTACACCGTCAGCGGCGTGGCTGTGGCCTATCGAGTCGAACCGGGTGCATTGGTCACCGAAGCGCTCAACTATGGCGCGGGCGGCGCGAGCGAATTCAACGACGTGCTCGGCGCGGGCCTCTATCTTCGCGGCCGCCCCGAAGTAGACGCGGCGCGCATCGGCCTTTGGGGCGGATCGTACGGAGGCTTCCTGACCGCGATGGGCCTAGCACGTGCTTCGGATCTCTTCGCGGCAGGTGTCGACGTCCACGGCGTGCATGATTGGAACGTGGTGATTCGCAACTTCGTGCCGGAGTACGATCCGTTGCGCGAGCCGGAAATCGCCAAGGACGCGCGCGAATCGAGCCCCATCACATATACCAAAGATTGGCGCTCGCCGGTCCTCGTAATTCACGGCGACGATGATCGAAACGTTCCCTTCAGCGAAACGGTCAGCCTCGTCAAGGATCTTCGTTCGCGTGGTGTCGAGTTCGAGCAGCTTGTCTTCCCAGACGAAGTGCATGGGTTCTTGCTGCACCGCAACTGGCTCGCGGCCTACGAGGCCACCGCGGAATTCCTGAAACGGAAGCTCGCGAAATGAACTCGATTAAGTGCGCCGAGTTAGGATCGCTTCGGCACCCGAATCGTAAATCGCGCGCCGGCGTCGGGGTTGTTCTCCCAGGAGACTGCGCCGCCGTGTGCGGAGACAATGCGGCTGACGAGGCTGAGGCCTAGGCCGGTGCCATCGTGTTTTTTGGTGAAGAACGGCGAGAAGATATCTTCGCCGGGGCCGAGCATTACACCGGGGCCGTTGTCGGTCACGTGGAAGGCCGCCGCGCTGTCTAGCTCCTCGATGAGGACGGTCACGACACCGGAGCGCGGTTCGACTGCCTCTATCGCATTTCGGATCAAGTTCGAGAGGGCCTCGGAGAGCCGCTGTGGATCGGCCACGCATTCACCGGCGTCAGTAGCGACGGCGCACTCGAGCCGGACGTGGCGGTCTTCGGCCAACTTCTTGCAAAGATCGACGGCGCGACGGGCGACTTCCTCGGCCCGGCACTTCGTGGGTGCGAGCGTGAACGGCCTCGCGAAGCGCAGAAACTGTGAGATTGACGCGTCAAGGTGTTTGGCTTCGGAGAGAATGGACGCGGCGGATTTCTTGAACGAGTCGTCCTGCGCGGCGCGGAGCAACAACTCCGCGCGGCCGGTGATAATGGTCAAAGGATTGCGTAGTTCGTGGACGACGCCCGCGGCCAGCTCGCCTATCGACGCAAGTTGCCGGTTGATTTCAGCCGCCAGCTCGAGTTGCTTTCGCTCGGTGAGGTCGGCAAAGAGGAGAATCGCGCCGTTGTAGGCGTTGGGCCCATCGATGAGCGACGCCGAAATACCGATGTCTTTCGTGGTCCCTTGCGGCCCGTCTACTACGATTTCGCGCCGTGAGACGGGCTGGCCGGTTTCGCTTAGTTCATCGAGGAGGTCCCGCAGTTCCTCGAGCCCGCGGACTTCGCCGATTCGCGCCCCGGGCGACAATGCGGACTCCGGAATGCCGAGATGGTGGAGCGCTGCGGGGTTGATCGAAACGACGCAGCCGTCAGCGTCCACCGCGATGACGCCCGCGGTAAGCGCCTGGACGATTTGGTCGCTTACGGACTTGCCGTTGGGGCGCGGCTTCACTGTGGCGTGGCGCCTCCGTGGCGCATCATCGCGCGCGCAAGCGCCGCGAAATCCTCGAGCGAGAGCGTTTGGGGCCTGCGCGAGGGATCGATTCCTGTCGCGGCGAAAGCTGCCTCGGCGGCTTCGGCGGAAACGCCTTGGGGCGGCGTCCGCACGAGTGTGTTTCGCAGGGTCTTTCGGCGTTTGGCGAAGGCGGCGTGGATCAGGGCGAACAGGAAATCGTGGCCGACTTCGGGAAAGGGCAGCGGTGCTCGATTGCGCAGCCGGACGATGCAACTATCGACCTTGGGGCGCGGGGCGAAGCAGGTGCGCGGGACGTGGTGGACGATGTCGACGTCCGAGTAGTAGCGCGCCGCGAGGGCGAGCACGCCGTAGTCATGCGTGTTGACCGCCGACGTCATGCGATGTCCGACTTCTTCCTGCACCATCACAACGATGCGCTCGAAAAAAATGGGCGATTCCCAGAAATGAAACAACAGCGGCGTCGTGATGTAGTAGGGGAGGTTCGAGACCATCTTGAGGCGCGTGGGCGCGCCGAGGAATTCCTCGACGAGCTTGTCCGGGTCGTGGTTCAGCACGTCGCCCCGAAACAGCACGACGTTTTCCACGCCTGCAAAACGCTCCTCGAGCACGGGCATAAACCGAGGATCGATCTCGACGGCGAGGACTTTGCCCGCGCGCTCGGCCAGCCGCGCGGTCAACGCACCCAGGCCCGCACCCACTTCGACGACGGCGTCTTCGGGCGTGAGCGCCGCCGCCTCGACCATGATGCGGTTTATGTTCTCGTCGAGCAGGAGGTTTTGGCCGAGGCCTTTGCGAAAGGTGATGTTGTGCCGCCGGGTGACTTCGGCGAGCGGTAACGTGGACCCGGCCATGGTTCGGGCGTCAGTTGTAAATTCTGCTGACGGATTCCGCGACCGCGGCGGGCTTGTCGTTGCCCTCGACCTCTATCGTGACCGTCGTCTCCAACTGTTTGCCGCCTTGCACGACCGAGACCTTGTCGAGTTTCACGCGTGCGCGGACGCGTGAACCGGCGGGCACGGGCGCGGGAAAGCGCAGTTTGTTCAGGCCGTAATTCACGCCCATCTTGACGCCGGTGGCTTTCCAGACCTGAGACGTGAGGTGTGGCAGGAGCGACAACGTGAAGTAACCGTGCGAGATCGTCGTCCCGTACGGCGATTCCTTCTTCGCGCGGTCGGGGTCGATGTGAATCCATTGGTGGTCGTGTGTCACGTCGGCAAACTTGTTGATGTCGGCCTGCGTGACGGCATGCCAATCGGAGACACCCAATTCCTGTCCGGTGAGTGACTCGACATTGTCAAAAGCAATTTCCCTGGGGGGCATGAATAGTTCTCCTGCGCGCGTTCGTGCGCCTCCAAGGAAGTATAGCGAATCGAGCGCGCTGTTGTCCGGGAGTTAAACGAACCACCATGCCGCGCAAATTACAGCTATGACGGCCCAAGCCGTGAACGAGGCAAGCACGAGTTGGCCCGTCCCGCGCAACTCTGCGCCACATCTTGAACACGACAATGCATGGCGCGGGGCCAGCCGGTGGCAAGAAGAACATTTCACGAACGTCATGGCGAATTACCTCCTGTTGACGATGTGGGTAGGGCAACCGCCGTGCCAACGTCGCGCTTGTGCGAGTAGTGATCAAGCCTGAGAAATTTATCGGTACTGGTCCGTCAATCCGACAATGGCTGTACGTATTGTCGTCACCTTGACGAAACACTAGGGATGATTCGCCGTTACGCATCTAGACTTTCTCCGTATTCGTATCCCGCAAAAAATCGGCGGTTTGTGCGAATCAACGGTTTATCGCAGATGCTTTCTTATGGTAGATTAGCGCTGGTTTTTCCGTGGGAGATTGCGGGTGCGAAGTTCTGATGGGGGGAGTAATCGATGGAGTTGTTGCATCGACTGAGAGGTATCGGCGCCGGGGGGCGAAATGTCATCGCGAGCGTGGCCGCATGTTGCGCGACGTGTTGGGGCGCCGACGATCTAACAGACTTGTCTATCGAGGAACTGTTAAACATCGAAGTCACTTCCGTCTCGAAGAAGAGCGAAAAGCGCACGGCTGCGCCTGCGGCCATCACCGTCATCACGCAAGATGACATCCGACGATCCGGAGCTACGAGCGTTCCGGAACTTCTCCGGATGGTGCCCGGTGTCAACGTCGCCAGACTGGACGCGAACAAGTGGTCGGTGACATCGCGAGGGTTTTCGGGCCGTTACGGAAACAAGCTTCTTGTCTTGATCGATGGCCGGAGTGTTTACACGCCGAACTATGCAGGTGTTGCTTGGGAGGCGAAGGACGTATTTATCGAGGACGTTGATCGCATTGAAGTAATTCGAGGCCCCGGCGGCTCGTTGTGGGGGGCGAACGCGGTCAACGGCGTTATCAATATAGTTACAAAGAATGCCGAGGATACGCAGGGCGGGGTAGTCGAGTTAGGCGGAGGGACGGAGGAGCGCGGATTCGGCGGGCTACGTTACGGCGGCACGATCAACGAGGACCTCCACTATCGGCTTTATCTCAAATACTTCGACCGCGATTCAGGAGCAATGCAAGGCGGCGGTGATGGTGAGGACGACTGGAACATGGGACAGGGGGGCGTCCGGCTTGATTGGAAATTGTCCGAGCGCGATGTTTTAACTCTTCAGGGCGACATCTACCGCAATGGGGCAGGGAGCTCGCTTGAGACGCCGTATCTGACGTTCCCGTTTCGCCGCGACGAATACTCGAAGGCGCGCCGCGACGGTGCGAACGTGCTGGGGCGCTGGACGCGAACACTGTCCGAGGGATCGGACCTGCAACTCCAGGTCTATTTCGACTACGACGAGACGCGTGAGCTTCGAGTGATCGACGAATTTCGACGGACGTTGGACGCGGATTTCCAACACCGTTTTCAGGCGGGCGAACGGAACGAATTCATCTGGGGCGCGGGATTTAGATACACGGGCGACGCCCTGAGTGAGTCACACTTTATTCAATACACGCCGGATGAACGGCGTAGCCGGACGTTCAGCGCGTTCGTTCAGGATGAGATCAAGCTGGTCCCCGAAAAATTGGTGCTGACGCTGGGGACGAAGCTGGAATACAACGACTATTCGGGCATGGAAGTGCAACCGAACGCGCGGTTGACGTGGACCCCAGACGAAAAGAAGACTGTGTGGGGCGCAGTTTCGCGCGCGGTGCGGACGCCCTCGCGTTCGGAAGCCGATATACATTTGCTCGATCAAGTGTTTCCTGGGCGCATCGCGTTGGTACTCGAGGGGAACGAGGACTTCGATTCTGAAAAACTCTTAGCGTACGAACTTGGCTATCGGCAAACGCTTCGAGACAATTTGGCGTTCGACGTCGCGGCTTTCGTCAACGATTATTCGGAACTGCGGACCATCGAGGTGACGTTCCCGCGATTTGTGGGCTTTCCGCGGCCGGCCCACATCGAAGTCCCCGCGACGGCGCGAAACAATTTGGATGCATTGACCTTTGGCTTCGAAGTCGGCGTGGACTGGCAGCCCAAGTCGTGGTGGCAAATGCGGGCGTGGTATTCCTTCTTGGAGATCAATCTGGATTTTCATACGCGTTCGCTGGACATCATAACTCCGGCTTCCGAGAGCGACACGCCTGAGCAGCAGTATTACTGGCGCAACAGTTTTGATTTGCCGCGAAACGTTCAACTGGACGCGACGTTGCGCTATGTGGACGAATTGCCCTCGTTGGACGTGGAAGATTATTTGACGATGGACCTTCGCCTGGGGTGGCAGCCGAACGAGAACTTGGAACTTTCCATCGTTGGACAGAACTTGCTTCAGCCAGGACATACCGAGTTTCAGTCGACATTTGTGACCTCGCTTCCGACGCAAGTGGAACGAGGGGTCTTCGGCAAAGTGACGTGGCGGTTTTAGCACGATGGCCGGACGAATCCATAGAGTATATTTGAGCGCTCTACTGATAACGACGCAGTGGACACCCGCGTTTGCGCAATCGGAGTCGCGTGACATCGATGAAGTGAAGGCGGCGTTCGTGCTCAAATTTGTGAGGTTCGTGGAATGGCCCGAAGGCGCCTTCGAGACCCCGGATTCGCCGCTTCGAATCGGAATCGCCGGGAACCGAAAGGTGTACGACGCGCTCAGCGAACTGGCCGCGGCTGAGGCAGACCACGGCCGCAAGTTCGAGGTCATTTATTCGGAAGACGGGCGGGAACTCGGAACGTGTCAGATCGCGTATTTTGGCCGTGAATTGGCGGGTACGGTGACTGCGGCACTCGGGCGATTGGGCGAGGCGAGCGTGTTGACGATAGGCGATAGCGACGAATTTACTTCCTCGGGTGGAGTAATTCGTCTATACGAGAAATCGCGCAAGATGAGCATGGAAATAAACGTAAGCGCGGCCGAACGCGCCGAACTGAAGATTAGCTCAAAGTTGCTCGAACTTGCTACAGTCGTGCGGGACAAGAACGCCTGATGCTTCAGCGCTTCAAAGACTATTCGATCAAGAACAAGCTGGCGCTGGCGTGTGTCCTGACCAGCATGATTGCGCTTCTTGTATCGACCGCGACGTTCTACATCTATGAAGTGCGGACCCTGGGATCGGACATCGGGCGGAAGTATTCGGACGTAGTGAACACCTTGGCGCCCGAATTTTCAGCATCCATCGAGTTCGAAGACAACGCGCGGGCCGACGAAATCTTAAGCCGCCTCGGACAAAACCCGGACGTACTGAGCGCGGCGATCTACGACGCCGACGGCGCGCTATTCGCGTCGTACGTCGCACCGCAGGGGCAGATGATTCCCGAGCGATGGGAGACGATCGGCGAAAGCAGCCGACTCGATGGAGACGACCTTTTCGTCGAGGAGCCGATACTCTCGAAGGACACGCCGACGGGGGTGATGGTGCTCCACGCTCGCATTTCAGACCTGAAGGAACGGCAACTCTATTACGCGAGCCTGGTGGCCGGAGTATTCGGAATCTCGCTCGTCGCGGCGGTGTTGTTCGCATCGTTAATCGTACGGTACATATCGCGGCCGATTGAGGAACTGGCCGCGACGTCGCGGCGAATCTCCGAGGAACGAAACTATTCGCTGCGCGCCGCGAAGTCGACAAACGATGAGTTGGGCAGTCTGATTGACACCTTCAACGAAATGCTTCGGCAGATCCAGGAACGTGATACGAAACTGGAACAGCGCGGCGTTCGGCTTGAGGGCGAAGTCGCGTTCCGAACGGAAGAAATCCAGAAGCTGTCGCAGGCAGTAGAACAGAGCCCGCATACGACGGTCATCACGAATCCGCAAGGTCTTGTCGAGTACGTGAACCAACGTTTCACGGACTCGACCGGATACTCGATAGAAGAAGCCTTGTCCAATGATTCGCGCGTGGTGACGACGGGAATGATGCCGCCGGGCGAAGTGAAGAAATTGATGGCAACGTTGCGCGCCGGGGGTCAATGGCGCGGCGAATTTCAAAACCGGCGCAAGGATGGGACGATCTATTGGGAGTCTGCCCGGGTGTCGCCGCTGCGCACCGGAGATGATGGGAAGGTCAGCCATTACGTCTGGGTGAAGGAAGACATCACCGAGCGAAAACGCTCCACCGACGCGCTGCGAGAGAGTGAGGACCGTTACGCCTTGGCCGCGCGAGGGGCCAATGACGGACTCTGGGATTGGGACCTTCGGAGTGACCGCGTATATTTTTCGCCTCGATGGAAAGCCATGATTGGGTACGGCGAGGAGGAAATCCGGGATTCCGCGGACGAATGGTTGTCTCGAATCCACTCGTTGGACGTGTCTGACGTTCGATTGTCCATCGACAAACATCTGGCGGGCGAGACGCCGCATTTCGAGACGGAGTATCGGCTGAGGCACAAGGACGGCAGCTTCGTGTGGGTGTTGAGCCGAGGAGTTTCCGTCCGCGACGCGGACGGCGTGACGACGCGATTCGCGGGGTCACAGACCGACATCACCGATCGGAAGCGCGCGGAAGAGAAACTGTTTTACGACGCATCGCACGACAAGTTGACGGGATTGCCGAACCGGGGACTGTTGCTCGAACGGCTCGGATTTGCGGTTTCGCGGGCGAAGCGCGACGCCAATTCGTTGTACGCGGTGCTTTTCCTGGATTTGGACCGATTCAAGATAATCAACGACAGCTTGGGCCACGCCGCCGGCGACAGCTTACTCATCCAGGCCAGCGGGCGCATCGGCAAGTGCGTGCGTGACCACGACCTTCTCGCGCGATTGGGGGGCGACGAGTTCGCGGTGCTGCTTGAGCCCATCGCCCACCAAGAGGACGCGATCCGCGTTGCAGAGCGCATCCAGGAGGAATTGGCGCGGCCGTTTTCGATCGGCGAGCATGAGATGTTTACCACGGCCAGCATCGGCATTGCGCTGAGTTCGCACGGCTACGAAACGGCGGCGGACGTGTTGCGCGATTCTGACGTGGCGATGTACCGCGCGAAGGCGTCTGGTAAGGCACGCTACGCGATGTTCGACACGCAACTCCACGGCGAAGCATTGCGACGCTTGCAACTCGAGAGTGAATTGCGGCGGGCCGTGGACAATGAAGACTTCGTGCTCTATTACCAGCCGATTTTTTCGGTTGCGGCAAGGGAGATTGTCGGGTTCGAGGCACTCGTCCGGTGGCCGCGACCGGATGGGGCGATGATCTCGCCCGTGGAGTTTATTCCCATCGCGGAGGAGACGGGTCTCATCACGCCGATGGGATGGTGGATTCTGCGTGAGGCGTGCCAACAGCTTGTCCGGTGGAACAGCGAATACGCGTTCGATCCGCCGCTAACGATGAACGTGAATATTTCCGGCAAGCAATTTTTGCAGGCGGATTTTGTCGCGCGCGTCAAGGGAATCATGCAGTCGACCCGGATTTCCGGCGCGAATATGAAGCTCGAAGTCACCGAGACGGCAATCATTGATAACCCCTCGACGGCGCTAGACATTCTCAATGAGTTTCGCGCCCTCGACGTCCAGTTCTGTATTGACGATTTCGGCACGGGGTACTCGTCCCTGAGTTATTTGCATAAGTTCCCGTTCGACGTGCTCAAGATCGACCGTTCGTTCGTCGGCGGCATGGACAACGACGCAGAGGCGCTCGAGATCGTGTCGGCGATTATCGCGATGGCGAAGAAGCTCGATCTGGCGGTGACCGCGGAGGGCGTGGAGACCGAAGACCAGTTTCGGCTCCTGCGCGGACTGGATTGCGAGTACGCGCAGGGCTATCTATTGGCGAAGCCGATGCCGCCGACCGCGGTTGATCCTATCCTTGCGGCACAGGCGGCCGCGCAGCATCCTCCGGCAAGGGTCGCCCAATCGTAGCCGGGTCAAACTGAGGCTGGTTCCGATCTGGAAGGGTATTTCGTCGCGACGTAGTCGTCGATGAGTTCGCGGAACGCGGCGGCGAGTTCTTGATGTGGGCCTTGAAGCGTTACGTGTTTTTCGCCATCGATATACACTGGGCAACTCGGCGCTTCGCCGGTACCCGGAAGGCTTATGCCGATGTTCGCGGCCTTGGATTCGCCGGGGCCGTTGACGATGCACCCCATGACGGCGAGGGTCAACGTCTCGACTCCGTCGTATTCGCGCTTCCACTCGGGCATTTTGATGCGAACGTAGTCCTGGATTTCGCCGGCCAATTCCTGAAACGTCGTGCTGGTGGTGCGGCCGCATCCGGGGCAGGCGGTGATGGACGGAGCAAATGACCGCAGGCCGAGCGCTTGTAGGAGTTCGCACGCGGCGTAGACTTCCTCGCGGCGGTCGGCGTTGGGCTTGGGCGTCAGCGATACCCGGATCGTGTCGCCGATGCCCTCGGCCAGCAGCACGCCCATCGGCGCGGCGGACCAAATGAGCCCGCGCGTGCCCATGCCCGCCTCCGTGAGACCGAGATGCAGGGGTTGATTGGTTTGGCGGGCGAGTTCGCGATAGATGGCAATGAGATGGATCGGCCGTGAAATCTTGCACGAGATGATGATTTGGTCCTTGCGCAGACCTGACTGAAGCGCGAGTTCGGTCGATTCGAGCGCGGATATCAGCATGCATTCGTTGATGATGTCGTCCGAATCTTTTCCCTGGTCCTGGTCTGTGTTCTCTTGCATCTTGTTCGTCACGAGTTCTTGATTGAGCGATCCCGCGTTGACCCCGATGCGCACGGGTTTGCCGTGAGCGGCGGCGATTTCGCAAATCGTCGTGAACTGTGCGTCGCGCTTTTTCCCCGCGCCGACATTGCCGGGATTGATGCGGTATTTGTCCAACGCGGCGGCGCATTCGGGATACTTCGACAGCAGCACGTGGCCGTTGTAGTGGAAATCGCCGATGATCGGGACTGCGCATCCAGCATCGCGCACCCGGCGGCGGACCTCGGGTACGGCCCGGGCCGCTTCGTGTACGTTGACCGTGATGCGGACAAGTTCGGAGCCGGCCTCGGCGAGCTCGATGATCTGCTTCGCCGTACCCGCGGCGTCGGCCGTGTCGGTGTTGGTCATCGACTGGACGACTATTGGAGCGCCGCCGCCGACGTGAACGCCGCCGACTCGAACGCCCACCGTCTCGTGTCTCTGCGCAATCGTTGTCATCGCACGCCTGATTATTTGGATTGGATGGATCATACCATCCGCGCCGAAACTGTTGCCGAAAATATCGTGGCATGGGCTTCCAGCCCATGCTGCTACCCCGGAATCTTCATCGCAACCCAGCGCACCCTCTTAGCAGTCCGTGGAAAAAGTCGAGATTGCCGCATAGGCGTGTCCGCCGTGGCGGACAGAAAGGCGAGCTCCTTCGCAATGACGGAGGGAGATGTCTCCGCCCCTTGTCATTCTGAGCGCGCGCGCTTTCCCGCGCTCGCAAATGAACATGTCCGAAAACGGCGAGTATGTTTGGAGCGCGCGTATATAATCGCGGCATGTTCGACCACGATCAATGCTACGCGATCATCTGCGCGCGCGACGCCCGCCACGATGGGCGGTTCTTCATCGGCGTGAAAACCACCGGCGTGTATTGCCGCCCGGTCTGTCCGGCGCGCACGCCGAAACGCGCCAACGTGACCTTCTATCCTTCCGCCGTCGCGGCTGAACAAGCCGGTTATCGGCCTTGCCTGCGATGCAGGCCCGAGGCGTCGCCGGGTACGCCCGCATGGAACGGTACGGGCGCGACAGTGGGGCGTGCGCTGAAACTCATCGAAGAGGGCGCGATGGACGAAGGCGGCGTCGATGAGTTGGCGGCGCGCGTCGGCGTGGGCGCGCGGCATTTGCTGCGGCTTTTTGTCGAACATGTAGGCGCGGGACCGGTGGCCGTTGCGCAGAGTAGGCGCGTGCATCTCGCGAAGATATTGCTGGATCAAACGACGTTGCCGATCACGGACATCGCCTTCGCGGCGGGTTTCTCGAGTCTTCGGCGGTTTAATGCGGCCTTCCGTAAAACTTACGCGCGAGCACCGCGCGATATTCGCCGGGCGAGTACGTCGATGAGTAACGGGGACGGACTTGTCATGCGTCTTTCGTATCGCCCGCCGTTCGATTGGGACCAAGTGGCCGGGTTTCTCGCGGGCCGGGCCATTGCCGGTGTCGAACGGGTGACGACGGAAGAGTACGCGAGGACGGTCCGGCTGGACGACGCCACGGGAATCATTCGCGTCCGGCCCGCGGACAAGGGCCATCAATTGAAGGTAGTGATTCCGGTCACGCTCGCCAAGCACACGCACGAGATCGTTCGGCGGGTGCGGCGCGTATTCGATCTTCGCGCCGATTCGCTGGCGATCGGCGCTCATCTTGGATGCGACCCGCTGCTCCGCCCGGTGGTCGCGGAGCGCCCGGGCCTGCGCGTACCTGGGGCGTGGGACGGGTTCGAGTTGGCGGTCCGCGCCATACTCGGCCAACAGGTGACGGTGAAGGCGGCGACGACTCTGTCGGGCCGGTTGGCGCGGCGGTACGGTCAACGGATTGAGGGGGCGGAGGGCGAGGAGTTGGCGTATGTTTCGCCGACACCGGAGCGACTGGCCGGTGCTCGGTTGAACAATCTCGGAGCGCCGGAAACGCGCGCGAACGCGATTCGCACATTAGCGCGAGCAGTCTGCGAGGGGCGAATTCGGTTCGAGACGCCGGCCGATCCGGAGCAGTGGGCGGCGACGCTCATGGAGCTTCCGGGGTTCGGCGCATGGACGACGCAGTACATTGCGATGCGCGCATTGAACGAACCGGACGCATTTCCCGCGGGTGATTTGGCGTTACAAAAAATGCTATCGCCGGGTACTCGCGTTACGGAGAAACAACTTTTGCAGAGGGCCGAAGCATGGCGGCCCTGGCGCGCGTACGCGGCCATGCATCTTTGGACTTCGTTTTCCTCAGGAGGTTGATCGATGAGCGACAAAATTCAGTATTCGCATATTGCGACGCCTGTCGGCAAGCTGCTGCTCGTTCGCGGCGCGGAAGGGTTGCGGCGAATTTTCTTCGAGTCGGGGAAAGGCAAGGGCGATCCCGAGGGCGATTGGGTGCAAGACGACGGCGCTTTCGGGGATGTGCGCGGGCAATTGAAGGAGTATTTTGCGGGCGAGCGCACGGAATTCGATTTACCGCTGTCGCCACAGGGCACGACGTTTCAACTCGCGGCGTGGCGGGCGTTGCAAGGGATTCCCTACGGCGAGACGCGCAGCTACGGCGAGCAGGCAAGGGCCATCGGGCGGCCTAAGGCCGCGCGCGCGGTCGGCGCGGCCAACGGGGCCAACCCCCTGCCTATCGTCGTTCCTTGTCACCGCGTGATAGGCAGCAACGGCAGCCTTACGGGCTTCGGAGGCGGGTTGGATGTGAAGGAAAAGCTGCTTGCGCACGAACGAAAACACGCGAAAAACGGGCAGCTTGCGTTGACATAGCAGCGCCGCGCGCGAAACGGACCGCGCATGTCCGGTATAGTAAGTAGACCTTCATTTACGAAAGGCCGGACCGGACATGCGCGCAATAGCCGAAGACCCGATTTGGACGACGATCCGCGAGGAGACCGCCCGCGAGGCGCAACGCGAACCGGTCCTGGCGAGTTTTTTATATGAAGTCGTGCTGAACAATTCAACGTTCGAGGACGCGATCAGTTTTCTGCTGGCGACCAAACTGGAAAGCACGACACTCAGCGCGATCAGCCTGCGCGACCTCATCAAAGAGGCGTTTCGAAACGATCCGGCCATCGGCGATGCCATGCGAGAAGACATCGGGGCCGTGTGCCAACGCGATCCGGCCTGCGACGGCTTTCATAACATCCTGCTGTTCTACAAGGGCTATCACGCGTTGCAGTCCTACCGGGCGGCGCACTACTTTTGGGAACAGGGCCGCAAGTCTCTCGCCCGTTTCCTGCAGAGCCGGATGTCGGAAGCGTTCGGCGTCGATATTCATCCCGCCGCGCGGATCGGCAAAGGGATATTGATCGACCACGCGACCTGCGTGGTCATCGGCGAGACGGCGGTCGTCGGCGACAACGTTTCGATGCTGCACGAAGTGACGCTTGGCGGCACGGGAAAGACGAAGGGCGACCGGCATCCGAAGATCGGCAACGGCGTCTTGATTTCGGCGGGCGCGAAAATACTTGGCAACGTACGCGTGGGTGACGGCGCGAAAATCGGCAGCGGCGCGGTGGTGCTGATCGACGTGCCGGCGCACAAGACGGCTGTCGGCGTTCCGGCCAAGATTATCGAGGGCACGCTGCACGAAGTTCCCGCGCTTGAGATGGACCACACGTTGTCGGCCGGCGGGGGTATTTAACCTAAGACTTCCGTTCGGTTTGGTTCGATTCACCGCGAACGGCGTGTTGATCGCGGCCCTCACCACGGCCTATAACCATGCGCCCGTTTTGTATCCTTGAGACAGCCGTAGAGGAATCGTGAATGCCCGCGCTTACCGGTATGCGGATTCTGGACATGACGCAGTACGAGGCCGGCACCTCGTGCACGCAGGCGCTCGCGTGGATGGGTGCGGATGTTGTCAAAATTGAATCGCCCGAGGGCGGCGATCCGGGCCGCAGCCTGATGATGGGCGGGCTCTGGCAGGATTCCGAGTACTTCGTGAACTGGAACTCGAACAAGCGAAGCGTCGCCATCGATCTTCGCAAGCCGGAAGGCCGCGAGTTGTTGCTCAAAATGGCGCCGAAGTACGACGTGTTCATCGAGAACTACGGGCCCGGTGTGATCGAAAAGCTGAATCTCGGTTACGACGTGATGAAAAAGCTGAACCCTGGGATCATCTACGCACGCATCAAGGGATTCGGGGCCGGCGGGCCCTACGCGGGGTACAAATCTTTCGACATCGTCGGGCAAGCCGCGGCGGGCGCATTGTCCATCACGGGCGAGCCGGACGGCCCGCCGATGCGCTGCGGCCCGACCATCGGCGACGTGGGGACGGGAGTACAGACGGCGCTCGCCATCACGGCAGCGTACGTCCAAAAGCTGCGGACCGGCGAAGGACAGCTCATCGAAATTTCGATGCAGGAAGCCGTCACGTATTTCATGCGGACGATGATCGCGATGGGATCGAAATGGGGAACTCAGGCCGCCGAGCGGCGCGGCAACGGCGTCAACCCGATATTGAATATTTTTCCGTGTAGGGGCGGCGGGCCAAACGACTACATCTATATCATGGCGCTGACGCCGCGCATGTGGGAAGTGATGTGCGAGGCGATGGGCCGGCCTGAGTTGGCCATAGACGAGCGCTTCAAAGACGCGGAAGGGCGCCGCGCGAACGAGGCCGCGTTGCGCGAAGAACTATGCGCGTGGACCGGGCAGCACGGAAAATTCGACGCGATGAAAATACTCGGCGACGCGGGCGTTCCGTGCAGCGCGATATTCGACACGCGCGATCTGTTTACACATCCGCAGCTTGTCGAACGCGGCTTTATTCACACGGTCGAGCACCCCGAACTCGGCCCGGTGCAAGTGCTGGGCTGGCCGGCGAGAATGTCCGCGAGCGAGGTGGCCATCGAGGCAGCGCCGCTGCTGGGGAACGACACGAGCGAGGTCTTGGCCGAGGACCTCGGAATTTCCCCGCACGACGTCGCGAGGATGGTGGAAGCCGGGATTGTGGGCGCGGGCAAGTCACCCGTCGCGCGTAGCTGAGGCATGGTTCTAAAACCGGCGCATTGGGCGTAACACAGTGCCAAAATTTTTAGTCACCGGAGGGGCGGGATTCATCGGCAGCCACCTCGTGGACGCGCTTCTTTGGCGCGGAGACGAGGTGGTGGTGCTCGACGATTTCTCGACGGGCCGCCGCGAGAATTTACTCGATGTACAAGATGACGTGACGATCATCGAGGGATCGGTGACCGATCTGGAAACGTGCCGGCGTGCGGCGGAGGGCGTCGATTTCGTGTTGCACCAGGCGGCGTTGCCATCGGTGCCCAGATCGGTGAAGGACCCGATCGCGGCGCATGCGGTGAATGAGCTCGACGGGAATGACGGCGGCGCCTGTGACCGCCAGACGTAGCGACGACAGGTCGTAGCTGGCGAGATCCGGTCGAGCGAGGATCGTCTGGTAGAGCGCGGGTGGACCGGGCAGAACGGTAATGCGATCGCGGCCGAC
>CAYXRK010000113.1:0-15294 GCA_964467615.1 uncultured Nitrospirales bacterium | reverse complement strand
CCCGATACCCGATACCCGATACCCGATACCATGCTCAAAGTCACCCAAGTCATCCTCCGCGAAATTCAACTTCCCCTCGTCCAGCCGTTTAGGATTTCTTCCGGCGTCGAGAACGAGCGCCGCATCGCCCTCGTCGAACTGATCAACGAAGTCGGCATTTCCGCATGGGGCGAATGCGTCGCCGGCGTGGCACCCAACTACCTTCCCGAATATATCGACTCTGCCTGGATCACCATGCGCGATTGGGTCGCGCCGCGCATTCTCTCGCGCGAGTTCCGCGATCCACGCGAGGTCCACCCGTTTCTCGAACGAAACTTCCGTGGCCACAACATGGCCAAGGCTGCCTTCGAGATGGCCATGTGGGACCTCGCCGCCAAGATCGAAGGCGTCCCGCTAGCGCGCATGCTCGGCGGCACGCGCGACAAAATCGGTACCGGTATCTCGATCGGCATCCAGGAATCCCCCGAAGCGTTGGTGAAGAAGGCCAAAGCCGCCGCAAACGAGGGCTATCAAAAAATCAAAGTCAAAATCTCTCCCGGAAATGACATCCAATTCGTCCGCGCCGTCTTCGCCGAACTCGGCGGCACGGGCGCGCACATCATGGTCGACGCCAACAACGCCTACACCCTCGACGACGCCGAGCACCTCAAGGTCCTCGACCAGTTCAACCTCCTCATGATCGAACAACCTCTCGCGTGGGACGATGTCCGCCAACACGCGATCCTGCAGAAGCAACTCCGCACTCCCATCTGTCTCGACGAATCCATCACCAACGCCGACCGCGCACTCGACATGATCGAGCTCAAGGCCGGGAAGATCATCAACATTAAGCCTGGCCGCGTCGGCGGCTTCACGCAATCCAAGGCAATTCACGACCTGTGCCAAGAGCACGGCATCCCCGTTTGGTGCGGCGGCATGCTCGAATCCGGCATCGGCCGCGCGCACAACGTCGCCCTCGCCTCCCTCCCCAACTTCACCCTCCCCGGCGACGTCTCCCCCTCCGCGCGCTATTGGAAACGAGACATCGTCACGCCCGAATGGACCATGGACGCCCAGGGCTTCGTCAAAGTCCCCCTCGACGGACCCGGCATCGGCGTCACCGTCGACCTCGACCGAATCGAATCCGTCACCGTGCGGAAGGAAACACTTCGGGCGGCATAGCGCGGTACGCTCAAGCCGGTGAATCCGCGCCGGTTTCGCGGACTAGGTTTTCAGCTTGCCGAATTGTCGGGAATTACACTATTCTGCGTGGCGGGAGGGCCGTCTTGTGATCACGCGAATTGTCGAGGTTGGTGTTCGTGTGCGCGATGGTCTGATTGGGGCCGCGCATCATCGCGGCAGGGCCTATGGATCGGGGCGATCAGGGAAGTCTGTCGCACTGATGCTGACAGCGTTGTCCTTTGGCGCGAACACGGCGCATGCGGTCATGGGCTTCGGCGATCCCGCGGCGCTGAACACAAACGCCGCCACCGATTCGGGGCGTGACTTCGATCCTCAAGTGACCACGGACGGCGGGGGCAACTGGCTCGCCGTGTGGTCCTCCGACGACGACCTCGGGGGAACGATCGGCACGGACTTCGATATTTTGGTTTCGCGCTCGACGGACAACGGGGCCACGTGGACGGCCCCGGCCGCGCTCAACACGAACGCGGCCACCGATTCGGGGGATGACTCTCGTCCTCAAGTGACCACGGGCGGCGGGGGCAACTGGGTCGCGGTGTGGGGTTCCTCCGACTCGCTCGGGGGGACGATCGGCGGGGAATCAGATATTTTCGTTTCGCGCTCGACGGACAACGGGGGCGCGTGGACGGCCCCGGCCGCGCTCAACACGAACGCCGCCTCCGATTCGGGGATTGACGGTTATCCTCAAGTGACCGCGGACGGAGGGGGCAACTGGGTCGTCGTCTGGCATTCCAACGACGGCCTCGGGGGGACGATCGGCATGGACCTCGATATTTTGGTTTCGAGCTCCACGGACAACGGGACCACGTGGACGGTCCCGGCCGCGCTCAACACGAACGCCGCCTCCGATTCGGGCGAAGACTGGTATCCTCAAGTGACCACGGACGGCGGGGGCAACTGGGTCGCCGCGTGGCACTCCTACGACACGCTCGATGGAACGATCGGCGCGGACGGCGATATTTTGGTTTCACGCTCGACGGACAACGGGGCGACATGGACGGCCCAGGCCGCGCTCAACACCAACGCCGCCGCGGATTCTTTGGATGACTACAGTCCTCAAGTGACCACAGACGGCGCGGGCAACTGGGTCGCCGTGTGGTTTTCCTACGACTCGCTCGGGGGGACGATCGGCACGGACGGAGATATTTTGGTTTCGCGCTCGACGGACAACGGGGCGACATGGACGGCCCAGGCCGCGCTCAACACGAACGCCGCCGCGGATTCGGGATCTGATTACAATCCTCAAGTGACCACAGACGACGGGGGCAACTGGGTCGCCGTGTGGCGATCCAACGACGACCTCGGGGGCACGATCGGCACGGACGAAGATATTCTGGTTTCGCGCTCGACGAACAACGGGGCCGCGTGGACGGCCCCGGCCGCACTCAACACCAATGCCGCCTCCGATTCGGGGTTTGACGGTTATCCTGAGGTGGCCACGGACGGCGGAGGCAACTGGGTCGCCGTGTGGTACTCCGCCGACACCCTCGGGGGAACGATCGGCACGGACGAGGATATTTTGGTGTCTACCAGCGCAGATGTGAGCGGGGGCGAGGGCGAAATCAGCGGGAGTGTCAATTCGGACTGTGTGGCGTTGGTCGTGCGGCGTGACGGGGTCGTCGTGGCGACTGCCGTGGCCGACGCGAACCGGGAATTCGGCTTTCCGCTGCTACCCGCCGGTGCGGGATACGAAATCGAGACGTACGCGCCGGGATTCGATGGAGAGATTATCGAGTTCGATCTCATCGCAGGCACCCCGTTTGATCCTGAAATCGTGCTCGAGGAACTCTCCGACCAGACGGGCGCGGTGTTCGGCCTGGTAACTGATTCCGTGACCGGACTGCCACTCGGCGGCGTTCGGGTGGATGCGCTCGTCGGTGGCAGCATGGTGGCGCGCACGTACACCTGCGCATCAGGATCGTACGAACTTTTCCTTCCGGCGAAAATCTCGAAGGGTACGGTCGAGGTTACGCTCGAGTTCTTCGCTTCCCAATTCGAGCCGGCCGAAATAGTGCTGGAGATCGACCCGGATGACGTTGACGGCGCGGAAGTGGACTTCGAATTGGTCCGCAAGTTTACGTTTCCCGGCGGGGTCACCGGTACGATCACCGATGGGGGCACCGGCGACCCGATAGAGGGGGCGCAAGTAATTATCAGTACGGATCAGGACCATTACATCGTTTTCACCGATGTGTCGGGGATTTATTCTTTTCCAGGAATCGAATCCGGTGACTACACCGTGCGCGTTGCCGCCGATGGATTGAGCGGCACGGCCATGATTTCGGTCACCTCGGGGGACTTGACCGTCGTCGACGTGGAAGTCGAAGACCCAGTCGGCGGTGAGGGAGAAGGCGAGGGAGAAGGCGAGGGATGCGCGGCGGACAATGGCAATCCTCGCCAGAGTTCGCCGGTTGGTGATCTCATTGCACTAGCTCTCTCGCTCGGGTTGGTGGCGAAGGATCGCAAGTCTTTCGTGCCGATTCAAAACATGTAAGAACGCATTCGGCGCGACCCACGCCGATCACACTTTGACGAGGAAAGGCCGCAACGACGCACAAACGGCGAGGCAGATTCCGAACGCGCAAACAACCGTCGCGCCCGTCGGCAGATCGACGAAGTACGAGAGCGTAATTCCCACCGCGCTCGTGAGCAACGCGCTGATCCAACCAACGAACAACCGCCGCCCCACCCCCTTCGTCAGGTAGACCGCGCAAACGGACGGCACCACGAGCAACGCGAACACCAGTAGGACGCCCGCGATTTGCACCGCGCTGGTGACGACGAGCCCGAAGGTCGCGTAGAAGAAAAAATCCCACCAGCGGACGCGAACTCCCGTGCGAAAGGCCCGTTCCGGATCCTCGGAAATCATCAGGAGTGGGCCGCGCGCGAACCAATGCGCAATTCCAAGGACGCCATACAGAACGAACAGAACAATGATCTCGTGCCAGTCCGTGAAGAGGAGATGACCGACGAGAATCGCCTTTAATTCCTCGCCCCCTTCCGCCGCGCGGCTCAGAACAAGGATTGATCCGGCGGCCGAGATCGCATACACAATACCTATGATGGCCTCGTGCGGTACCAGCGGCCGCCGGGACCGCGTCATCGAAAAGAACGCCGCGCCAACGAACGTAAAGCCGAGCGCGCAAAAGTAGCTTTGCGTCGAGTGCAATTCAAAGCCCCACAGCAGTCCTACTGTCGCACCAAACGCGGCCACCTGCGCGAGGGCCAGGTCAACGAAAATGACGCCGCGATCCACGATGTGCAATCCCAAGTACACGTGAATTCCGCAAAGAATGACGCAGGCGAGGAACGGCTTGGCCATCAGGGTGAGAAAGTCCAACAAGACGGAATACTCCTATTTCAGCGCGTCTATCAGCGCGTTGACGTCGTAGTCGATCATCGCGATGTAGTCCGTCGCTTCCTTCGTTTCGCCAACAATCTGCGCGAGCAAAAGGACTTTCGCCCCCGTATCGTTCGCCAGCGACTGCGCCGCCTTGTCCGAGAAGTAACTCGACGTGACGATGGCCTTGATGCCGTTCGCCTTCATGTAGTTCTTCAGGAATTCCATCTGCTGCGGAGAGGGGGGAATCCCCGGTTTCGGTTCGAGGAATTGCTCCATCTTGAGCCCCAGGAAGTTCATCAAATAGGGCCATGACTTGTGGTAGCCGACCAATTCCATTCCCGCCAAGGGCTTCGCTTTTTCTTTCCATTCGGCGATTTTCGGGTCGAGACGCGAAAGGAACGCGGCGAGATTTTGTTCGTACTTCGTCTGGTTTGCCGGATCCACCTCTGACAACTTGGCGGCGATCGTCTGCGCCATAATCCGTGCATTCTCGGGGCTGACCCAATAGTGCGGGTTTCCGAAGAGGTGGATGTCGCCCTGCGCGCGCGAGATGTTCGCGCTCGGCACCTCGAGTAATGGGATGCCGCGCGAAAGGTCGAGATCGCCCGCGCTCCCTGGACGCGCGCCGGTGTTTCCCGCGGCATCCATTAGAGGACCGCGCCACGCTTCGAGGTCAAGGCCGGCGTGCGCGAACACAGTCGCCCGTTTTACATTCAGCACGTCGCTTGGCCTGGGCTCGATGAAGTGCGGGTTGAATTTGGGCGCGGCGATCGACGTCACCGTGACCGCGTCGCCGCCGATCGTCTTAACAAGATCTCCAAACGTTGCGAGCGTTGCCACGACTTTGAGCCCGGAGGCGGCATGTGCCGCAGATACGCCCAGAAGACAGGCGAACAGTGTTAGAACTACGTTCTTTGGATTCATTTACCCTCCTTAACGTCATTTGATGACGTGCTTATGGACGCCGACAATGTAGGTGCCTTGGAACATCAGGCGGTCATCATCGCCGCCAGACGCGAATTGGACGTGCTCGTATTGCGCGCGCAACCGCACGAACTCGCTCTGGTGAAAGGTCGCGTACGCGCTGTACGCCTGGTCCGCGCCGCCCCCTCCGTTCAGCCTGAGGCTGACCGGCTGTACGTAGTCGTACCGCGCGCCGAACTCCCAACGGATCGAGTGCTTGTAATTGAACAGCGTGTAGAAGCCGTAGGGGTCGTCGTTGAAATACCGGAAGCTGCCGTCGTCCGTGAGTAAAACGGTTTCCTGGCGCTGCTGCGCGTAAAGCTCAGACTGAAGCGTAATCTCGCGGGACGCCGTTTCGAACTTGTGTTTCAGCGTCGCGTCGACCCCGAAGAGCCCGACCTCGTTGTTGGCGTCGGCGTCCGACGATCCCCGCAGGTACGTGCCGCCCAACTCGAAACTGGTGTTCGGCGAGATGTCGAAAAAGTTTTTCAAGTGAACGTAGAACGACGGCCGCCGCCGCGTCTCGCCGAACAAGGAACCGTCTTCGCCCACACCGCCTTCCATCACCCCGGCCGTGAGTTCTTGCGTCAACTTGTCCGACAGCGTCGGGAGAAAGCGCGAGAACTCGACGCCCGTTCGGAAGAGGCCCTCCGGGCCGAAATAGTTCGCGACGACGAGAGGTTCGTCGACCGTAAACAATTGGTCTCGGTGTACGCTTACCTGCTTGCCAAGCTTTTGGCGAAAGCGGCCCAGCCGCAATTGTAGGTCCCACGGCAGGTCCCAGTAGGTGATGTAGGCTTCCTCGATGTCCACGTCCTCGAAATCCGACAGCGTGATCGTCGAATCAAACCGGCCATACGGATCGATGTCATGGCCGATCAAAAGTTCGAGTTCGCGAACGCTTAGCTTATCGTTACCTTCCTCGTCCTCCCGGCTCTCGCTCAACATCGCGGTCACATCGATCAGCACGCCGATGTCGGGATTGAAGGATTGCCCCGTGCGGCCGCCCGTTTGGCCTAACGCCGGCGCGGAAACCGCGGGCGGCGGAATCGCGGGCGGTTGCGCCTTGAGCGCCGCGTTCTCGCGTTCCAACGACTCGATCCTCGTTTGCTGTTGGCCCACGGTGGTGGACAGCGATTGAATCGTTTGCGTCAACGCGTCGATTTTTTTGTTCAGTTCCTGAAATTGCGAATCAACACCCGGCCCGGCATAACACACACCGGCGGCCATCAACGTCGAAAAAATAAATACGAGCGGCTTGGCTCCCATGGTCTACCTCGTGCGAGGACGTCGTCCTGCGGTTCTTCCGCGGAAATCAGAAAGGAAAGCGAGGAAGATTACGCGGCGGGAGGTGCGCGCGTAGAGGTGACGCGAGGAACGTCACACGAGCGAAACTCGTCGGAGAGGACCGGCGTATCGCCGCTGAGGATCGCCGGCGAGAGGTACGCCGCGATCGGCGACTGCACTTGGCCCGCGAGGCCCAGCAGCAAGGGACAAAGAATGCATCCCTGATCGATCTGGTTCGACGACGCCGGCCCGTGCGCGTGCGGCACGAGCACGAACACCGCACCCGAGCACAATACGGCGACCAACACGAGGTTCATCGTCCAGCTTGAACGTCGAAGACCCATAACTAGCCAGTATGATTTGCCTTCGCAATCTTGTCAAGACCTCCGAAACGCCGACAACACAGGTCCCCTTGAGACCAAGTCCGCTCTCGATCCAACATCGCGCGCAGGAACGCCGCGCATTCCGCGCGGGACTTTCAATCAACCCAAGCGCCAAGGCATACTCTTCGCGTTGGCGCTGCACACTGTTTCTCGTGGGGGGGACCATTCCATGCCGGCCTCGATGACGTCGAGCGCTCTTTCCGAATACTTGGCGAACACGCCGCGCGATGACATCGACGCCGGCTTCGCCGCGTACATCGCAAGTCTGACCGAAGTCGCGCGGGCCGCCCCCGGCATCGCGGCGTCAATCGTGCAGGAACTCGCCGACCAGCGCGCGAACCTCAAGTTGATCGCGAGCGAAAACTATTGTTCCCTCGCGACGCAACTCGCGATGGGCAACCTCCTCACCGACAAGTACGCCGAAGGCTACTCCGGCCACCGCTTCTACGCCGGTTGCGACAACGTCGACGACATCGAGACCTATGCCGCCGAACAAGCCAAAACGTTGTTCGGCGTCGAGCACGCCTTCGTGCAACCGCACAGCGGCGCGGACGCGAACCTCATCGCGTTCTGGGCGATCCTCGTAACGCGCGTCCAAGCCCCCGCGCTGGCACGCCTCGGTCAGACGAACCCCTCCGAACTTTCGCAAGCAGACTGGAACGCCGTCCGCCAGGCCAACGGCAACCAACGCATGCTCGGTATGGACTACTACGCCGGCGGCCACCTCACGCACGGCTACCGCCACAACGTGTCCGCGCAAATGTTCGAGGCGCACTCTTACGGCGTAGATCGCGCCACTGGCTTGCTCGACTACGACGCCATCGAGCGGCAAGCCCTCGAACTCAAGCCACTGATTCTGCTCGCCGGCTACAGCGCCTATCCCCGCGCCATCGATTTCGCCCGCATGCGCCGAATCGCCGACAAGGCGGGCGCGGTCCTCATGGTCGACATGGCCCATTTCGCCGGTCTCGTCGCGGGAGGCGTGTTCGAAGGCGACTACAACCCCGTCCTACACGCCCAAGTCGTCACGTCTACCACCCACAAAACTCTGCGCGGGCCACGCGGCGGCATTGTCCTCTGCACCGAGGAATTCCGCGAGGCTGTCGACAAAGGCTGCCCCCTCGTCATGGGTGGGCCTCTCCCCCACGTCATGGCGGCGAAGGCCGTCGCGTTCACCGAAGCCAACACGCCCGAGTTCAAGACCTACGCGCACGAGATCCAGGCCAACGCTTCCGTGCTCGCCGCGGCCTGTGTCGCCGAAGGGATGGACGTTGCCACCGGCGGCACGGACAATCACCTATTACTAATTAACGTCACCCGCTTCGGCCTCACCGGACGCCAAGCCGAGAGCGCCCTGCGCGATTGCGGCATCACGCTCAATCGCAATAGCCTCCCCTACGACGCGAACGGCCCCTGGTACACCAGTGGCCTGCGCCTCGGCACGCCCGCCGTCACCACGCTCGGCATGGGCGCGGACGAGATGAAGGAAATCGCCGGCATCATCAAACTCGTCTTGGCCAATACCGCGCCCGCATCGATCGAATCCGGCCCCAACGCGGGAAGCGTTAGCAAGGCAAAGTACTCCATCAAACCGGCCGCCACCGACGCCGCGCGCGCCCGCATCGCCGAACTGCTCGGTCGCTTTCCCGTGTATCCTGAACTCGATCTCGGGTTCCTGCTCCGCCACTTCGGAAGATCCTAGCCCGCATTTGGAATTTGGGCCGTTCCGAAGTAAAATTATAGCTACGCGGGCCGTTTTCCTCGCGTTGGCACGTTTCTTTGGATGAGACGGACAACGCGGATGAAAACGGCCCTTGTTGCTCGCAACTTTCCACGGCGTACGTAACGCACTGTCGGCGATTCCCTCTCACATGGCAAAAGACTTTTACGACATTCTCGGTGTTACGCGCGCGGCCACGCAGGACGAGGTCCGGAGCGCGTATCGGAAGCTCGCGCACAAATACCATCCGGACAAAACCGGCGGCGACAAGCCAGCCGAAGACAAGCTCAAGGAAATCAACGAGGCCTACGACGTACTTAAGAATAAGGAGAAACGCGCCCAATACGATCAGTTCGGCCAGGCGGGTCCGGGGGTGCCCGGAGGCGCAGGACAGGGCGGTTTCGGGGGATTTGGGGGTGGTTTCAGCCAGGGATCTCCCTTCGAGGACATCTTCGAGTCGTTTTTTGGCGGCCAGCCGCGGGGAGGCGCCGCGAAGGCGTCGCGGGGCGCTGATTTGGAGTATCGAGTAAAAATCACGCTGCGCGACGCCGCGTTCGGCACGAAGACCCGGATCCGCTTCACGCGCAAGGAAGTTTGCGGCGACTGCCAAGGCGCCGGCGCGGCAAAAGGCACCACCCGAGAGACCTGCCAGCAATGCCAAGGCGCCGGCCAAGTCCGCATGTCGCAAGGATTTTTTAGCATCGCGCGCACCTGTCCCGTGTGCCAAGGCGCGGGCCAGATCGTGAAAGACCCATGCCGCAAGTGCCACGGAAGTGGGGCCGTAAACGCCGAGCGCGAAATAAACGTGGACGTCCCCCCCGGCGTCGACACCGGATCGCGTCTCTGTCTCCAGGGCGAAGGCGAACCCGGCCATGGCGGCGGCGGGCGCGGAGACCTTTACATCTTCGTCGAGGTGCAACCGGATGCCGTGTTCAAGCGCGAGGGCACGAACATCGTCTGCGAATTTCCGATCAGTTTCCCGCAGGCGATACTCGGGGCGACGGTTCGTGTCCCCACCTTGGATGGCGAGGCGGACTTAAAGATTCCCGCGGGAACGCAGTCGGGCACGGCATTCAAGCTGCGAGGTCTCGGCGTTCCCGACCTTCGAGGGTACCGCCGCGGCGACGAGTTCGTGGAAGTCCACGTTGAAACACCCGCGAAGATTACGAAGGAACAGCGCGAGTTGATCAAGCGCTTCGAAGAACTCAGCGAAGAGCATTCCTACCCGCTCCACAAACGGTTTATGGATAAAATCCGGGGGTCTTTCGGGACTTGAATCGGGCCGCGTGGGGACCCGCGGGCGCTGAATTACCTCGCCGCCGCCCGAACCAGCGCCCGAAACGGCACCGTGAGCAGTGTTGTATTCTTAACGTCATCAAGCAGTATACTAGTTTTAATATACTCTGCGAATTCCGGGGCGCGAAATCGGACCTTAAGGTCCCACGTGGTTAGTCCCGATGGCGTCAACTCCACGCCGACCCTCGGGTCGGCGCAACGCGCGAAAATGGGCCCGATCTGGTGGACGTCGCTCGCCGTCAGCTTTACGTGCGCCTCGATCTCTTCGCCCGGGGCCGCCGCCGGGATGATGATTCGTTCCGGCGCCGCGGAGAGCGGCCCTCGAATCTCCGCCCTCACCGGCACGCGCACTGCGGGCCGATCGGGCGAATCGGACCGGATGACGATTTCCTCGTGCGACTCCCCGGCGTCCGCGTGTTCCGTGCGTAGCTCTACCTTCCATGTCGATTCGCGAACAGTTCCGCGCGCTTCATTCGCAATTTCCATGACGCTGATATAGCCAGCAGAAGAATCTAGCGTAAGCGCGCCGCTGATGCTCCCGTCGAATAAGGTTATCGCAAGCGTCTTCGCCGGCGCGTCGCCGCGCGTCACCGTGCCGAAGTCCAGTACCGATGGTGACACTTCGATAGACGCCCCGAAATCGACGCTGAAAGACAGTTCGATTTGGGGACGATCGGGATCATTGGTCGACAGCGTCGCGTGATACGTATTGGGCCCGAGGTTGCGTCCTTTTTCTGGCCGCACGCGAAGCTCCACGTCCGCGCTCTCGCCGGGTGGAATTACCATCGCGCCGGTGATGTACGACAAGCACCCGCAACTCGTCTTTTCGACCTTGATCGCGAGGTCCTCGTCTCCCGCGTTGCGCACGGCGAATGTCTGGTCGACAGTTTCGTCCAGCGACCGGCGTCCTAGCTCAATGGATGTGACTTCTATCTCGGCGATCGGGCTGGCCGTCACGATTCGCATACAGAAGTAGAACACCATCGGGATTCGCCATACGGTCGGCAGCATCACACGGCCCTACTTCAAAGTGCGGCCCAACGCCGCGAGCTGATCGAGGGTGTGTTTGACGCCGCCAACATCGGCGCCGTTCGGGTAGCGCTCGATGTACTCGGCCAATCGGGCCTCCGCGCGTTCGTAGTCGAGTACTCCAACGGCGGACATCCCGAGCCAATAGAGCGCCCGCTCTCCCGCGAAATCGCCCGCATACGAATCGGCGACGCGCGCCATGCGCTCGCGGCCCTCCTCAGCATAGCCTAGGCCGGTTTCGCACACGGCGAGAATGTATTCTGCCGCCCCCTCGATGCTGCGCGGCTGTTTCCTTAATAACAACTCCTGACAAAGGTCGTACGCGTCTTCGTACCGTTCGTCCTCTACGCGGATGAGCGCCTGATTGAGCACGCACTGCGCCGCGCCGGACGATTCGGCGTACAGCGCCGCGGCCCGGTTGTATCCTTCGTACGCGCCCTCCAAATCGCCTAGTTTTTCCCACAACACTTTCGCACGCGCCACAGTGAATTCAATCGATTCCCCCGATGCTGGGAATTTTGCAATGAACGCATCGTAGGCTTCAATAGTGGCCCGCCAATTCTCCAACGCTTCTAAGCCAAGTACGTACTCAGCCGTGATCGGCGCGATGGCCGACGCGCTTGCCCCCCGCTCCCGCTCCGCTGCCAACGTGGCGGTGGTCATGCTGCATTGCAATACGCCGTGCAACAATTGTTTGGTTGCCGCGGAGGACGGTGCGGCAGGGCCAATCACAGTCGATAGCAGCGCCTGATAGATCGAGCGAAACAGTTCGCTCGCAACGCGGAGCTGATTGTCGTCGAATGTATGCGATGACTGATTAGCATGTTGTACACATCGGTCAAGGGTCTGCTCAGCGAGCGCGATGTCCCCAGTGGAGCGGTACAAAAAAGCCTCGCGCATGTCATGCAGGACAAGTTCGAACGACGTCGCTGAGGACGTCGTCGCGGCAGCCTGTACATTCTGGTGAGCGTGCGATGCGTTGTTGAGGTGCTTCGGCGTCAACCCGGCCGGGCCCGATGTCTCTTCGGCAAGCGACGTATAGAGGAACTCGATCGCCCGGGTATTCAATTCGCCACGCTCAATCAAGGCGGACTCGAGCGCGTACCCAGCCGAATCCAGCCGCGCCGCTAAGTAGGGGCGAAGCCGCATATTCTCGACCGTTTGCGGAAATTGCGAGGCAAACAAGAGCGCGTCAAGCGCCGCGTCTTTTAGATTCGAGTTCGCGTGCGCGCGCATTCGTTCGTACAGGGCGACGCGATGCATCAGGCTGCTGCCGCCCTCTCCCATAAACCGGCGAACGCACGCTTCGAATGTCTGGGGATCGCTCTCGGCCAATTGCCGCAGAAACAGTTGCAACGCCGCCGCGTGCGTTTGCCCAACGCCTTCGCCGACGAGCGTCTCAAGAAATTCGTTTGCGACTCCGGAAGATTGATCGAGCAATTCCTTGTAATGATATGCAACGAGCTTCGCTCCAAATGGGTCGTCTTCGAAATGTTCAATAAGGCGAATGAATGGATCGTCACCCGGATACGTTCGCGCGGCCGCATCTAACAACTGGCCGTAGATCGCCTGCGAGATTGCACCTTTCGGGGAATTGGCGGTCGCGTCGCCGCTCTGTGCGGCGGCGATTTCGTCGAGTTCAGAAAGACTCTGTTCCCGTTCGACGGGTATACTTGAGCGAGCGTCGCCGCAACCCACCGAATATGCGGCGAGTATCACCGGCAGGAAAAATGCGCCATGTCGCACCTTATTCAAAGATTGCCCCCTCGCGCACCGGTTCGGACGGGGCAAGCCGGAATTCGTTGAGGCGGATTTCGAGATTGGCGATACCGTCCTCGACATTGACTCGCTTCGTGAAAATGTCAGTGAACGTCCCGACCGCCGCTCCATACGTGCGCAAATCAAACGTAAAGTCAGGGGATCGCGACCAATCCATCGACTGAATCGCGGCCTCGACGTTACGGCAGGTCGTGCCGGCCCACTGTTTGAAATCGGCGTTTGCGGTGATTTGACGATTGATGGGATACCCGAGCCAGTATCCGTTGAGCGGCAGGGACGGACGGACGAACCATTTCAGAAACTCCCAGGACGCCTGCTGTGCTTCCGCGTTGGAGCGGCGTATGCAAAAATAGTAACGCTCGCCGACAATCGACGCGTTTGCGCCATTCGTGGGAAGCGGCGCGAACTCTAGATCCGGGTCCGCGTATACGCTTTTGGCGGCCTCGTGCGCCCAGTTCGACCGTTGGCCGATGTTGTTCATGATCTGCATGCCGCATTTGATCGTGTCAGATTTCTCGCCAGCGAACGTGTATCTCGGATCGAAGTATACGAATCCCGAGTCCAGAAGCCGTTGAATAAAGCGCACGTTTTCCGGCAGTGCCGTGGCGCTCAAATCGATGCGTCCATCGGTAAGGTAGTGCACGTCGTCCTGGCGGTCGAGCGACATCAACAGTATTGCGATCACGCCTGTGCCGGCCTCCGGGGCTCGAAATCCGAACTGGTCGGTTTTGCCGTCGCCGTCGGTGTCTTTAGTCAAGACGCGGGCGTATTCCATGAATTCGGTCCACGTCCGCGGTGGCGGCCCGAGGCCCGCGGCGTCGAATAGGGTCCGATTGCACACGAGCCAGACAGCGTCGAGGCACCAGGGTATTCCCCAGGTCCTGCCGTCAAACGTAGCCGAACTTAACGCGCCCGCAGGCAACGCCGAGACGTCGAAGTTGTCGACGGTCATGTACGAGTCCAACGGCACGATTGTTTCTCTGCTGGCCAAGTACGCGATCTCGTCGCCGGCCGGCGCCATCACGCCGATCACGTTCTTCGCTAACCCTGGAACATCGCGGATGTGAGTTAGCGGGCGCGATCCCATCCCGGCGTCGGAAACACTCACATCGATGTTCGGATAGGCGCGTTCGAAGCTTGTAACCTGTTCCGTGAACCACGCGAGCGAGCGCGGAGGAACCGCCGACCGGTCGACCTCGATCCGTTGCGTCGTGGGGGACTTTGTCGATTCGTCGTTTGCCGGAGAGGGAAGAACGAAGAATGTGGTGATGAAGCAAATTGCGCTGTAACGTGGCATCGGTTGTGCCTCCTGTTTAAGCGTGCATATCGTTCGTCGGGCCAAGAACTGTTCGCAGACGTTGCAATCCCAATCGCTCATACTCATGCACCGTCTGCCGAGATAGGCCGAGATCCCGAGCCGTGTCCGCCCCGGACCGCCCCTCGAAGTAGCGAAGCTCGAGCACGCGGCGGTGTTGCGGAGAAAGGCCACGTACGGCCTTTTCAAGTATTCCCGTCAGTTCCCGTCGAGCGGCGATGGCCAGGGGGCTGTAGCCGCCGGCGGCTTCTATCTGTTCATCTACCGAGTCGTTCTCCGTTTCGTTGACGGAATTCGCCCCGCGGAAGTAGGCGCGCAGGACGTTTCTCGCCACTCCCATGAGAAACGCTCGGGTTTGCCCCTCGCCGACACATTCGTGACGGCGCACCAAGACCTCGAAGCATTGTTGAATAAGATCGTCGATCTCGTGGCCCGGCACGCGCCGGGAACGAAAGAAGCCCCGCAACCCTCCGCGTTGGGAATTTAGGCCTTGCAACAGATCGTGCTTCATCGTGGAGAATTGAATATCCTGTGTTATGTTATCTATAGTACAGCATATCTCTTCTCCACATGTCAACGCTTTCGGCCTAGGGAAAGTAATTCACCCAAATAAAGTCCTCGACAACCACCCTTTCGCTCCGCTGCCGAGTGCTCGCGAACGGCCTCCAGGCCGGCGCGACGCCCCTGACAAACGGGGACGCCCCAGCATTATGTAAGTGGGAGAGCGCCGAAGGGCCGCCCGGCGGCGCGTCCAACGGGTTGTTGCCGGAAACCCGCAAAGGGGCGCGTCCGGTTCGTTCGTGTTTGTCTCCCACGTCATCGACGAAGGTTTACGCGGGTCAACAAAGGGAAGGAACGAGAAATGAGGAAATTCACCAAAGTCGCGATTATGATGGCGATCCTCTGCGCATTGGCGACGGTGGCGGTATTGCAGGCGTCGCCGATCGCATACGCCGCGTGTACCGGCGGATGCTGTCAAGCGAACTGCATCAAGGAT
>CAYXRK010000112.1:0-15309 GCA_964467615.1 uncultured Nitrospirales bacterium | reverse complement strand
GGGGCAGGATTTGTACCTGCTACCTTTGGGTTATGAGCGCAACGAGCTTCCGGACTGCTCCAGCCCGCGATATGTCGAGAGCCAAATAGAGTATCATTCCCCGGCGGATACTTCAAGCGGCCTGTCGAGGAAATTCATTTGCCGCCGCGTGGGCCGTCCGTCTCGGAAGCTACGAAGGGGAATTCATGTCCTCGATTGCTCGACGACTTGACGCGGGCGCGGAATCGTTCGACGCCGCCGTCAGTGCGAATGGCCAGGTCGGTCTTTACGCTGAAGCAACTTTAGCCACCGTGCAGGTAAACATCGGCCTTCGCTGCAACTTGACCTGCGGCCATTGCCACGTCAATTCATCGCCGCGGCGCACGGAAGAAATGTCGTGGGAAACTATGGAAGCGGTGATAAGCCTAGCAACGCGGCTTGGCGCGCGCACCATCGACATCACCGGAGGAGCGCCGGAGATGCACCCGCGCTTTCGCAACTTCGTTAGCGCGGCGCGCGCGCAGGATTTCAGCGTGATCGTCCGCACGAACCTGACCGTCCTCCTCCTGCCTGAATACGAAGACTTACCTGAGTTTTTCAAACTGAATGACGTCAATCTCGTCGCATCGCTGCCCTGCTATCTCGAAGAAAACGTCGACGGGCAGCGTGGAGAAAACGTCTACAACGACAGCATCGAAGCGATTCGGCGTCTGAACGCGATCGGGTATGGCGTGGATTCGCGCCATCCGTTGACGTTGATCTACAACCCGATCGGGCCGGCGCTTCCCCCGGACCAGGGATCATTGGAGGCCGACTATCGGCGCGAACTGCGCGCGCGTTTCGGCATCGAATTCACCCGCTTGCACACCATCACGAACGTTCCGATAGGGCGTTTCGTGGCCGCGTTACGTAGGGCAAAACAGGCCGAAACGTATGAGCGGTTGTTGGCCGGAGCGTTCAATTCGAGCACAGTCCCGCGCCTCATGTGCCGGCATCAAATTTCCGTGGCATGGGACGGCACACTGTACGATTGTGACTTCAACCTCGCGCTGCGGTTGCCCGTACGCGAGCGCAACAACGTTCTCACCGTCAATGCAGATACGTTGAAGGGACGGCGCATCGTCACCGGCGCGCACTGTTACGCGTGCACGGCCGGCGCGGGCTCTTCCTGCGGCGGCGCGTTGGTTTAGAATCCCAACGTGCGACGGGCGTTCTTGTGATGGCATCGAGATTCACGCGACCGCGTACAAGGTTTCGGGTTCTAATTGTCGCCGTTCTCTTTTCGATCGGTTGTGGCCGACATGAGAACGTAAACGTCATGGCCGATACTGGGTCCCCGGAAGTTTCCAAAAACGAAATGTTCAACTACGACCGATACGCAGAAGTATTGAACGCCCACGTCAATGTCGACGGACTAGTCGACTACGTCGCGCTCCAAGCAGAACGCGGAGAGCTAGACGCATTTGTCGCGGCGCTCGGAAACGTCTCGCAAGACGAAATGTCCGCCTGGGACCGTAGCGCGAGGTTCGCTTTTTGGATCAACGCGTACAACGCCACAACGCTCAAGCGCATCGTCGACCATTATCCGATCAAAAAAGGCGGACTGATCGCTGGTTTTCGATATCCGGAGAACAGCATCCGCCAAATTCCAGGCGTCTGGGACACACTAAATTCAAAGGTGGCAGGACGCGACGTGACGCTGGACGCGATCGAGCACGAAGTTCTGCGGCCCGAGTTCAAAGACCCGCGAGTCCACGCCGCGCTCGTCTGCGCGTCCATTGGCTGCCCACCCCTCCGCAGCGAGCCATTCATCGCGGATCGGCTCAACGAACAACTTGATGACCAAATGCGGAAATTCCTATCGCGTGCGGACGCTTTTCGGATCGATCACGCAAAAAGCAAAGTCTATCTCTCGTCGATTTTCGATTGGTTTGCAGACGATTTCTCCGAGTCGTACAAGACAGACTCGGGCTTCCCCGGCCAGGCCCCCCCACGCCGCGCCGTCCTCAGCTTCGTGAGCAAGTACGTATCCGATGCCGACGCGCAATTCCTTCGCGGGAATTCCTACGACGTCGTCTACATGGACTACGATTGGACGTTGAACGAACAGCCGAAGTAACGCGGCCACGAGTTTCCGATCATTCTCGCCACCGGATATCCTTGCCCAGCGATCTGCATCGTTCGTCGGCGAGAAAGGTATTGGGCCACGTACGTGAACGCGACTCGACTTCGACTCTTAACCAGCGCCGCGCTACTCAGCGCGGCAGTCATTGTCGTCGCCTTCCTGTCGCGCCGGTATGCCTACGATGGCGACCCCGTAGCGCGCCCGACGCGAGAATTCGTCGTTGTCCTAATGGTTGCGGCGGCGGCATATTTGGCCGCTGTTCATGCGCTGGTCCAATGCGCCGCGAGCGGTAAACTACTCTGGTTCGTGTTCGGGTTCGGCGCAGTTCTCCGGATCGGCTTGTTTTTTTCGACGCCCATTCTGGAAGACGACTACTACCGCTACCTGTGGGACGGCGGCGTAGTCGCGCAAGGCTACAATCCCTACACCCACGCCCCGCGTTCAATCCTGCGCGCCGAGGCTTTGGCGCCTACCGCTCTGGTCGAGCTCGGCCGCGAATCCGGCAAGATACTGCCTCGGGTCAACCACCCCGAGCTTGCGACAATTTATCCGCCCGTCGCGCAGATTGCGTTCGCCGCCGCCCACTTCCTCGGACCCTGGAAGCTTTCCGCCTGGCGTGGCGTCGTGCTCTTCTTCGACTCGGCCACGTTTGTACTCTTGTTGAAACTACTCACGTCGATAGGAAGGCCCGCCCATCTCGCCGCAATCTACTGGTGGAACCCAGTGGTCTTGAAGGAGACCATCAATTCCGCGCACATGGACGTGCTCGCGCTTCCCTTCGTTCTCGCCGCACTGATCTTCGCGCTCAAATCACAGCGCACTCGCGCCGCAGTTGCCGGATCGATTGCGATCGGGGCGAAGTTGTGGCCCTTGCTGCTTGTGCCGTTCCTCGCACGCGCGACGGGCTTGAAGCCGCGCACACTCGTCAAGCCCCTTTTAGTCTTTGCCTTGGTTGCCGGGTTATTAGTCGGGCCGCTGATCTATTCGCCGGGTATACGGGATGAATCCGGTATAGCTGCATATGGTGAACGTTGGGAAATGAACGATGGGTTCTTCCTAGCGTATCGGGGCGCAGCACGCCTCGTCGCCCGGGCCCTTTCGCCCGATGATCATTCCGCTATTTCGAATCAGATCGCGCGGGGCGGCGTCCTCGGCACAATCATCACCATACTGATCGTTCTGTCACGGCGACCGCTTAACAACGCCGCCGATCTCTGCCGTCGAATCGTGCTTTTCCTTGGCGCGGTTTTTCTTCTTCTTCCTGCACAGTTTCCCTGGTACTACACCTGGGTCGTGCCGTTTCTCGCGCTTGCGCCTCGGCCCTCGCTGCTGCTGTTAACGCTCACGTTGCCGCTCTACTACCTAAAGTTTTTCTACGATGCCCGCGGTCAGGTCGAGATTTTTCACAACATCGTCGTATGGTTCGAGTACGTACCCGTGTACGCACTTCTCGCGTATGAACTTTGGCGCGAAAGGCGCATGGCGAGATGAGATACGGCGAATCCATCGCGATCATCATCCCTGCGCTCGACGAAGCCGGCGCAATTGGAAACGTCCTGGACGCGATTCCGGATTGGGTCGATGACGTCATCGTCGCCGACAATGGATCGCGCGATGGAACGCCGGAGATCGCGGAGTCTCGCGGCGCGCGCGTCGTGCGCGAAGCCAAACGCGGCTACGGTTCCGCATGTCTCGCCGGAATTCGAGCGTTACGCGGTCCCGGCATCGTCGTCTTTCTCGACGCCGATTTCAGCGACCACCCCGACCAAATGGATCGCCTAGTCGATCCGATCGCGCGCGGCGAAGTTGATTTCGTCGTCGGCTCGCGGGCACGAGGAAACGCCGAGCCTGGAGCGCTGCTCCCGCAAGCGCGGCATGGAAACGCCCTCGCCTGTTTTCTCATGCGGTTAGTATGGGGCGCGCGCTATACCGACCTCGGTCCGTTCCGCGCGATTCGGTATTCCGTCCTGGAGCGATTAGGTATGCGCGATCCGGATTACGGCTGGACCGTCGAGATGCAACTCAAGACCGCGAAGCTCGGCGTCGTATCGCTCGAGGTCCCCGTTGACTACCGCAAGCGCGCAGGTCGCTCCAAAGTGTCGGGTACGCTTCGCGGCGTGATCGGCGCGGGATACAAAATCCTGTCAACAATCGCGCGCGAAGCGCCATCTCGAATTTCCGCGCCGCCGGTGGAACGAATCGTTGTTTTCTCTCGATACCCGGAACCCGGCAAAGCGAAGACCCGCTTGATTCCTCAACTCGGTGCGGAGGGCGCAGCGGAACTACAGCGCCGCATGACCACTCACACATGGGCCGAAGCCGTCTCGTGTCTGGGTATGCACAACGCCGAGATGCACTTCGCGGGTGGAACAATCGAGGATATGCGGCCTGTCTTCGGCTCGGGCAACACATACCGTCCCCAAGCCGACGGCGATCTCGGCGCGCGCATGAGTCACGCATTCGCACGCGCGTTCGACTCACTCGCCGATCGCGTAGTGATCATCGGTACGGATTGCCCCGATGCAGACTCCGCGGTGCTGCGCGGCGCGCTCGACGCGCTTCGCAAGCACGACCTCGTGCTCGGCCCCGCGACTGACGGCGGCTACTATCTAATCGGACTGCGGCGCGACTGCCGGGCGTGCGCGCTTCCACATCTCTTCGCCGGAGTGGACTGGGGGTCCGATCGGGTGTTGGCGCAAACGCTCGCGATCGCAGATCGTCAGCGCCTTCGCACATTCACCATGGCGCCTCTCGACGACGTGGACCGCCCCGAGGATCTCCACATCTGGACGCAGCACGCTGATCCCGATCCCGATAAGCCGAGCATCTCCGTCGTCATTCCCGCGAGAAACGAGGCCGAACACATCGCCCCCGTACTCGAACGGGTGCTTACGTACCCCGGCGTCGAGGTCATCGTCGTCGACGGCGCGAGCACCGACTCAACCGCCGAAATCGCCGCGCGCATGGGGGCCACGGTGATCGCGGGGCCAATCTGCCGTGCAGAGCAAATGAACCTCGGTTCCGCCAGGGCCCGAGGCGAGTTCGTCGTCTTTCTTCATGCCGACACGCTGTTGCCCGAAAATTTCGTAGAAGCCGTACGCAATCTCCAAGGTATCGCCGGAGCGTTCTCGTTCGCGACGGACGACGGCTCAACCGCCATGCGCGTTATCTCGCGATGGGCAAATCTGCGATCCCGCCTATTCTCGCTGCCCTACGGCGACCAGGCCATATTCATGCGCCTCCGCGACTTCCGAGCAATCGGCGGATTCCGCCCCTGGCCCATCATGGAAGATTACGAAATCATGCGCCGGCTCCGGCGTCTCGGCCGAATCGAAATCGTTCACCCCCCCGCCGTCACCTCATCGCGCCGCTGGATCCGCCTAGGCCCCTGGCGCGTCATGCTGCGCAACCAAGCGATCGTGCTGTTGTATCTCCTGGGCGTTTCCCCCAAACGCCTCGCGCGAATCTATCGTTCAGACTAGTCCACTACCAGTCACTTCAAATGTTGAAAGGTCCGCCTCTCGCCCCGCCCCGCCAATGTCTGTGCTAACATCACTGACCCAATCCACACGCGCGGATCCCAATGTCCCTGATCCAGATCGAAAATCTCGACAAGCATTACCGAATGGGAGAGACCGTCGTCGAGGCGTTGCGGGGGGTATCATTCGAGATTGAGGAAGGCGCGTACATCGCCATCATGGGCCCCTCGGGTTCCGGCAAAACCACCTTACTCGACATTATGGGGTGCCTTTCGAGGCCTACTTCCGGGAAATATTGGCTTGGAGGGCGCGACGTGACAAAGCTCTCCGAGGGCCAGCTCGCGCGCCTCAGAAACCAGGAAATCGGCTTCGTGTTCCAGAGTTTCAACCTCTTAGCGCGCACCACCGCCCTCGCAAATGTCGAACTCCCCATGCAATACGCCCGCGTCCCTCGGCGCGAGCGGTTGCGTCGCGCGGCGGAAGCGCTGGAATCGGTCGGCTTATCGGATCGCGCGCACCACCGGCCCAGCGAACTCTCCGGCGGACAACGTCAGCGCGTCGCGATTGCCCGTGCGTTAATCAATAGCCCCTCCATCGTTTTCGCGGATGAGCCGACGGGCAATCTCGACACGAAAAGTGGCGAGAGCATCTTGGCGATATTCGACGATCTCAACCGGCGTGGGCATACCATCGTGATGGTCACGCATGAACGCGAAGTCGCCGAACACGCCCGCCGCATTCTCAGTTTTCGCGACGGCGAATTGGTCCACGACGAACGACGCGAGGAGCCCGCATGGCACGCCGCATCATCCCTTGGCTAATCGTGCTCAGCCTCATCGCCGCGCCCGGCGTATACCTGTATCTCCATGAGCCGCCACTCGAAGTCACCGTAACGTCAATCGAGCGCGGCCCCGTCGAGACCACCATCGCCGCGATTTCCTCCGGCACCGTGAAAGCGGCGAGCGATTCGATGATCGCCGGTGGGGTGTTGGGAATCATCGTCTCGCTCCACGCGGCCGAAGGCCAACACGTCGCGAAAGACGACCTCCTCGTCGAACTCGCGCACGAAGACCTCGACGCCCACGTCGCGCTCGCCGAGGCAAACCTCGAAGCTGGAAAAGCGACGCTCGAAAAAGCCAAACTCGCCCAGGACATCTACGCCGAAATCGCCTCGACCCGCGTCCGCCTCGCGCAGGAACAAGTCCGTTCCGCGCGGCAAGACCACGAACGCGTGTTGGGGTTGTCTGAAAAAGGCGGCCTGTCGCAAAGCGAACTCGACAAAGTGGCGCTCGCGCTAAGCGTCGCGCAGGACAACCTCGCCCAGGCCGAAGCCAGCCAGCGCGAAAACCTCGTCCGCGGCGAGGAGGTCCGCGCCGCCGAGGCAAACACGCACCAACTCGGGGCCGCGCTCACCGTGGCCAACACCGCGCGCAACAAGGCGTTCGTCCGCGCCCCGTTCGAGGGCGTCGTCGCGCGGCGCTTCGTCGACATCGGCGAATCCGTCTCGATGGGCGTGCCGCTGGTCCAACTCATTCAAACCGGCGAAATCTCGATCGAAGCGCCCTTCGACGAAGCCAACGTCGCCGACATGCGCGTCGGCCAGAAGGCGCGAATCAACCTCGACGCATACCGCGGCGAAGACTTCTACGGCGAAGTGACCTACATCGCCCCGACCATCTCCATCAACCCCGACCTAAGCCGGACGCTCAACGTGAAAATCCGCGTGACCCAGGGCATCGAGCGTTTCATCGCCGGAATGTCGGCGGACGTAACGCTCATCGTCGAAGAAAAGGACGACGTAGTGTTCGCGCCGAGCGAGGCCCTCGTCCGCGAGTCCTTCGCCTACGTCGCCATCGGGAATCGAGCAATGCGCCGCGACGTGAAACTAGGCGCGGGCAACTGGGAACGCCGCGAGGTTCTCGAAGGCCTTTCCGCGGGCGACCAACTAATCACCTCCGTCTCGCTAAAACAACTCACCAACGGCGTCAAAATCACGATAGCCTCGGAATAGGATCGCGGACATGTAAATTCGTAATCGAGACGCGAAGGCCCGGCCCAATAGAATTCTCTCGCGAAGACGCAAAGGCCGCCACAGTTTATTTTGAATGTCTTGGCGGCCTTGCGAGAGACTTCCCTGCGCACCGATTTTGAAAGGCGCGGGCACCTTTTGTCTCGGATTGGAAATTTCTTCCTTTTCCGAAATTCGCTTTTTTCGAGGCTTTGGGTTATAAATCCTCTGGGAGGATGTGGTGATGGGGTTCATCTCTCGCAAAACTCGTACCGCAGGCTTCCAGCCTGCACCCGCCCGAGCGTCGATAATCTTGGTGCTCTTTGCGCCTTTGCGAGAGGCATCTCGGTCATGGGAGATGTGCGGCAGCGCCACCGCGAACGCCACACTTCCATCGTCGCCACTTCGCCCACAACCCAACCTCCGTCATTCCCGCGCAGGCGGGATTCCATGCCTACGTTCTCGACGCCATTTCTCTACGGATTCACTCGCACGCCTCCCGAGAGCGACGACCATCGCCGACTTCCCCTCCCTTACCAAGGCTTGTCCACCGTCCTATCCGCGCAGGTGGAGAGGGGTCAGGGGAGGGTTCGCCGCGCTTCTCATCGTCGCGCTGAGCGCGTTGAACGCGATGGCTGACAAGCCGACCAAACCCCTCGTAACAGTCGGAGGCAACACCGGCGACACCAGCGCTGTCTCGAACGACAAAGGAGATCCGCCGGATACCGTCTTCGTCAGCATGAACGGGAGTGACGGATCAGGTGACGGGACGGAAAACAACCCCTGGCGGACTATTGGTTTTGCTATGGACGTTGTGTCAGCGTACTCTGTGCTGCATCCGGTCACAATTAAGGCGGGATCGGGAACGTATGAGGAGTCCGTGCGGTTTACGCCGAATGTAACGTTGCAAGGCGCTGGGCCCGAATTGACCACGATTTCTGTGTCTGACTTCGACAACCCGGACGCCAGCATCGTCGAAGCAGCACGAAATACAATCATTCTGGACCTGAAGATCACCCTCCCAATCGATGCCTTCGGTTCGCCGGTGCTCGTCCGCATCGACGACATTGCAGCAACGCTGTACAACGTAATTCTAGACGGAAACCTCGGCATTGGGACGACGACGGGCGTGTTCATCACGGGTGCAAGATCATCGGGATCCGTGATCAGCAATTCGAAGCTGCTCAATCTCGAGCGGGGCATCCACTCGATCAATTCCGGGGTCACGGTGACGCGCAATGAGTTCGTCAATATTCGCCGGGATGCGGTGTTTATCGGATTAACGTCCGGCAAGGGCGCGCAACTCACGCCTTTGCTGGGCGCGGAGGACGACATCAGCAACACCGGCTTCAACCGTTTCCGAGACGTGTACGACAACTTCATCAAATATGACAACGTGTACCCCGCGATCACGACGGCACAGTTCAATGATTGGGGCCTGTTTACCGAGGAGGAAATTCGCGCGAAATTCGACGTGCCGTCAAAGGCTGGCGTTGATCAAATTGAATTTGATCGATTTATCGGCGAGAAACTAACGCAATCTTCTGTGATTGCCATAGATTTAATCGATGCATCAACGGGCCACAGGATCCTCAATAGCGCGTTGCCCGTGGTCGAAATCGACGGGGTGGCGAAGGAGCGCGACCGGAGTGGACTCTGGATTTTTCAGACGGATTTGCCCGGTATGTACAATGTCGCTGCCCAAGCCACGGACTACCTACCTCAAACTGCAAATGCTGAGGCGCTAACAGGGGAAGTAAACGCGTTTCGCGTTAGTCTCACGAACAGTTGTATTAACCTCTGCGAAGGGCAGAGTCCAGTCGACGCCGATGCGGACGGCCTGTCAGATTGTGTAGAAGCGTGTATCGGCACCGATTCATTAATTTTTGATACGGACTCTGATGGCCTGCCCGATGGTTGGGAATTCACGAACCGTCTTGATCCGCTCGTGATCGACGCAGCGCAAGACGCGGACGCGGACGGCCTAAACAATTTTGCCGAATTCGAAGTCGGTACCGACCCCAATGATTTTGACAGCGACAGCGACGGTATCGCGGACGGCTGGGAAGTCATGCATGGCTTCAATCCGCTCGCAGACGACGCAACCGGGGATCCGGACGCTGACAGCCGTACTAACTTGCAGGAATTTTTGGATAGTACCGATCCGAACAGTTCGGACACTGACGGCGACGGCTTGCCGGACGGCTATGAAGCCGACAATGGTCTCGATCCCCGACAGAACGATACCGAGGTTGACGCCGACGGCGACGGCCTAACGAACATCGAAGAGTTTCTACTCGGCACGAGCGCGGGCGCACCGGACACCGATGACGACAGTTTGATGGACGGTTACGAGATCGACAACGGCCTCGACCCGCTCACCAACGACTGCGAAGCCGATCTGGACAGCGACGGCCTCTCGAACTGCGAGGAATTCATGGCCGATACGGACCCGAACGACGATACCGATCCCCCCGTCGTCGTCTTCGTAAGCGTCGCGGGCCATGACGACACCGGCGACGGCACCGAAGCGAATCCGTGGCGGACGATCGGATTCGCGATGACGGATGTGTTGCGCTACTCGGAGTTGCACCCCGTCACCATCAGCGCCGGACCGGGATACTACGAAGAATTCGTGCGCTTCGTCGCGAATGTCACGCTGCAAGGCGCGGGGCCGACGTCGACCGCGATCTCGGCATTCGATCCTATCAATCCGGACTTTAATCTCGTGGAGGCCGCGGACAACACCGTGATCCGGGATCTGACCATAATTCTCCCCTTCGGTTCGTTTAGCGTCCCGGTCCTCGTGCGAATCGATAGCGTGGACGCGACGCTGGACAACGTCGTGTTGGACGGTTCGATCAGCATCGCGTCTCCCACCGGCGTCTATATCACCGGCGGGTCCTCGTCGGGATCGATCATCCGCAATTCGACGCTCATCAATCTTGACCGCGGCATCCACTCGGTGAACTCCGGCGTCACCGTGACGCGCAACCTGTTCGACAACATCGAGCGCGACGCCGTTTTTATCGGGTTCTCATCCGGGCCCGCCCTCACGCCGGTGCTCGGCGTGGAAGGCGACGTCGTAAACACCGGCTTCAACCGGTTCCGCGAAATCGGCGGGGACTTTATTGAATACGACAACGCCGACCCCGCGCACACGTTCGCGCAGTTTAACGATTGGGGGGTCTACACCACAGAAGAAATCGCCAGCCGGTTCACCGTGCCCGCCAAGGCGGGTACCGATCAAATTGAATTCGATCGGTTCATCGGAAACAAACTGACGCTGCCAACAGTAGTCGCGGTCGATCTTCTTGATGAATCGACGGACGATATCATCCGGGATTGTGCGTCGCCCGTCGTCGAATTTGACGGCGACGCCCAAGACCGCGACGTACCCAGCGGCCTCTGGATATTCCAAACCAGTTCCCCCGGCGCGTACAACGTCGCCGCCGACGCGGAAGGTTACGCACCGGGATCGACAAACGCGGACGCGCGGGCCGGGGAAGTCAGCGCTTATCCCATGACTCTCGCAACCAATTCCGAGCCGAACGATTGCGGCAGTGAGGGAGAAGGTGAAGGCGAGGGTGAAGGGCCGTCATGCGCGTCGGGGGCGACCCCAGATGCCGCTTCGCGCGCAGACTACGCCGCTCTCATGCTCACAGCCTTATTTCTACTCTTCCGCGGATCGTTGCGTTCTTCGCGCCCTCCGCGTTGAAGGGTTTTCGCGGTGCCCCGAAAACGCGCGGTCTAATTGGCTACCGCGTATTCGAGGCTTTTCGGATCCTCGACGCGCTCGGACGCGTTGAGCACTTCGAGGCCGATCAGGTTTCCGTCTTTGTCATAGTCGAGAATCACGCCGGGCTTGTCCTCGTCACTTTCCTCGATGGGCGCGTCCCGCAACGTGATTCGCAGCACGTCAACCTCGGCGTCATAGACCACTTTCATGTCGATCTCCAATACTTGGCGATCTTGCTCGTCCGATATACGGTTACGACCACCATCGGCTGCTTCGTCACATCAACAATCGCGCGCAAGAGATACGGCCTGCCTTCCATAACCACCCGCGACTGATAACACACCATGGTACCACGTTCAGGTGTCACCTGTTCGGGGGCGGTAACTACCGATTCCAAGAGGTCCCTTGGGATGCCACGCCGCCGCAATTCTTGCAACGCATGCCCTGAAAGATAAAATGCCACGAACTCATTCTCTCTCTGCGCCCCTTCGCGTTCTCCGCGCCTCTGCGTTAGGTTCTTCTTTTTCTCGCGATTATGCCCTTCCGCGTTTCTTTGTGTTCTCTGTGCCTCTGTGGTTGTAGTTCCTTCGCCCTTACCCAAAGTCCCCCAACGCCACCCGCAACGCATACACATTCTCCCCCGCCTCGCCAATCCGCACCGCGTCCTTCTCCGTCACCACCACCCGCCCCTCGTCCGGAAAATACTCCTCGATGTCATCCGCGTGGTCCGGTAACGCGATCGTTTCCGTAAGCGTCGCGCCCAATCCCCTCAACGTCGCGAAAAACGACTCCGGGTTTCCAATCGCGCACGCCGCGGTCCACTCGCCGCTCTTCAACTCGGCCAACTCGACTTCTTTACCCTTCCCGACGTGAATCAATCCCCTAGGCTGGTGAATCGTCTTGCGTATCGCCGCATCCGGCGCATGCCGCCGCACCGTCGCCTCGAGCGCGGGCAAGTCCTTCGCCTGATCGCACCGCGTCAGCACGATATGCGTCGCGCGCTTCATCGCGGTCAGCGGTTCGCGCAACACCCCGCGCGGCAATACGTGCCCGTTGCCGAACGGATCCGACGCATCGACGAGCAACACATTCTCGTCGCGGTGCAATCGCACGGACTGAAACCCGTCGTCCAGTATCAACACGTCGCATTGGAATTTTTTGATCGCCTCGCGCGCCGCCGCAACGCGGTCCGGAAATTTGACCACATACACGTCCGGCACGCGCTCGAGAATCAGCGCCGGTTCATCGCCAAGCATTTCCGCGCGTTCGCCCGGCGGCACATTCGGCGACGACAGCGGCTTCTCCGTCTCCGGCGCGCCATACCCGCGCGTGAGCACCGCGACCGTTTTCCCCTTCTCAATTTCCGCCTGCGCGCGCTCGATGACCGCCGGCGTCTTCCCCGTGCCGCCCGCCGTCAGATTGCCAAAGCTGATGACGTACGCGCTGACCTTCACCGGTCGCCACAACAGCCTCCACCACATCCCGAGCCGCGTGAACGGCGTCAACACACCCAAGGCCAAACCAATCGGAAACGGCACGTGCTTTCCCCTGCGAATTTTTTCACGCAACGTCATCTTGGTGCAAACCTCTTCCCGCTAAACTGCCGGACGAGCCCCTTCAGTTCAAGCAGCGTAAGCGAGCTAAGCGCCTCAGCCACGGAAATCCGGCACGACGCTGCAATCTCATCCACGTAGGATCCGTCCGCGCTTAACACTGACAAGATGTCCCGCTCCGCCCCCGCCGCCGCGGCAACGCGAGGCGGTTCCGGGGCGGTTTTTGCGGCTTTCGGAGCGGTTCTTACGGCTTCTTCCAGCGGTTCCGCGGCAGTTTCAGGCGACTCCCAGGCGATTCGAGGCACCGGTGCCGCCCCCGCCAAATTAAGTTCAATGAGAATATCGTTGGCAGATTCAACCAATTTCGCGCCTTCTCTAATAAGCGCATGAGGACCCTGACTGTTCTCATTGCCCACATCACCCGGCACCGCAAACACTTCGCGGCCTTGTTCTGCGGCCTGATGCGCCGTGATAAGCGCCCCGCTTTTAAGCGGAGCTTGCACTATTACCACCCCTAAACTCATCCCGCTAATGATTCGATTGCGGTAGGGAAAGTGGCCCTTCGAGGGTTTCGTCCCCATCGTAAACTGAGACACGACAGCGCCTTGCGCGATTATCTTGTGCATCAGATCCGCGTTCTGCTCCGGGTAAACGCGGTCAACGCCGTTACCCAAAACGGCAATCGTCCGGCCGCCCGCCTCAAGCGCCCCGCGATGCGCCGCGGCGTCTATCCCGCTCGCCATTCCCGACACGATAGTCACCCCGGACGCCGCCAAATCGCCCGCCAACCGCTCCGCGATCCGTATGCCATACGGCGTAGCGCCCCGTGTCCCCACGATCGCGACCGCCCGCTCGTCCTCCTCGCGCAACTCCCCGCGCACGAATAGGACCAACGGCGGATCGTAGATTTCCCCAAGCCTGGCAGGGTAAAGCGCGTCATTCATCGTGATCAGCGACGCGCGATACGACTCCATCGCGCGCTCCTGCGCATCGACATCCGCCGCCTCCGAATACTCTGAAATTCGCTCGGCCAGCTTCGGCCCAACGATGTCCTGCAGCGAAGCGCGCGGCGCCTTGAGTACGTTGCCGGGCGTGCGAAATCGCGCGAGAAGCCGAATAAAATGGGTAGTCCCCACCCCCGGCACCATCGTGAGCGCAAGCCATTCGCGTTGTTCGGTCGTCAACTTCATGGCCGTACTATAGCAGGGAAATCGAGTTGGATTGCAGGTTACTTGTAGGTGTTTTGGAGCGCCCGCGTGTGCCTGAGAATCTCCTCGAGATGCTTTTGAAGCGCCTCGCGTTCCGCGCGAAGGCCCTGATTTTGCTCGTCAAGCGCGTCGAAATCCTCCGAGATTTGCCGGAGCGTGGCCGCCTCGCGTTTCGCGCGCCAACTTTCCTGGAGCGTCTCCTCCTTCTCCTCGCGGTGCTTCTCGACCGCTTCACGGTTCGCGGCGAGCGTCTCGCGCAGCCGGCCGATCTCCTCGTGGATGAGACCGAATTGGCGTTTGATGAGGGGATTCATGGTTGGCAATTCTCGCGCGAGGTATTGGATTATTTCACCAACGAAGATTGAAGTCGAGTCGTGGATTCCGGGAAGCTTTCGCTACTGCCACAGAATTTACTACGATGTCCGCCAATCGCACGCAACAATTGATCGTGAGACAGGATGAAAGCGCCCGCGCTCCTCACCATAGGCCACTCGAACCATCCGCTTGCGGAATTCCTGCGTCTGCTTTCGGAGCACCGCGTCTCGCTGATCGCGGATGTTCGTTCGAGTCCGTACAGCAAATACCTGCCACACTTTAGCAAGGACGCCCTCGAGGGCGCGCTGCGCGATGCGGAAATCGACTATCTGTTTTTGGGCCGGGAGCTTGGCGCGCGCCGCGCCGAGGAGATTTGTTACGTCGACGGCCAAGCGCGGTACGACCGAATCGCGAAGCTGCCTTTGTTCCGGCGCGGCCTCGACAACATCTTCGAAGGCATCGAGCACCGCAACGTCGCCCTTATGTGCTCCGAGGCCGACCCGCTCGAATGCCATCGGACGATTCTCGTTTGCCGCGAACTGCGGAAGCTTCGTCCAGAGTTGGCGATAACGCACATCCTCTCGGACGGAGCGGAGGAACCGCACGAAACCTCCGAAGAGCGCCTCGTCCAGCTTCACGACCTCCAATTCGAACTCTTCGGCGACCTGACCTCCGCCGCCGCCTTGGTCGAGAAGGCTTATGATCTGCAATCCGAGGCGATCGCGTATACGAAGTCACAGGTAGACGAATGAAACTGTTCACGATCGGCTTCACCCAACATTCCGCCGAGGAGTTCTTTACGCTTCTTGCGGAGGCCGGTGTGCGCCGCGTTGTTGATGTCCGGCTCAACAACACCTCCCAACTAGCCGCGTTCGCCAAGGCCCGCGATCTGGAGTATTTCCT